>JALFNQ010000114.1 GCA_022773965.1 Lachnospiraceae bacterium
GGTTACCGCCCCAGCAAGAAGCTGAGTGCATCAGAGATCAAGTCAAAGATGAAAGAGGCCGATACAAAAGCGGATGCGATCATCGGCAAGATTATGAAAAAAGGCATGACGAATAAGCAGAAGCTGAAAGCGATCCATGACTTTCTGGTGAAAAACTGTGTGTACGATGAGGGCGTTTCAAAAAGTGCTTATGATGATGCATACACGGCTTACGGCTGTCTGGTGAAGCAGGAGGCAGTCTGCCAGGGTTATGCGGCAGCCTTTAACCTTTTGGCATCGAAAGCCGGGATCCGTTCCATTGCGGTCGCCGGAGATGCCGGAGGCGGTTCTCACGCATGGAATTATGTGAAAAATGGCAGTACCTATTGTTATATCGACAGCACATGGGATGATCCGGTACCGGATGGAGGCTCATGGGCAAAGGTGAGCAGGAAGTTCTTTTATTTGACACAGAAGCAGTTGGAAAAGACCCACACGTGGGATAAGACCGAACATGCAAAAAAATATGTAGACTATGCAAGTATATTGCAGTGACAGACAGCCCGGAGGGAAGTTGCTAACAGCAAAGGGATTGGAAAGAGGCTGTTTTGGAAAAATAGGATGGGCAAGCAGTTAAAGATGATAATTACCGTGGAGGAAAAAATCAGAATAAAATCTTAAAAGGTTTTCAATAAATGCACGTAATTTGTTCTTCATAAAATTGCATCTCCTTTCTTGTTTTGTTGAGCACAGTATATCGCATAAGAAAATAAATTACTTGCCAAAATGGAAAAAGAAATAGACAAATCTTGCAAAAGAGGAACGATCACTCCGGCAGACAAGAGCTGCCCGGGTGGTCGTTCCTTTTTTTAATTTCGGATGCACTTACGGTATTCAGAAGGAGACATTTTCTTTGTTTTCCGGAAGACACGGCTAAAATAGAGAGGATTGTCATAACCGACAATACGGGAAATTTCAGCAATGTTATAGTCTGTGTCTCGAAGTAATACCTCGGCATTGTAAATCCGTTTGGAGAGAATATATTGCATAGGTGTAAAACCTGTGCATGCTTTAAAGTTGCGGATAAACCAACTGGTGCTTACGTGTGTTTCTCTTGCATATTCATCAATATTGATCGGATCGTTATAATGTTCATTAAAAAAGGTGGTTGCTTTGTCTATTTCCTCGACGACATGAGCGTTATCTATCCTTAAAGTAGTTTTGAAGAGTCTTTGCAATCGGATAAAAATCTGCCTTAAATACATTTCCAGCATTTCCTGATAGCTGTCTTTACACATCTGCAGTTCATTTATCATTGCCCGGAAGAGCTGCTGATATGCCAGATCAGATCCGCAATAAAAGACTTTTTTATCATCTGTAAGTCCATATGAACGGAGAAGATTGGTAACATTGCCGCCTGTAAAATGTACCCAATAGACTTCTGTCTGATCATGACCGTAATATTCATATTTCTGTGGTTCTTTTGGACGGTAAAGAACCATGTGACCGGCAGATACTATTTTTTCTTCATCCCCGAAATGGAAATGGGCTTTTCCAGCTGCAACGTAAAGCAATTGAAAATCTTTTCTTCCTCTGGGGCGCCACGTTGGCAGCTTAGGGCGTGTGTAAAGTTTATAGGTTCCGCAGCTTGTCACGATTAAAGGTTTTGTTTTGTCTTTGAAATCAACGACTGAATTGTTTAGATACGCATTATTTGTATACATATGAGCCCTCCAGAATATTGAGTTCAAAATATTTCATGGAAAAGATGCTGGATATTGTAAAAAATAACATCTTTCCATCTTGTATTCAAGTTAAGTTTACCATTTTGTGCATATTTTGTCCAATTTATGCTATAGGATTTTTTTACTTATTTTTATATACTTTCATTAGCAGGAAACGGGATGACTCAAAACTAAAAATTTAAGAGTGGATTGGGAGGAGAACACCAATGGAAGAAAAAAGATACCTAAAATGGTATAACATGGTAGGTTATGGAACCGGGGATATTGCAGGAAATGTAGTATACGCACTATTGTCCTCATTTGTAATGATTTATTTGACAAACACAGTCGGTTTAAATGCGGGTATTGTGGGAACTTTGATTGCAGTATCCAAGTTGTTTGATGGAGTTACGGATGTATTTTTTGGATCAATGATCGATAAGACAAAGAGCAAAATGGGTAAGGCAAGACCTTGGATGTTTTATGGATTTTTCGGATGCGCGCTTACATTGTTTGGCATTTTCGCAATTCCGACAAGTCTTGGAAAAACTGCTCAGTATGCATGGTTTTTCATTGCATACACATTATTAAACGCAGTATTTTACACAGCTAATAATATTGCCTATTCCTCATTGACAGCACTTGCAACAAAGAACAGTAAAGAACGTGTGCAGATGGGTTCTTTCCGTTTTATGTTCGCATTTGGTACAAGCCTGCTGATCCAGACAATTACAGTTGGTGCTGTTGATATACTTGGCGGAGGGGCTGTCGGCTGGAGAAATATAGCAATCATTTACTGTATCGTTGGTATTGTGACCAATACACTGGCAGTATTCTCTGTAAAGGAACTTCCGGATGAAGAATTGAGCGAAGATAGCACAGCAGTAACAAATACAGATGACAAACTTTCCCTGGTTCAGGCTGCAAAATTATTATTTGCGAATAAATATTACCTGATGATCTGCGTTGTATATATTCTTCAGCAGTTATATGGAGCAATGATCAACATCGGTATCTACTTTATGACTTATGTGCTCCTGAATAAAAATTTGTTCGGCGTATTTTCATGGGCAATCAATATTCCGCTGATTATCGCACTTGTATTTACACCTACCATTGTTTCTAAATGGAAAGGTATGTACAAATTAAACAAATACAGTTATATGATCGCGACATTGGGACGTTTATTCGTAGTCCTTGCAGGATATATGGGAAGTGTTCCTTTGATGTTACTTTTTACTGCGGTCGCAGCTTTGGGACAGGGACCATGGCAGGGAGACATGAATGCAGTGATTGCATCCTGCTCAGAATATACATATTTAAAAACAGGGAAGAGAATTGATGGAACCATGTATTCCTGCACTTCATTAGGCGTAAAGATCGGTGGAGGTCTTGGTACAGCGATTGCCGGATGGATGCTTGATTTAAGTGGATTTGTGAACGGAGATACAGCTGTTCAGCCGGATAGCTGTATCAGTATGATGTACTTCATGTATCTCTGGCTCCCATTCATTTTAGATTTATTGATCACAGTGATCCTCTCATTTATGAATGTAGAGGATGCAAATAAGAAATTACAAGAGAATATGTAATATTACAATAATGGCCTCTAGAGTTTCCTTTAGAGGCCATCTGTGGAAAGAGAGGAAAAAATGAACGCAGATATCAAATGGTTAGATGATCCGGAAGTGTTTCGTGTCAATCAGGTAGAAGCTCACAGCGATCATGTGTATTACAGAAATTATGCAGAATTGGAAAAGAAGGAGAATGGGTTAACAAAATCCTTAAATGGGCAGTGGGATTTTTGTTTCAGCAGGAATGCCAAAAGCAGACCGGTAAATTTCTATGAAGAAACTTATGATGCCAAAAATTTTGATAAGATCATGGTACCGGGGCATATTGAACTGGCAGGCTATGACCAGATTCGATATATCAATACCATGTATCCATGGGAAGGAAAAGAGTACCGGCGTGGTGCTTACAGCCTGGAACATGCAGGTGACGGTTCCGGTATGTTCAGCGAAGCTGCATACAATCCGGTTGGCTCATACATAAAAAAATTTGATCTGGATGCCGAAATGCTTGGCAAGAGAATCCGCATCTGTTTTGAAGGCGTGGAACAGGCAATGTATTTGTGGTTAAATGGACAGTTTATCGGCTATGCAGAGGACAGCTTCACACCATCCGAATTTGATCTGACACCATTTATCAAAGAAAAAGGAAATGTTTTGGCTGTGGAAGTCCATAAGATGAGTACAGCAGCATTTTTAGAGGATCAGGATTTCTTTCGCTTTTTTGGTATCTTTAGAAATGTAACATTAAAAGCAATACCGGATGTACATGTAGAAGATTTATGGATTCATCCAGTCTTACATCAGGACAATATGAGTGGCAGAGTAACTGTAACTGCAAAAATATCATCTCTTGCGAAAGCGAATTTTAGAGCTCGTTTTGTTTTAAAGGACAGAGCAGAAAATAACGTTCTGGAAACAGAGATTGATCTGAAAGAAACAGATGGCTATTATACCGGTCAGATGAGTGCTGCACTGGAAGCGGTAAAAGCATGGGATCATCATGACCCGTACTTATATCATGCATTGGTTGAGATTACAAATGAAACTGAGGAATTACTGGAAGTGGTACCTTATGCTGTTGGATTCAGGAGAGTGGAGATCATTGATAAAGTCATACATCTGAATGGAAAAAGACTGATCCTTACCGGGGTAAACCGTCATGAGTGGAATGCAAGGACCGGAAGATGCATTGGTGTGGAAGAAATGATTGCAGATATGGAGTGTATGCAGAAGAATCATATCAATGCAGTGCGAACGTGCCATTATCCAGACCAGATCCCATGGTATTACATGTGCGATGAAGCAGGTATCTATGTGATGTCGGAAACCAATCTGGAAAGTCACGGTTCCTTTCAGAAGCTCGGTGCCATTGAACCTTCCTGCAATGTACCAGGCTCTGTTCCACAGTGGAGAGAGGCTGTCATTGACAGAGCAAGAAACAATTATGAAACGTTTAAGAATCATACATCAATCCTGTTCTGGTCTTTGGGAAATGAATCTTATGCAGGTGATGATATAGAAGCCATGAACACTTATTTCAAAGAAAAAAATGACGGACGATTGGTTCATTATGAAAGTGTTGTTTATAACAGAGCCTATGAAGATACAATTTCTGATATGGAGAGCCGTATGTACGCAAAACCGGAAGAGGTAGAAGCGTATCTCAACAACAACCCAAAGAAACCATATATTTTGTGTGAGTTTATGCATGATATGGGAAATTCTATGGGAGGGCTTGGTTCCTATATGAAACTGATTGATAAATATGAAATGTATCAGGGTGGATTCATTTGGGATTTTATTGATCAGGCAATCATGGTGGAAGATGAAGTGACTGGAAGAGAAGTGTTCCGATATGGAGGAGATTTCGATGACAGACCGGCAGATTATGAATTTTCAGGAAATGGAATCCTATTTGCAGACCGCAGAGAAAAACCGGCAATGCAGGAAGTGAGGTATTATTATGGATTGTACAAATAAAAAATCATTACGAGTGACATATGGCGATTTTACACTTGGAGTACATGGAGAGGGATTTGACTATATCTTTTCCTATGCGCAGGCAGGTCTGGAATCTATTGTAAAAAATGGTTATGAATGGCTATACCGTTGCCCAAAGCCTACGTTCTGGAGAGCGTTGACAGATAATGACAGGGGAAGTGGGTTTCAGATGAAAAGCGGAAGCTGGCTGGCAGCAGATATGTTTATTAATTGTAAGGATATAGAGGTCATCATGGATGGAATATCACAGGGAAAACCTTGTGCTCCTGCTAATAACCGCTATGGCGGGGATGTAGATGCCAAAGAGATCGTTGTAAAATATACGTATGAAACAATCACAAATCCGTCTACTATAGTGCATGTGACTTACACCGTAAAGGAAACCGGAAAAATCATGGTGGAAGTCCATTATGTCGGAGCCAACGGGCTTCCGCAGCTTCCGGTGTTTGGTATGAGATTTATCATGCCCACGCTTGCAGACAAATATATCTACAAAGGCTTGTCTGGAGAGACTTATCCGGATCGAAAAGCCGGAGCTGCAGAGGGTGTATATGAGATAAAGGATTTAAGCTTAACACCTTATCTGGTGCCACAGGAATGTGGTATGAGAATGGACACAGAATGGGTGGAAGTTACAAGACATACCAGCCTTGACAACAGTAGAAAAGACATTTCTGTCCAGACATTAAGGATTGAAAAGACTGAGCAGACATTTGCATTTTCATGTCTGCCTTATACAGCATCAGAAATCGAAAATGCAACGCACCATGAGGAATTGCCGCCGGCAAGAAGAACTGTTTTATGTGTATATGGAGCGGTAAGAGGTGTCGGTGGAATTGACAGCTGGGGGAGTGATGTGGAAAACGCATATCACATCAGTGCAGAAGAAGATATTACTTATTCATTTGTTATTTGTTAGTTGTTACATGAAGTTTTTAAAACGCCCTTTTTGTAGGAAAACAGCGTTTAGGTGTTTTGGCTGACAGGTAATGAGGCTTTGTAATAGTTGGTTGCCATGATTTTTTATTCGTATAAAAAGGAGTTTCTTTCGTGTTATTGGCATATTATGAAAACAGGAGTGAGGGAATATCCGTAGAGTGGAAAAAAACGGTACATGTTCCACCACACTTGCATGAAGCAATAGAAATCGTTTATGTGACAGAGGGAACCATTGCGCTGGGAGTGGGACAGGAACTGTATCATATGGATACAGGAGATTTTGCAATCGTATTTCCGAATGTGATCCACCATTATCAAGCGTTCGGCATCGGAAAAAACAAGACCGTTTATCTGTATGTAGAACCGTCATTGCTGCCGTCATATTATGCTGAGCTGCAAAAATACAGTCCGGCGTATCCGATCATAAAAAAGGAAAACGTGCATATAGAAATTGTGAATGCTCTAAAAGCACTGGTTCATACCGGAGAAAACAGTCCGATGTTGGTTCAGGCATACGCTCAAATGATCCTTGCCCATGTTTTTTCCGAGATGCCTATGATTGATAAAAAATCTATTGGAAGTGATGACCTCATTTACAATGCGGTCGAATATGTGGCAAAGAATTTCCAGAATGAAATAACTCTTGAAAAAATGGCTTATGAACTGGGAGTAAGTAAATATGTGTTGTCCAGAATGTTTGCAAAGACCTTTCATTGCAATTTCAAAAAATATGTGAATGGAATCAGGCTGAATTATGCTTCAACTATCCTGGAAAATTCACAAGATTCAATAACAAATATCTGCTTAGACTGTGGATTTGAAAGCCAGAGGACTTTTAACCGGGTTTTTAAAGAAAGATATAAAATGACACCCAGAGAGTATCGTAAAAGAAAGCTTTTCATTGAAAATGGTAAAGAGACAGAGGGCGATATCGGTAATTAAGCTCAGAATTGCAAATCTGTCTTGTAAATAAAATTGTCGGATAGTAAAATGGAGATTACCCTACGGGTAGTGAATTCATTTTTGGCAAGAGTTCTGCAGTGAAGGAAAAGACAGCCCGGAGGGAAGATGCCCTTCGGGCTGTCTCTGCTTTGAGGGAAACGTTTGCTTTTGCGGTTCTGGAATCAGGGGAGAGATTGGTCTTGTAAAAAATAAAGCAGGAAATTGTTTAGAAAAAGGAGGATGGCAAAATGAAACATGTGTACAGCGAAACTATATTGGGGGATATGAAAGCAGTTTATGTACAGGACGAGGAGACAGGCAGTGTGGAACTGGTACTTCTTCCGGGTGATGCCTGCTATGAGCCGGTGGTGAAGGAAAAACCGTACCCGGACAGTCTGGTGCAGGTAAAACTCGTCGGAGACCCTTATCAGGGGGCTTATGCGGGAGGAAGGACGATGCGGGAGAGCGCTTCCGTTTACGCCCTCACGCTGGATGGGCAGCAGATAGAAAAACAGGAAGAAAAAACAGAAATACGTACCGTTTTTAAAGATGACAAAGAGCATATATACCGGCATTATCTGATCTGGGAACGCGGAAAAGAAAGCCTGCTTTCCTACACCGTATTTGAAAACCATTCTGCGCAGACGGCGCAGCTGGAGATGTTGTCCAGTTTTTCGCTGGGCGGGATCTCACCCTTTGTCAGCTCTGATGAGTGGGGGCAGATTCAGGTGCACCGTATCCGAAGTGTGTGGAGCATGGAGGGCAGGCTGGAGACGCAGTTATTGGAGGATCTGCAGCTGGAACCGTCATGGGGCGGGCATGCAGTCCGCTGCGAGCGCTTCGGTCAGGTGGGCTCTATGCCGGTAAACGGATTTTTCCCCTATGCGGTGGTTGAGGATACAAAGTCGGATATTTTCTGGGGCGTACAGCTGATGCATAACGCGTCATGGCAGATCGAGCTTTACCGCCGTGGAGATGATCTGGAAATTTCAGGCGGGCTGGCAGATTATGATTTCGGACATTGGAAAAAGCAGGTTGCACCGGGTGGGCGTTTTGTGACGCCGACGGCGATCCTCTCTGTTTGCAGAGGCGGCGGTGTGGATAGGATTTCCCAGCGAATGACGACTGCGCTCGATACAGTGGTCGACGCCGGACCGGTGTCGGAGCAGGAGCTGCCAATTATTTTCAACGAATACTGCACCACCTGGGGCTGTCCGTCCCATGAAAATATCTGCGGGATCGTGGATGCCATCAAGGACAAAGGCTTTTCGTATTTTGTTATCGACTGCGGCTGGTACAAGCAGGAAGGCGTGCCGTGGGATGTTGCCATGGGAGATTACCGGATTTCTCCCGAACTCTTCCCCGATGGCTTGCAAAAGACGGTGGACTATATTAAGGCAAACGGCATGAAGCCCGGCATCTGGTTCGAGATCGACAATGTAGGGGCAAAGGCGGACAGCTATCAGCTCACAGACCATCTTTTGAAGCGGGAGGGCGAGGTGCTCACCACCTCCATGCGAAGATTCTGGGATATGCGCCAGGAATGGGTGCAGGAGGATCTGGCGAAAAAAGTCATAGGAACGCTGAATGCCTACGGTTTTGAATACATGAAGATGGACTATAATGACAGCATCGGCGTGGGCTGTGATGGCGCGGAGTCGCTGGGTGAAGGACTTCGCCAGAATATGGAGGCTTCCGTGGAATTCATCCGCAGGGTAAAACGTGAGGTTCCCGGCATCATACTGGAAAACTGTGCTTCCGGTGGTCACAAGCTGGAGCCGCTCATGATGAGCGAGTGCAGCATGGCATCATTTTCAGATGCACATGAGTGCGAGGAAATCCCCATTATTGCGGCAAACCTCCACCGCGTCATCCTGCCGCGCCAGAGCCAGATCTGGGCAGTGATCCGCAAGACCGATTCGCTGAAACGGATCGCCTATTCGATCGCAAATACATTTTTAGGAAGAATGTGCCTGTCAGGGGACGTCACGGAGCTGTCTGATGCCCAGTGGCAGATGATCGACCTCGGAATCGCCTTTTACCGCAAGGCGGCACCCGTCATCAAACATGGCTACAGCATGCGCTTTGGACCGGAGGTAGTCAGCTACCGCCACCCCACCGGCTGGCAGTGCCTGCTGCGCCTCGGCACAGGCGATGCACAGCGACAGGCAATGGCAGTATTTCATACCTTTAACGGAGATCACGAACAACCGATGGAGATTCCGATGCCAATAGGCTGCGATTTTCGGATTGAGGAGATTTATTCTGATGCTGAGGCAGACGTGAAGCTGGAGGGCGAGCGCCTCATCTGTACGATCCCTGAGGATATGCGGGCGGTGGCAGTGCTGCTTGCTATGTAGGTGTAACGAATATCATCATTTTATACTTGAAGTTGCGCAAAAGTTGCGCTACAATATATGTGTGACTATGATTGTGCAACAATGCGCAACTCTTCCTGTTTGTTAAATATTACTAAAAAGTGTGTAAAATAATTGTAAAAACAACACTATTGATAAAAAATCCCAGCCGTTTTATAATGAATTTGTGAACAACAAATTTCAAAATTGCGCAATAAAATGCGCAACAAGATGCGCTTGGGAGGGTGTAAGATGAGAAAAAAATTAAGTGTTGTAAAACGAATGTTAGCTTTTGTGCTGACATTTGCAATGGCTTTCACAGCAATCTCTTGGGGGGATGTTGGGGAAGTGAAGGCAGATGTAGAGGAGACAAATCTCCTAACGAATGGGGATTTTGAAACAGGAACATTGGAGGGTTGGACGGAAAGTATTGGAGATGGTGTAAATATATCTGTTGCCTCTGACCAGTGGTCAAAAATAAATCAGAGCCTTTCATTGAAAATTGAAAAAGGAACAGTAGATGGAACATATTCCTTAACTCAA
>JALFNQ010000123.1 GCA_022773965.1 Lachnospiraceae bacterium
TCACCAGCCGACGGCTCTCTGTAAGATGATTTATCTGCGCGATGTATCCCATTCGTTGCTTTTATCTTGTCATTTGTTTTGTTACATAATGTTTTAGCACTTGAAAAAGAGAAAATCAAGAAAATATTTGCACAGATTTTATTTTTGTCATAAGAAATTCTTGTGCAAATTTGATAGATGATAGGTGTTTGTACGATAACTGTAATAAAAAGAATATATAAATCTGTTCCCACAGTAGCCGGCATTTACTGTGGGCTGCGTGCTGGAAACATACATGAGCCATGAATCTGGCAGGACATGAGAGAATAGAAAGACGTTGAGTTTCAGCGAATTGCCCTGTATAATAAGTGTCAGTCAGATGTTATCTGTTTCAGATAAAAGAACGTCCGGAGAGGAATATAAAGATGAAGTTATTGGTGGTAGAAGATGATCGTGCATTGAATCAGGGGATTGCCCTGTCATTTGGCAGTGAGACGGTCGTTCAGGCATATGGTGTGAAAGAGGCAGAAGAACTGTTTGACGACAGTATCGATTTGGTAATTCTGGATATCAATCTTCCGGACGGCAGCGGACTTGAGCTGTGTCGTGAGATCCGAAAGAGCAGTCACGTTCCCATCATATTTCTGACAGCAAATGATATGGAAATAGACATTGTCACCGGACTGGAAAGTGGCGCAGATGACTATATCACAAAGCCGTTTTCGCTGGCCGTGCTGCGGGCGAGAGCAAATGCAGTGACCAGACGGCGGCTGAGTGGTGGAGCTGCTGTTGTGGTTGGAAATTTTTCCTTTGATTTTGACAATATGAAGTTTCTGGATGGCGATACGCCGGTGGAGCTGAGCAAAACCGAACAGCGTCTGCTAAAGCTGTTCGTGCAGAATATGGGACAGACCTTATCCCGGGAACTGCTACTGCAGCGGATCTGGTCGGATGGTGCGGAATTTGTAGAAGAGAATGCCCTGTCTGTAACGGTAAAGAGACTGCGCCAGAAGCTGCCCGATGCGCCGATCAGAACCGTTTACGGCATCGGTTATGTGTGGGAGAAGTGAGTATGCTTGTTTGGATATTGATCATTGCGATCGTGATTTTGGCTGTGCTTGTGGTCATTATGTATGTGCGGACTTCAAACATTATGTTCCGGTTGGATAACATGATCGACCGGGCGATCGACAACACATTTTCAGAGAGTTCTTTTGACGAGAAAAGGCTTTCTAAGCTGGAGGCGAAGATGTACCGCTACCTGTCGGCAGGAAGCACCTCGTTTCGTCAGGTCAATCAGGAAAGAGACCGGATCAAAACGTTTATCGCGGATATCTCACATCAGACGAAGACACCGATCGCAAACATTTTATTGTATGCGCAGCTCTTAAAAGAAGCACCGGGTCTGGATGAGGGAACGGGACAGATCGTCAGCCAGATCGAGACGCAGACAGAAAAACTGAATTTCCTGATCGTATCATTGGTCAAAACCTCGCGGCTGGAGAACGGTATCATTGCTGTCGCGCCAAAGCAGAATCGTGTGGGCGAACTGCTCCGGCAGCTGGATCATGAGTATGCCTCCGTTGCCGGGCAAAAGGGCGTGATCTTTCAAGTAGATGTTTCCTCTGATCCGGTGGCATGTTTTGATTTCAAATGGACATCGGAGGCACTTGCAAATATTGTGGATAATGCCATCAAATATACACCAACGGGTGGATCTGTCACAATCAGCGTCCGGGAATATGAAATGTTTGTATGCGTTGATGTGACAGACAGCGGGATCGGCATGACCGAGGAGGAGACGGCGAAGATCTTTACCCGTTTTTACCGTTCGCCGCGTGTCTATGAGGAGAAGGGTGTTGGGATCGGCCTGTATCTGGCGCGGGAGATTGTGAGCAAAGAAGGCGGATATATCAAGTTGTCGTCCGAGCTTTCCAAGGGGTCCGTTTTTTCTGTGTTTCTTCCGAAAAGTAGTAAAAAATAAATATAAATTAAAGAAACATCTTCACCTTACACCTTATGGAAGCTGTATAAAGAGTGTGTCAGACAGAAGGAAAGGACATTTTTTACATGAAGATCAAACAGGTAGAAGAGTTAGTCGGGATCACAAGTAAAAATATTCGCTTTTATGAAGACCAGGGATTGTTGCATCCGAACAGGTCAGCTGGCTGACGAGTGAATTGTAACCTGCGGTAAAGATCGTGAAAGAATAAAAGAACAAATATGCTTGACAGAAGCATGCCGGACGCGTATACTTGCGTTAGGTCAGCCGAAGCAGGCTGAAAAAAATGATTCTTTTGGAGATATTGGATGTTAATTGTGACTGTAATGGAGAAAATTGCAAAATAAATATTGCAGGGGTGACTCGTAGTTCCCGCTACGAGTCTGCCCTTTGCTGACAGCGCGGGCTGTCGGCATTTTCGCCTTACAATCGCTTGATATGATGGAGGAAGGAAACAATTGTCAGGAAAACTGGCGTTATTTCTATTCTTATGACAATGAGAGCGCGGCAGCAGGTGTCGTGCTTTTCTGTTTGAAAGATCATGGTATCGCTTTGAGGCGGGCATGGTCTTTTTTGTTTGCAAAATATGCCAAAAGGAGAATCACAACATGAATATCGAACAACAGATCGAATTTGATAAAATAAAAGAAACATGGATGAGCCTCGCAGTGACCGCACAGGCAAAGGAACGGATCAAAGAGACATCCTTTTACCTGTCAGAGCTGGAACTGAGAAAACAACTTCGGGATACAACAGACGCAAGGCTGTTAATGGAAAAAATGGGAAATCCGCCCCTGCAGTCGGTGGATGAGATCAAGGATATTCTGACGGCTGCGGAAAAAGGAGACTGTCTGACACCGTATCAGCTGGAACGTGTGGAGGCGGTGCTGGCGGCGATCCGACGCCTGAAGGACTATCTGGAAAGAGGAAAACTGTATGACAATCCGCTGAGCTTTTATGAGGAAAACTTTAACGCGCAGGAAGAACTGGGCGAGGAGATCGCCAGACAGATCCGGGGCGGTGCGGTGGATGACTATGCGTCCAAGGAGCTTTTGCAGATACGAGGTCAGATCACAAAATGTGAAGAAGAAATGAAGCAGCGGGCGGAACAGATCCTGCGCGCCAATAAGGCATATATGGCAGATAACTATAGCACGCTTCGCAGCGGGCGGCTTTGTCTTCCGGTAAAAAAGGAATACCGTCAGAAAGTACCGGGCAGTGTGATCGATCAGTCTGCCACTGGAAGTACGTTGTTTATCGAGCCGGAGGGTGTGGCAAAGTACGCAGAACAGCTACAGCTTCTGCGCATCAGCGAAGAAAATGAGGTATATCGCATTTTATATACGTTAACAGCAATGGTTGCAGCTTCCGCGGATGTAATGAATGAGAATATCTCCATGATGGAACGGCTGGATTTTATCCTGTCCAAAGGAAAACTCAGCATGGACATGGAGGCGGTGGAGCCGCAGATCAATACGGAGCGGCGCATCGTGCTAAAGGATGCCAGACATCCGCTGATGGATCGGGCAGTCAATGTACCGCTGCAGTTTGAGATCGGTGGTGAGACCCGGGGGATTGTCATCACCGGACCGAATACCGGCGGAAAGACAGTGGCCATCAAGACGGTCATGTTAAATTGTATGATGGCTCAGTGTGGGTTACATGTTACCTGTGGGGAGGCGGATATCTGCATGAACAGCTCTTTTCTTTGCGATATCGGAGACGGGCAGAATCTGTCTGAAAACCTGTCCACCTTTTCCGCACACATCAAAAATGTGCTCACGGTGCTGGGTGAGATCAACCGGGAGAGCTTTGTGATCATGGATGAAATGGGATCGGGAACAGATCCGGCTGAGGGGATGGGAATTGCCATCGCCATTCTGGAGGAACTGAGAAAGAGCGGCGCGACGTTCCTTGTGACCACTCATTACCCGGAGGTGAAGGAATATGCGGCGAAGGCGGAGGGCATCATCAATGCACGCATGACCTTTGATAAGGAAACACTTCGTCCTACCTATCAGATGGTGATCGGAGAAGCGGGGGAGAGCTGTGCGTTTTATATCGCAGACCGGCTGGGCATGCCTTCAGAAATGTTGACCGTAGCGATCGAGGCTGCCTATGGAAAAGAGGCGGTAGAAAATTATGCATTTGCAGAAAACAGCTTCCATACAGATGGGAAAGCAAACAGCTCGCCATATACCGGGCAAAAACCGGCACTGCAGTCCAAAAATCACGCAAAGATCTCAAAAATGAAATCCCAAAAGCCCACCACGGAGCTGACGGAGAAGTTCAAGCGTGGCGACAGCGTCATGGTCTACCCGGACAAAAAGATCGGTATTGTCTGTGAGCCGGTCAATGAGAAGGGTGTGTTACGGGTACAGCTGCCGGACAAAAAGATCTATATCAACCATAAACGTGTCAAACTGCACGTGGCCGCCAGCGAGCTGTATCCGGAAGACTACGATTTTTCCATTATATTTGAGACAGTGGAAAACAGGAAAAAACGGCATGATATGGAACGGAAATACACGCAGGAGATCATACAGTATGAGGAGGAGTAGAAAAGTATACTAGAATTCATGAAATAATACAAATGCAATACAATGTAAACTAAAAGGTTGCAAAAAAGAGGCTTTAATAATATAATATGAATAAAGAAATTTGGAAACACTTTAGTTAACTATGCGATATGGAGGTGTTAGTATGGCTACAGTACCTACACAAATAAGAATAGATGAAAGTTTGAAGAAACAGGCTACAGAGCTTTTTTCGCAGTTAGGAATGGATATGTCCGGTGCAATGAATATATTTCTTAAACAGTGTGTTATGAGAGGTGGTCTTCCCTTTGAGGTGGTAGTTCCACAATATAAACCAGAAGTCCTTGAGGCAATGGAAGAAGCTAAAAGAATTAGCAAGGATCCTAGTACTAAGAGATACAGTAGTTTTTCGGCTGCTATGGAGGAACTTGATGGATGACATATGAACTGATTCTTACTGGCAAATTCAAGAAAAGTCTGAAACTTGCCAGAAAAAGAGGTCTTGATATAGCTTTGCTGGAAAATGTTGTTACTATGCTTCAGAACAATATTGCACTGGAAGAAAAGTATAGAGATCATGAGTTAAAAGGGAAATATCAAGGATTTAGAGAGTGCCATATCCAACCGGATTGGCTATTGATATATCTAAAAGAAGACGGTATACTGACATTAACTTTGGTCGATACTGGGACGCATGCAGATCTGTTTAACATGTGATGATAGTTTTATAAAATTGGCTCATATAATATATTTGAATGTCGCAGATAAAATCAAACGAGGAGCTGTAAAAAACCGCCGCTATGGTATTTTCCATAAGCGGCGGCATTCATTATATGTTTAGAATATTTGCAATTTCAGAAAAATCGATATATAAATCCTCAAAGATATTTACTTTTATCACCGAATCAAATGTATATGGAACATTGAGGAGATCTTTCTCAAAATAATTGACAGTCACGCTTTTTCGTTGTGGGTCAACGATCCAATATTCACGGACTCCATAATTTTTGTAGTAATACAGCTTGCGGATGTAATCGTCTGACGGATTGCTGGGAGAAACAATTTCTATGATAAAATCGGGAGCTCCGTTGCAGCGTTTTCCATCCAGTTTGTTTTTGTCACAGATGACCATGAGATCCGGCTGAACAATTGTAAGCGGATCATCGTTCAGCTTGACATCGAACGGAGAAGGGAATACGAAACAGTTGCCGCCTTTTTCTTTGATGTAACTTCGCAGAGATACAAGCAACTCTGTCAGAATCGTCTGGTGCGCCTGTGAAGGACTTGACATATGATAGACTGCACCATCAAATACTTCCACTCTGTAATCTTCCGGAAATCGTTCATATTGTTCAAGGGTAATACCTTGCGGTTGATGCTGGAAAGCCTCCATGGTAGACACCTTCTTTCTATTTTCTGGATAGACAATTATTTCTTATTATATCGAATCTATTGGCATGAATGCAATAGAAAGTGTCAAAACTGTGTTACATTTCAGACCTTGGTCTGAAATGCAACGAATTTGGCGATGCTTCGCATGAAAAATCGCCAAATTCATTATTCAAGTACGTTCTTGGTACGTAGCCCGCAGTAAATGCTGGCTATTGAGTGAAAAGTGTCAAAACTGTCACATTCCTGAAAGATTCTGGAAAGAATGATCTGCTACACTGGGGTAGGTAAGAAGGAAATTTTTATGTATAATGATTGAGAACAGGAGGAAACTATGCAGATCTTACAGACAACAGATTTAAAAAAGTATTATGGCAGCGGTGACACAATGGTCCGCGCACTGGATGGGGTCGATCTCTCCGTGGAGGACGGCGAATTTGCGGCCATCGTCGGAACCAGCGGCAGCGGAAAATCGACACTTTTACACATGCTGGGCGGACTGGACCGTCCCACATCGGGCAAGGTATTCGTGGGGGGAAAGGACATTTTTTCCCTGAGGGATGACGAACTCACCATCTTCCGCAGGCGCAAGATCGGATTTGTGTTTCAGAGCTATAATCTCGTGCCGGTGCTCAACGTCTACGAGAATATCGTGCTGCCCATTGAGCTGGATGGCAACCGGGTGGATCGCGCCCACATTGAACATATTATTGAGACGCTCGGTCTGCAGGAGAAAAAAGAGAGTCTGCCCAGCCAGCTCTCAGGCGGACAGCAGCAGCGCGTCGCCATCGCCCGGGCGCTGGCCGCGAAGCCTGCGATCATTCTTGCAGATGAACCGACCGGAAACCTTGACAGCCGTACGAGCCTGGATGTGATGGGACTGCTCAAGGTGACCAGCGAGCAGTTTTCCCAGACCATTGTCATGATCACCCATAATGAGGAGATCGCGCAGATGGCGGATCGCATCATCCGCATTGAGGACGGAAGAATCGCAGGTGATCACAATGCTTAATGTCAATAATAAGAAGGTGATCCGTAAGCTTTCAGTCCGGTTGTTAAAAAACAGTAAAACACGGAATATCATCGCTGTGATCGCCATCATTCTGACTACGGTACTCTTTACCAGCGTGTTTTCCATCGGAATGAGTGCTATCGATTCCATGCAGCAGGCGACCATGCGCCAGGTGGGAACCAGGGCACACGGAGGCTTTAAATTTCTCACCTGGCAGCAGTATGAAAAGCTTTTGGAGGACCCGAAGATCAAGGATATTTCCTATAATATCATCATCGGATTTGCGGAAAACGAAGCACTGAACAAAACCTATACCGAGATCCGTTACACCGAGGAAAAGTCTGCAAAGTGGGGGTTCTGTGAGCCCACCACCGGAACGCTTCCGGTCAATAAGATGGATGTGGCCACAAGTACAGCAGTGCTGGATGCGCTGGGTCTGCCCCATGAGCTCGGTGTGCAGGTGCCGCTGGAATTTACAGCAAACGGAAAGAAATACAGGGAAACGTTTACGCTGTGTGGTTTCTGGGAGCAGGACAGTGTTTCAATGGCGAATGAGGCATTTTTGTCAAGGGAATACTGTGACGAGGTGGCTCCCGTCTGGCAGTCAGGCGATGTGATTGATTTTGATGTGGTCAATTTCAGCGGTTCGGTCAATCCTTCCTATTTCTTTTCCAACTCCTGGGATCTGGAAAAACAGGTGCAGGAGCTGAAGGAGCGCTGCGGGTTTGATGCTTCTGTCAACGAAGGTGTGAACTGGGCGTATGCTTCCGCAACGGTGGATGCCGGGACGATCGTGCTGCTTACCGGTGTGCTGCTTGTGATCATGCTGTCCGGATATCTGATCATCTACAACATTTTTTATATTTCCGTCAGCAATGAGATCCGTTACTATGGGCTGCTCAAGACCATCGGGACGACCAACCGGCAGCTGCGGCGCATCGTGCGCAGGCAGGCTTTGCTGCTCAGCCTGGTCGGTATCCCGGCGGGGCTGTTACTCGGCTATCTGTGCTCCATGTGGATCGTGCCCGTCATGATGCGGGTGTCTGCATTCCGGGATGACTTTGTCGTTTCTGCGAACCCGGTTGTTTTTGTGGGAAGTGCCGTATTTACGCTGCTTACGGTATGGGTGAGCTGCATCCGCCCCTGCCGTTTTGTGAGCCGTATTTCACCGGTTGAAGCAGTGCGATACACCGAACAGACAAATACAGGGAAGAAAAAGAGCAGAAAGAGCAAAAAGGTGCATCCCTTATCCATGGCCTATGCCAATATCCGGCGGACACCGAAAAAGACGGCAGCCGTCATTTCTTCACTGTCTCTGTCGCTCATTCTGCTGAACGGCACAGTGACCATCGTGAGCGGGTTTGACATGGATAAATATATCAAAGAGTCCATTGTGTCTGATTTTTACATGACAGATGCGATGCTCATAAATCCGGCAATCTTGACAGGTATTTTTGATGGGATTTCTCCGGAATTGGTGGAAGAAGTCAGAAAGCTGGATAGTGTGACGGACAGTGGCTGTGTGTACATGGAGGAATATGAGCACAGGCTGGATGAGCCTGCGCTGACGCGGGCAAAAAACAATCTGGAGGAGTTCGAGGATATGGTCCACTACCCGGATATTATTGAGCAGTCGAGACAGATGCTGGATGAGGGCCGGATTGATTCCCATTTGTATGGTATTGATCCCTTTGTGATAGATAAAATGGAACTGGTGGAGGGACACATCGATCCGGAGAAGTTTGCCACGGGAGATTATGTGGTGGCGACGACCATGGTGGACACCGGTGAGGGAAAATTCTATGACATCGGCGACAAGGTGACGATTGATTTCGGCAATGGAAAATCAAAGGAGTACGAGGTGCTGGCGCTGGGTGATATCCCCTATGCGCTTTCGCCCCAGCACAGCCATATGTTTGAGGTGTTCTTTACACTGCCGGCAGATGAATTTGTCAGACAGACCGGGACTGCAGGGGCAATGAAGCTGGCATTTGACGTGGCGCCTGACCGTTATGATGAGGTGGAGCAGTGGGTGCAGGATTACTGTGAGTCTGTGGATCCCAATATGGACTACCGTTCGAAAAGTACTTATACAGAGGAATTCAAAAAAACGCAGCAGATGTTTCTGATGGTAGGAAGCAGTATGAGCGCGATTCTGGCACTGATCGGCATATTGAACTTTATCAATGCTGTCATCACGTCCATCCAGACACGCCGCAGGGAGTTTGCAGTCCTGCAGTCCGTCGGCATGACCGGAAAGCAGCTTCGCCTTATGCTAATTGGAGAGGGCTTGTGCTACATCGGAGGCACAGCGCTCTTTACGCTAACGCTGGGCAGTTTACTTGGATATGTACTGATCTATGAGATCGCAAACCAGATATGGTTTTTTACCTATCACTTTGTGATCGCGCCGGTGCTTTTTGTACTCCCGGTATTGTTTATTCTGGCGGTTTTCATTCCGTCAGTCTGCTACTGGCAGATGAACAAACAGAGTGTAGTGGAGCGCTTGCGGGAGGCGGAAAACTAGGTCAAGCTATCATTGGTCATTGTTCAATATCCGGTATCATTCAGCAGGCATGAGCAATCGGAGTGGATACGATCAATGATGTAAAGGCATGAGCGTTTCTCTCGTTATGCCTGCTAAAATATCATGGTGCGGGGTGTGACAAGACACTCCGCATTTTTTTGCTATTTTGTTTTGATGATGCAACAGAGAGAAAATATGCTATACTATAAAACGTGTATGGCATATGAAAAGAGGTGTTTATCTTGGGTAAAAATAAAAAATATGTACTGTGGATGATCGATCTGGCAAAATTACTGGCAGTTGTCGGTGGGGCAACTCTGCTGGGGTTATTGTTTGTAAAGTCAGGATTTTCCGAAACAAATATCGTCGTGATCTATATTTTTGCAGTACTGTTAGTAGCACGTTTTACAACAGGATATTTTTGTGGTATTTTGTCCTCGGTCGTGTCTCTGTTATGCTTTAACTATTTTTTTACAGCCCCTTATCATACGCTGGCGGTCAACGATCCCAGCTACATGATTATGCGTCATGCTGATCACGGCACTGATCACCAGCGCACTCACCACAAAGGAAAAGCTGATGACAATGGAAGCTACCAGAAAAGGCGTGGAGAGTCAGACACTCTACATGCTTTCCAGCAAGCTTTCTGATGCCGCCGATATCGAGGCTGTGCTAAGGATTGCGGTAGAGAGCATGAGCAGACTGCTGCAGGCAAATGTGGGATGTGTTTACGTAGGCGAACAGGCAGAACCAGTCTATATCCAACAGCTTGAAACTGGGCAGCTCCACAGAAGTATCACAGATGTTGATGAGATCCGCAGGAAATTTACGAATCTACGAACGGAATACCTGGAGACTGAGGAAAATCGGAGCTTTCCTGTTAATGGACAGAACGGACTAGTGGCAGTGACCGTCTGTGTGAGCTACCTGTCCGACATGGCGCAGGTGACAGTCCGGGACGAAGGAGAAGGAATTGCGAGGGAGGACGAAGGAAATCTGTTCCAGATCTTTTATACCTCAAAAACAAGAGCTTCCGATGTCAGAAAAGGGATCGGGCTTGGACTTACGATCTGTGAAACAGTTGTAAATGCTCATGGAGGAACGATTACCGGAAGAAACAGGAAAGATGGTAAGGGTGCGGAGTTTATGTTTACATTGCCATTAAACTAAATGAGAAGGAAGAAAGACGATGATTCAGGAAAAAATACTCGTGGTAGAGGATGACATACAAATTCAGAATTTTATGGTATATACGCTGGAAAATGCCGGATTTGAAGTGGTGGCGGTGTCCACCGGAAAAGAAGGAATTGAATGTATGATAGGAAAGAACGTAGATCTCATGCTGCTGGATCTGGGACTGCCTGATATGGACGGCATGGATGTGCTGCACAAAGTCAGGAAATGGTCGGATGTCCCTATCATTATTGTGTCGGCAAGAGATCAGGACAAGGAAAAGGTCACTGCGCTTGACGATGGGGCAGATGATTATCTGACGAAGCCTTTTTCGGCTACGGAGCTGATGGCAAGAATCCGGGTTGCTCTACGGCACTATTACCGGATGAGTCAAAAGGAAGAGGCAGAAAAGTCTGACGATGCGGTTTATACCAATGGCGATATTTGTCTGGATAACGGAAAGCATATGGTATATAAAAACGGACAGGAGATCCATCTGACACCGATGGAGTATAACCTTTTGTATCTTTTTATGCAAAACTCCGGCAAGGTGCTGACCTATCATACGATCCTTCAAAAAATCTGGGGAGCAGGTTACGGCGAGGATACTCAGGTCTTACGTTCGGTCATGGCATCTACCAGAAGAAAGATTGAGAACAATCCTGCAAAACCGGAATATATACAGACAGAGATCGGTATTGGTTATCGTATGCGGGAAAGAGAGAAATAAAGAGAAAGAAGGGATTTTCATGCAATGTACAGAGGAGGCTTCTTTGTTTGTTGTCATGAGTGCAGTAGAATTTCGGGAAAGAAAAGAGCAATTTACTTACCACAAGGAGATGCTGCATAGTCTGGGTTCTATCCGCTACTGTAAGGCAGAGCTGTTCAAAGATTGTATTCTGGGTACCATCCGGATTCCGCAAAAGAATGAACAGAAAAAAGCACAGCTTTCATTTGGATTCTATTTGACTGATAGAAAGGCATTTTTTATCGAAGATGAGGGAAAATTGAAGGCGTGGATAGAAAAGCAGACGGAGATGTTTCAGGAAGCAGTTACACCGAAACAGTTGTTGTTACGGATCATGGAGCATATGATCGAAGAGGATACATTGTATTTCTCTCATATGGAGTCTGAACTGGACAAGTTGGAGGAGAAAATCGGCGGGGGATCAGGAAGCGATAATGATTTTTTTATGTCACTGACTAAGCATAGGAAAAAGCTTTCTGAATTTCATATTTATTATGAACAGCTCATGGATATTGGCGAATTGTTCAGTACCAGTGATTTTTGTCCATCGGAACAGGAGACACAAGGCTGGGACCGATGGATGCACCGTGTGGAACGCTTGCAAAATCATGTACATCTTCTTCGTGAAAATGTGCTTCAGATACGTGAACTGTATCAATCCATGCAGGATGCGCACCAAAATAAAATTATGGCTGTAATTACCATTGTCACAACTATTTTTTTGCCACTTACATTGATTACAGGATGGTATGGAATGAATTTTGTTTACATGCCGGAGCTGCAATGGCGGTATGGATATTTCGCTGTGATCATGATATCTTTGGTTATTGTAATAGCGGAAATCATCTATTTTAAAAAGAAAAAAATGATGTAAACGATGCGTAGAGTCGGTATTTTTCTGAGATAAATGAAGCATCGGTTGATAATACTCGATTGCTGTTCTATATTGCAGCTTAGGAGGTGATGATATGGACGCAACGAGATTTGGGTTATTTGTTGCTGAAATGCGAAAAGAAAATCATATGACACAAGCTGAGTTAGCAACCAAAATAAAAGTAACTGATAAGGCTGTAAGCAGATGGGAACGCGGAGTTTCACATAGTTAAAGATACCACACCAATCCCACGCTGACTTTTGCTCAACCGATACAGCCGGAGGGCTGGATAACAAGAAAAGGCGGTATGCGCCCCATGGAGGGGTAGCGTACCGCCTTTTCTTGTGGGGGTTTC
>JALFNQ010000138.1 GCA_022773965.1 Lachnospiraceae bacterium
CTCCAGATTGGTCCATGAAGCGGACAAATCATCTTAATCTCAAGGGTTGCTGCTTTTTTCAGCAGATTTTGAACCTGTACCCCATACTTTCCGACAATGTTGATAAAATATCTTCTGGCATCGTCCAGCCAGTCTCTCTCAAAATTTACTTCATCTGCAAAAATATTACCGTTCAGAGCACCAAAAGTTCCAAAACCATCTGCTGAAAACAGAATTTTGTCAACTGTATCATAAGTCACCATAACCTCCGGCCAGTGAACCATGGGCGCCATAAAGAACTGAAGGGTATGTTTCCCGAGGCTCAGGGTATCCCCTTCCTTTACCGTAATGGTTCTGCCCTCCTGGTCAAAATCAAAAAACTGCTTCATCATCGGGAATGTCTTTGCATTGGCTACGATCTGCATTTCAGGATATTTCTCTGCTGCTTTCGCGATATTTGCTGCGTGATCCGGCTCCATATGGGAAACGACCAGATAATCCGGTGTGCGGCCTGCCAGTGCGTTCTCAAGGTTTGCAAACCACTCATCGGTTGCACGCGCATCCACGGTATCCATGATCGCAATCTTCTCATCTAAGATCAGATAAGAGTTGTAGGACACACCGTTCGGAACGATGTACTGGCTCTCGAAAAGATCAATGGTCTTGTCATCCGCACCAATGTAAACAATATTATCTGAAATCGTAATGTCTTTCATATCTGTTATCCTCCTGTACGTTTTCACCTATTTTTTGCTAACTGTTATCTTAACACGACTGCCTGACCTTGTAAATATTTTTACGCAATCTGGGGCAATTTGCACTTGCAAATATACACACTTCCGGGCTTATCCGGAGCATTTCAGACCTTCCAGCGCAAGCTGCGCAGATTATCCTTTTGCTCCGGCATGATCCGGCTGCTCTCTATCGCTTTCTGGATCGCTTTGTTATGGCACCACTGCGAAAGACTGCGCTCTTCGATATAGGGGATCACTGCCTCCCACTGCTTTGCCAGCGCCGTGGCAAAATACCACGCTACCATCATGTTTACATAATATTCTTCCGAGTGAACCTCCGCGACCCACTGCAGATACTCCGGCGAAAATGTCTCCGGCGCCAGATACAGGCGCATCAGCATCCCAATGCCAAAACGCACGGTATAAGTCTCGCCACTGTCCATCCACCGCCTGATCTGTGTAAGCAGTTCAGGCAAATGCTTTTTAAACACCTTCGGACACGGCATGTCGCAGGTCGCCCAGTTATCTACATAAGGTAAAAAACGATCCCATTCTCTGACACAGGTCTCATAATCTTTGATCTGCTCGATCAGAAACGCGTGCAGATTGTTTTCCTCATAATATTCGTGGGGAAGCTGCTGCAGAAAATCCGCCGCCTCCGGCTGCTTCGCAAACTGCTTTGCATAGCTGCGCAGCTGTGGCGTGCGCACGCCGATGATCCGCCCGGGATCAACGTTTGGTATGAGTTTGCTGTGAAATGCGCGGTAGTCTTCATCCTGCATGGCAAATAATTCTTTTTGCACCTGTTCCATTACTTCGTCACGACTGCTCATCTTTTTCTCCTGTTTTCTTTCCTGTCCATATGCACTGGTTACCGCTTTGTCCTTCTAAGTTTTCCGAGCCCTTGTATCAGCCTCAAAGGGATCCTGGACTGCCACTGCGCCACTCCGGTGATTTTCTCTTTTCCGGTCTGCCATCGCATACTTCCTCTTCACCTTAATGGTTACTCTGTAGCAAGATCGATTCTTCGCAATTTTTCCAGTAGCAAATCCTCTTCCGTCGGCTCATCCTCCGCCTGTTCAATGCGTTTGCGCAGCTCATACATCTTCTCATCCACCTGCGCGATCTGCGTCGCACACACCGTCAGCTGGTCAACGATCTCCTGCTGATCCGGTACTTCTTTTTTATACTTTAACTGGTGCTCCAGACTCGCCCAGAAATCCATGGCGATCGTGCGGATCTGCACCTCCACCTTCATTTCCCGGGTCTGGTCAGAGAAAAAGACCGGCACGCTGACGATCATATGATAGCTGCGATATCCGTTGGGCTTGGGGTTTTTGATATAATCCTTAAAGTTCAGCACGGTGATATCATCCTGCTTTGCCAGCGCATGCGCGAGTCTGTAAATATCATCCACATAGGAACAGATGACCCGGATGCCCGCCACATCATGCAAACACTGCGTGACATTATCCACCGAAAAGGGTACACCCAGCCGCGCCAGCTTTTCCATAATGCTGGTGCTGCTCTTTAAGCGGGACGTGATAGAGGCAATCGGATTGCGCTGATAGCGCACATTAAACTCTGAATTTAAAACGTCGAATTTTGTCCGGACTTCCTTGATCGCGCAGCTGTACATCATGCGCAGCTCCCGGTATTCCACCACCGTCCCTGCCATCTTCCTTGCCTGGTCAAATATGCCGTTATCAACAAACGGCACCATCAAAAGCTGGTTGTTGACATTTCCGGTACTATCTTCATTAATTGGTAAAAAATCATTGTTCATCGGTTGTTCCATCCTTTTCATTTCTCTTTCATTGCGGTATAATAATTGATTATAACACAAAACAGACAAACGGAGGCATTTTTATGAGTCCACAAAAAATCATTCAATTAATCATCGGAATCTCCATCGGATGCGCGGGTATCTATTGTATCGTTTCTCCGGGTATCACCGTTGCTGCACTGGCATGGATCGTCGGGTTGTTCATGGTTCTCCACGCGCTGAGCCGGATTGGCGTCTGGAAGGAGCGAAGGGCACTGGGCTTCGGAGAGAATTATGAGCTGATCAGTGCGATCCTTTCTCTGGTGTTTGGCGTTGCTCTCATCGCAAGTAACTTTTTCCAGTTTATGGTCAGCACTTTTATCATCTATATACTGGCTGCCTGGATCGCGATGCTGGGCGTTTTCCGCCTGATCATCTCCTCCAATTTGCGCCGTCTGGAAGCAGATACTTCCATGTTTATCAACAATTACAATGCCCAGATGATCGGTGGTGTCGTGCTCATTCTCGTGGCTGTACTTATTTTTATCAAGCCTGCCATCGTCACTACGATGATCGGTATTTTCATCGGCGCGTGTCTGCTGCTGTTTGGTGTGCAGCAGGTGATGTCTGCAGTGCGCGGGCACTAACATAAGGCATATATACAGAGGAGCTGCCTATTTCCAGACAGCCCCTTTTTCTTATATTTAAAATAAATCACTATGACTTCCGGTTCTTGTCAAATATAAAATCAATTGACTTTCATCATCTCATCCACATCAGTATAAGCTTTCCCCAGTGCTGGGTTCTTTTTCATTTCCTCCACTTCCTGAAACGCTTCCAGCATCTCTCGATCCGGAACACCCCCAGAAATCTAAGAAGAGGTTTCCTCCACCAGATAGCTCATATCGCCCATATGATAAATCCCAATACTGCACTCAA
>JALFNQ010000144.1 GCA_022773965.1 Lachnospiraceae bacterium
AGCGCCGGTCCGATCGCATAGGTGGAGATGAGCGTTTTCCAGTTTTCTGCCAGATATCCCCCGGGAATCAGCGTTCCGCGCAAAATATCCACACTTTTATTTGTTGCCGCCACGATCACCCAGAACAGTGGAAACACACAAAATAAAGAAATGATCGTCAGCACAATATTTTTCGGCGCACGTCGCAACAATTTTTTTACTGTCTTATTCACGCTTATCACCTACCTTCATCTGAACAAATGTAATGACAGCTGCCATCACAAGGATCAGCATACCCATTGCACAGGAATAGCCAAAGTTCGGCACATTGACAAAGGATGTGTTGTATACATAATGTGCCAGTGACATCGTCGAAAATCCGGGACCGCCGTTTGTCAGGTTGACGGACTCATCATAAACCTGTAAGGCACTGTTGACCGCCATAACGGTCGTAAATAAGATCATGGGTTTTAGCATCGGCAGTGTGATCCGCCAGAAGCTCTGCCACTTATTTGCGCCGTCGATCTTGGCTGCCTCGTACATGGACGCATCGATATTCTGCAGTCCTGCGAGGAAGAAGATCATCTGGTAGCCCAGCCAGCGCCAGATTCTCATAATGATGATAATGATCCTGGCACTGGTCGGATGCCCCAGAAAATTATAGGGAGTATCGAATATGCCCAAGCCTACGAGGACGATATTAACAAAGCCGTCCGTCGCAAACAAGGAGCGGAAAATGACTGCCGAAGCAACGAGGGACACTGCTGCCGGCAGGAAAATACAGGTTCTGTAAATTCCTTTCAGCTTCAGCATCTGATCGTTTAACAGTACCGCCAGCAAAATTCCAAGAATGATCATGATGGGTACTGTCCAGATCATATAATAAAAGGTCGTAATGATCGTCTGCTTAAAATTCGGATCCTGAAGCATTCTGGCATAATTTAAAAATCCTGCCCATGACAGGTTACTGCCCCGCCCGGATTGCAGGGAAAGCAGAAATGCCTTGATCAATGGAATCATGCTGAGCACCACCAGCAGGATGACCGCGGGCGCAATAAACGCCCATCCGGTCAGGTTATGCCGCATTTCCAGACTTCTTTTTTTCACCGAAAAACCTCCTCTACTGCTGGCTCATCTCAAAGTTTAAGGTATCCTGGGCAGCGCTTAAAGCACTGTCCATATCTGTGCCGGAATAGATGATCTCTGTCACTGCATTTGCCACATCCATCATGGCATTTCTGAAATAAGTGCCCACATAACACTCCGGAACGTTTGCAGAATATGCTGTGATCATTGCGAATACCGGCTGTCCACTGAAGAATTCATCCGGCAATGTATATTTTTCACCATTGGATGCCGGTAACCAGGTAGAGATCGCACCGGTCGATAAAATCTCATCATAGAGCTTTGTGCTGCCACCAAAGGTTGATTTGAAGAAATCTACTGCCAGTTCGGGATTTGCACAGTTTGTCGTGATCGCCCAGCTGGAACCGCCCTGGCTGGAATAATTGGTCGCACCCTCGATGCCGTCCAGACTCGGAAGATTTGTGATCTGCCACTTGCCGCTCTGATCTTCGGCAGCCCGCAGGGAAGACATGATCCAGCAGCCATTCATTGCACCTGCAATACGTCCGGTATTCATTCCACCGATGTAGGTATCCCATCCGGTCTCCTCTGTATAGACACCAGCCTCCACCATCTGTGTATAGAGTTCGATCGTTTTTCTCAAAATCTCATTATCTGTCAGGTTTGCCGTGCCATCCTCGTTAAAGAAGGATCCGCCTGCTGACTGGAGCATGATCGTCAGCTGATTGTAGCAGCTCAGACCGTTTAATAACGGACAGCCTGTCACATCCAGCACATGCTTCGCCTTTTCTATCCAGTCCTCCCATGTGATATCGGTGAAGTCATCGATCGTATAACCGGCCTGCTCTAAAATATCTGTACGATAACATGCGATCGCAGTGCCGCTGTCAAAGGGAATTCCATAATGTCTTCCATCTACGGATGACATACCGACTTTTCCGGGTGAAAATTCCTCATAATTGAATCCATAATCAGTCAGATCCAGAAATACCTCGGGATAACTGATCACACTCTTCTGGAATCCGGTGTCATCAAACAGGATAATATCGGGCAGCGTATTTAACTCCCCTGATGTAGACGCTGTCGCCAGCTTTGCAGAAATGCTCTCTCCATCAATCTCTTCTACGTCCAGTTCAAAATCAGGATGCTCCTCCCGGTAAATATCCGCTGCCACATTCAATGCATTGATATTATAGGTGGGATCCCAGCACCATACTTTGAGTGTCTGTGATCCCCCGGCGGCAGCATCTGCCGCAGTATCCGGGTTCTCTTCTGACGCATCCGCTGTTTCCCCGGTATTTTCTGTCTCTGTGTTCGTTTCTTCCTCTGTCTTAGCTGAATCTGCCTTGCTTCCACAGCCTGCCAGTAACGTCACTGCCATCGCACCTGTGAGCAGCATTGCTAAAAGTTTCTTTTTCATTGTCCTTACCCTCCGTTTTACATATATTTTTTATAGGCACTTAATGCCTTTGTGTACTGTAATGTTTTGTCACCAACCAGTCTGGATGCACCCAGCAGATAATGATCCGGCAGAATCTCCCGACATACCTCCGGCTCCCAGTAGAAGACGCCCAGTCCCTGTTCCTTTGGAAGTGACTGCAATACCTCTACACAATCACAAATGAGATCATAGGTTCCCTCCACATCTGTATCCTCACCGCCGACCTCTGCGATCAGCACCGGCTTTTGATACTTCTGCTGATACTGCTCCAGCCATCCCCGCAGCATTTTCTGGTTATCTTCTTTTGACTCATACCAGGCAGGATAAAAAGACATATCCAGTCTCTCATACCAGTAGGGATAATAGGAGAATCCCAGGATATCTGTTTTTCCGCCATTTTCGAAAAAATTATCCCAGAATGGCATACACCATGATTCGTTATGTAAACCAGCCACATGGGTGATGACAAGTGTCTCCGGGCAAACCTCTTTTACGGCGTCATAACCACGGTTCAAAAACCGGACAAGCTGCTTCGGAGCCGTCTTCCGGCTTCCATGAGGCAATAAAATACCGGGATTGATCTCGTTACCGACCTGTACCCATTTTGGGATTACTCCATTTTCACGAAACAGTGTCAGCACTTCCTTCGTGTGTGCATAAACACGTTCCTCCAGCTGTTCGTCCGTATCATTCTCCCATGCTTTTGGAACGTCCTGAAGCATGGGATCCGCAAAGTGATCGCTGTAATGAAAGTCCAGCATCAGATCCATATCAAGCTCTTTGACCCGCTTTGCCACTGCAAGAACACTTTTTGCATCGCAGTAACCCAGCATACAGGTTTCATCCTCTTTCTTTTTCCACAATGCATCCTTCGGCGGATCTACAAAGATCCGAAACCTTACCGCATTCACGCCCATTTCCCTGCACTGTCTGATCGGATCCGTCACATTTCCGGCATCGTCGATCCATGAATAGCCCAGCGCCTCCAGCTGGCTCACCCAGCCAAGATCCGCGCCAAGCGCAATTTTTTTTATCATTTTTTCCTCCAAATTCCATTCATCCGTAACTGTTCTGCAGCCCCAAAATGATGTTGAGTCTGTTTTTGCAGCGGCCATTTAAAACAATTACCTCTTTTATTTTTTGGATCTTTTAGCTAAAATGATCTTATGAGAAAATTATATGTTTTTTTCTCTTCGGGCACAATGTCTGCGACCGACAAGCAAGACCTTTTTTGTATCAAATATGGGAATAAGGATTCCTTTCTGCACTCCTGCCAACCATGGATATCAGCATGCAGAAAATTCCATTGCACGGACAAATGTACAGGCAAACCGTAATTTAGGAACAATTTGGATATACTCACAGAAACGGAGCAGAAAAATGGATACACACGAATTGCTGACAAAACTGCGCACGGAAAATGAAAACGCATCCTTTGATATTTTAAATACATCCAGTGATATCAACATGCTCTACAAGCTGAAGACTTCCTTCCAGGTCACCTATGAATTTTGCAGCGGTATCAGTGAAGACGATTTTTTAAATGTACTGTCCCTGTCTCCCAACGGTCCCTCCTACACCAGGGAACCCATCGGACTGCACAATTACATCTATCATCACATGGCGCCACACTTCCACGATTACTATGAATTTCTGATCGTCCTTGAAGGTGCGCTCTGCCAGCAGATCGAGGGCAAGGAATATCTCTACCCGGAGGGCTCCTGCTGCCTGATCAACCGCAACCTGCGGCACAAAGAGATTTTTGACCAGGCATCAAAGATTCTGTTTTTGGGATTTTCGGCGGAATATATGACAAAGCTGCTGCAGTCAGACGAGGCTGGTAGCGACATCCCGGAGGTGCGCATCACCGATACTGCCCTCTCCCGTTTTATCATGGAGGATATCCAGTCTCCCGGCAGAAAAGCTTATCTGGACTTTATCCCGAACTATCAAAACAAGCGTTCCCTGCGCACGCTGCACCGGCTTTCTGAAGCACTCATTGACACGATGATGTTTCCAAAATTTGGTTCCTCGCATATGACCAGGGGACTGCTCTGTTATATTTTGCAATATTTATCCTCACAGGAGGATTATCACTGCTCGCTGATCGAGCTCAGCAGTGACCGCGATTATCTGCTGTTTGCCCGTGTGGAGCATCTGTTAGAGGAAAACGACGGGAGAATATCCCGTGAAGAATTGTCAAAGCTTTTAAACTACAGCGGTGACTATCTGAACCGGATCGTAAAAAAATACACCGGCATGTCACTGCATGAATACGGCATGAAGATCTGCATGAAAAAAGCTGCAAACCTGCTGGTAAAAACAGACCGTTCCGTCTCTGAGATTGCAAGCGATCTGCAGTTCACAAACCGCACCTATTTCTACAAGCTGTTTACGGCTCAGTATGGCATGACACCACGGGAATACCGCGCACAAAAACGGGCATATTAAAAGGGCTGTGTTTTCAGCCCTTTTATAATCCCACTATAATTCTCTAGCCATCTCACCGCCTTAGAGGTGGACGAATTCTTACATATCTCATGTTATATTTTATGTACTGCTTCCATAAAAAGCATCCAGCTTTCCTATGAAATAATTGAAACTTGGTGAGGCATTTCTTCGAATATCCATGAGCGTACCAATGTTTCTTGCACATTCACATTTAAACAACCCAATCTCATAATATGATGAAGCATTCCTTTTAAGAGTTTGCAAACCGCCTTTATAAACAATGTCCGCCAAATACTCCCAAGTCCCAATAATGCTATCTTGGACATACCTTTGTAATAACTGCCGCTTAGCCATTGGATATGCTGTTATTAACGCTTCACTATCTCCTAAAAGCCATGCTTCCATCTCTTCAATCGCTATACAAAAGAACACCTGTATTGATATACCTAATTCCTGGTACATTTGTACTAAACTACGCTTCATATTTGCACAATCTTCATCATCACAATCTAAAATAACAAAAATTGCTTTTTTCCCTGACATATTCTTTAAAGATGAGTCCATCCCTTTCAAGTACATTGGTAAGTCTGTTAATAACCTTTTAGATTTTATTTGTGACATTTTGTTCATTTTTGAAGGTATTTTCCCTATTCCTTTAAAACTATGAATTTTGTACGTAATATTTTCCTTATCCATCACATACTTATCCATAATTTGCTCTACAAGAATACCTCCTGACTTATCTTCTATTAAGATTTCAATATATGTGTATTCATCCATTTCCATTCCTCGCAACTTAACCAAAATAATCACTATACCACAAATCACCTAATTCAATATCTGAATCACATAGCTGTTTAACATGCTCATATTCCGATGCCCTCGTAATAGTTGAAAAACCATCTTCCTGTTTTTCCAACACCCATACTTCATCCGGAGATAGCGCATTTACAAAAAAAGGACTATGCGTTGTAACAAAAAGTTGCTTTGAGTAAATACCTTTAATACTATTTTTCATTTGCAATGCCAAATCAGCTAAATATTTATGATACAATCCATTTTCAGGCTCTTCAATAAAAACCAATGGACGTGCATCTTTTTCATGTAACAACAAATAGTATGCAAAAAGCTTTAGTGTTCCATCCGACATTTTTTGTGAATAAAATGGTTTTTCAAATCCTTGCTCCAAAAATTCCAACACTAATTGACCATTTTGCAATTTAACCGGTTTAATTTCTTTAATACCAGGAAGTTTTGTTTGGATGCTGCGTAATACCTTTAAGAAATCTTTCGGATCTTCCCTATATAAAAACTCGGCTACATTATTGACATTATTGCCCAAACGATTCAAATATTTTTGAGGCCCTGCATTGGGAATTTCACGGGCTGAAGTTGGACTAAAATAGCACAAAAACCAGTTCTTTAAAAAATTCTTAAATTTAACAATTCTGGGATGTTCTTTTAACTCACCAAGTGTTACAATTCCTAATTGTCTAGGATCTGCCAACTCAACATCAACCTTATCTCCAATCTCCTGATTTTCTTCTTCCAAAAATCCACTATTATTTCCTTTAAAAGCAAACCCTTTTCCATATTCGAGAAATAAGAACGACATTGGTCTCCCATATCTTTCATTTGCTCGTCTTTGGCGTAATCTTTCTTTCTCGACTACAGGTCTATCATATTTATCTAGTCCGATTGACAATTCATACGTAATGGGAGGCTCATTGCTTGTCTCCCGATAATATATTTCAAATTCTATTGGTTCAACTACACTTTGGGAAATAAGTTTCTCATATCCACCCCTGCCATTTAAGTCACATGCAACCTCTACACCTTTTTCCAAACAGTCCGCAAGGAAACCAAATGCATCTGCTAAGGTGCTCTTTCCTGTTCCACTTTGACCAATGATAGCATTCATATTTGTTAATTCTTTTCCGTTATTGTCAAACAGTAATTTCCCCATTTTTATGTCTTTTAAAGATCCATAATTTTTAATCCGAATGCCTGCTATTCTTCCCATATCTTTGCCTCCCAAAATACCATATCCATACTAAAGTAATATTTTCAAATAATATTCATTACCATTAATCTACCATTTACTGATTACAACGCCCAATCAAATTAGGTAACATTATATCTATCTCTTCTTCCGAAAAAGTCTACTCTTCTATGCACTCCTTTGTAATATAAAGAGAAAGGGACGATTTCTCGTCCCTCATTTTTGGTTCCTCGCTTTTTGGCGGAGGTTCACCGCTTTCTCCAATAATAGTATAAACAAAAATGCGATTTGTCAATCGATTTTTTTTAATTGACATAAAAAAGCAAGAGATACCGGATGTGGAAGTGACCGATATGTTTCCTACAGCGTCGTCCGCACCAGCTTCGGGCGATAGCCCTCTTTTTCCAGTGCACTCATGATCTGCTGTTTATGCTCCGTACCAAAAGACTCTAAGGTAATGCGAAGCTCCACTGCCGCACTGCGGTTGGTGGTGACAAACTGGTTGTGCTCCAGCTTGATGACGTTGCCCTGGACGCCTGCGATGAGACCGGATACCTTGCACAGCTCGCCCGGCTTGTCGGGAAGCAGCACAGACACGGTGAAAATACGATCGCGGAAGATCAGTCCCTGCTGAACGACAGAGGACATGGTGATCACATCCATGTTTCCACCACTTAAAATGGAGACCACACGCTTGTTTTTTGCTTTCAGCTTCTTTAACGCTGCCACAGTCAAAAGGCCGGAATTTTCCACGATCATCTTGTGATTTTCCACCATATCAAGGAATGCCACGATCAGCTCATCGTCCTCGACAGTGATGATATCGTCCAGATTCTTTTTGATATAAGGGAAGATCTTCTCACCCGGCGTCTTTACCGCCGTGCCATCTGCAATCGTATTAACGCTAGGAAGTGTTGTAACCTTTCCCTCCTTGAAGGATACCTGCATACAGTTTGCCCCGGCAGGCTCCACCCCGATGACCTTGATCTTCGGATTTAAGAGCTTCGCCAGCGTAGACACACCGGTTGCCAGACCGCCGCCGCCGATGGGGACAAGGATATACTCTACCAAAGGCAGCTCCTTGAATATCTCCATTGCGATCGTGCCCTGTCCGGTAGCTACCGCCAGATCGTCAAAGGGATGAATAAATGTATAGCCGTGCTCCTTGGCAAGCTCTAATGCATGGGCACATGCCTCGTCATAGACATCTCCGTACAGGACAACATCCGCACCGTAGCTCTTGGTACGGTTCACCTTAATGAGCGGCGTTGTCGTGGGCATCACGATCGTTGCCTTACAGCCATAGCACTTTGCCGCGTATGCCACGCCCTGGGCATGGTTTCCTGCGGAGGCAGTGATCAGACCCTTTGCACGCTCCTCATCGGTGAGGGTGCTGATCTTGTAATAGGCACCGCGCACCTTATAAGCGCCTGTAAACTGCATGTTCTCCGGTTTTAAATACACTTTGTTTCCGGTGAGATTGCTCAGATAGTCACTGTAGACGAGCTTTGTCTCCAGTGTGACCTCCCGCACCTTCTCACTGGCTTCCTCAAATTTATCTAATGTCAGCATCTTTTTTCTCCTCTCACGGTCGACACACGAAAAAAATCCCCACACTTCGCGAATCCTCCCTTTGCGATGCACGGCAGCAAGTGCTTCGACCTATCCATTACATTTACTCATCCTTATTTTCATCGCCTCTGTCAAAGAGTGCGTTCACAAAATCGTTAGAATCAAACTTCTGCAGGTCGTCAATGGACTCACCCACGCCAATATACTTGACAGGAATGCCAAGCTCTGACTGGATCGCCACTGCAATACCACCCTTTGCCGTACCATCCATCTTCGTTAAGATGATACCCGTGATATCAGCCACCTCCGCAAACTGCTTTGCCTGGGACAACGCATTCTGCCCGGTGGTTCCGTCCAGCACAACCAAAGTCTCACGGAAAGCCTCCGGATACTCCCTGTCAATGATGCGGTTGATCTTGCGCAGCTCCTCCATCAGGTTTTTCTTGTTGTGCAGGCGCCCTGCCGTGTCACACAGCAGGACATCCGCATGGCGCGCCTTAGCTGCTGCCACTGCATCGTAAACCACGGAAGCCGGATCCGCACCTTCCTGGCCACCGATCATCTCCACGCCGGCACGGTTAGCCCACTCCTCCAGCTGGCTGCCTGCCGCTGCGCGGAACGTATCTGCCGCCGCTAAAACGACCTTTTTGCCCTGCGCTTTGAGCTTTCCTGCCAGCTTGCCCACAGAAGTCGTCTTTCCCACACCGTTGACACCGATGACCATCACCACAGACTGCTCATTTTCAAACCGATAGGCCGTCTCACCGACATCCATCTGCTTTTTGATGCTCTCGATCAAAAGCTCCTTGCAATCTGCCGGCTCCTTGATATGCTGTTCTTTCACCTGCTTTTTCAGATTCTCGATGATCGCCTCTGTGGCATGCACACCCAGATCACCCATGACAAGGATTTCCTCAATCTCCTCATAAAAATCATCATCAATATGGGAAAAGCCACTAAACACGGAATCAATTCCCTTTACAATATTATCTCTCGTCTTTGTCAGACCTGCTACCAGCCTGCCAAAGAAGCCTTTTTTCTCCTTCTTCTCTCCTGCCATTATTTTTCCTCCAAATGCTAACTGCTCCAAGACGGCAAGATTACTACTTCTTCCCCGTCTTTCGATTGCCCCATATCTTTATCTTCTCTTATTCATCCAGATCTGCCTCTACCAGATTGACAGATACAAGCGTGGAAACGCCCTTCTCCTGCATGGTGATACCGTATAGGCGATCCGCCGCGTTCATCGTACCACGTCGGTGCGTAATAACAATAAACTGCGTATTCTTCGTCAGCTTATGCAGATACTTTGCAAAACGGTCAACGTTGGAATCATCCAGCGCCGCTTCGATCTCGTCCAGCAGACAAAACGGTGACGGCTTTAAGTTCTGGATCGCAAACAAAAGCGCGATCGCCGTCAGCGATTTCTCACCACCAGAGAGCTGCATCATATTCTGAAGCTTCTTTCCAGGGGGCTGGGCGATGATACGGATCCCACATTCCAGAAGATCATGCTCCTCATCCTCTAAAAGCTCCAGCGTACCCTTGCCGCCTCCAAAAAGATCCTTGAAGGCCTTGTCAAACTCACGCTGAATATCCGCAAATTTCTCTGAAAACTGCTTACGCATCCCTGCATCCAGATCTTCAATGATCTTCATGAGCGTCTGCTCCGCCTCGATCAGATCATCGTGCTGGGTCTTTAAGAAAGTATAGCGCTCATTCAGCTCCTTGAAATCCTCGATGGCATTCACATTGACGTCACCGAGCTTTCGGATCTCATCTTTGACTCCTGATATCAGTTTTTTCAGTTCAGGGAGCGTATAGGTATCCTCGCCACGCAGCGCAAGGGCATTGTGATAAGTCAGTTCATACTCATTCCACATGTAAGAGGTCTGGTATTCCTTCGCCTCCGACAGTTTTTCCTGACTGTTATTCAAACGGAAGATCTCTTTTTCCAGATTACCGATCTGTCCGGACAATTCATCATTTTTCTGATAAAAATTCTTGTTATCCTCAGACAGTGCCTCTTTTTTTGCCACCGCATCCTTTAACTGCTGCTCTAATCTCGCATAATTATCGTCACCGGCCAGGATCGTCTGTCGGATCTGTTCGATCTGGGCTGTTTTTTTCTCCACATCCTCCTTGGACTGGTTCAGTCCCTGTGTCAGCTGCACAGTCTCATCTGCCAGCTTTTGCAGTTCTCCGGTCACACGGTCAAAATTTTCCTGTAAAAATCCGGTCTTTTGGCGGAAATTGGACTCATCAATCTGAATCGCAGAAAATTCCTTTGTTGCACCCTCTTCCAGATAGATCTGTTCATCCAGAATCGCCTGCAGACGCTCATTTTCCTCTTCAATCTCCTTCTGACGCTGATTGGCCTGTTCCAGCTCTTCCACGATCTGTTCCTTATCCTGCTGGATCTGCGCCTGCTGTGCCTCTAACTCTCTTGCCTCCAGAACCAGACCGGTGAATACCTTCTCGCTCTGCTCCTTCTGCTCCTTCGCACGATTGTAGTTCAGCTTTGCGGTATTTGCAGCCAGATACCCCTGCTGCAGCTTTTCTCTGGCTTCCTCAAGATCGCTCTTTAACAGCTCCCGCGCAGTCTTGATGTCCTCGATACGTTTTTTCTTCTCTGCGATCTCCTCCCGCAGCGCATTGATGGCCTTTTCCAGATCCTGCAGCTCGCGGTTTCGTCCCAGCAGATTGCTGTTGTTTTTGAATGCACCACCCGCCATGGAACCGCCGGGGCTCAGATACTCACCCTCCAGCGTAACGATATGTAAGGAATAATGGAATTCCTTTGCCAGCGCGATAGCATGATCAATGGTGTCCACCACCACCACCCGGCCAAGCAGATATGCCATGATCCCATCATAGACCGCATCTGTCTTTACTAGCTCATTGGCCATACCAAGAACGCCCGGCTTGCCCAACGCTTTCGTATATTTGCTGTTGTCTCCACCTTTTACACTGGTAAGGGGTAAAAATGTCGCACGGCCAAGACGGTTTTTCTTGAGATAAGTGATCAGCTCCTTAGCAGTTGCCTCATCCTCGGTAACCACATTCTGGATATTACCTCCAAGAGCCGTCTCCACTGCCGTCTCATATTTTTTCTCGACCTTCATGAGGTCAGCTACCACGCCATGAATACCGGGAATCTCATCCTTTTTCTCCATCACACGGCGCACACTGCCGCCATATCCCTCATAACGCTCTGCGATATTTTGCAAGGATTCCAGACGTGACTGCTTTTTGTGAAAAGAAACAGTCGCCTCCTCCAATTCACTGCGCGTTGTGCCAAGCTTCTTCTGCCATTCGCGTTCCTTTTGTTCAAGCTCTCCGATCTCCTTCTGCAGATCGGCATTCTGATCCTGTGCTGCCTTTAATTCTTCCTCACAGCGGGAAAGCTCCTTCTCAAAGCCAGACTCCTCTGTCTTCCGCTGTAATCGGCGCTTGGTCAGCTGCGCCTTCTGAATGTTGATCTGCTCCAGCATAGTATCATACTTCTGTCCTTTGGACTTGATATTACCACGATGATTGAGCAATTCGATGATCTCATTCTTGCCTTTTTCAATGCCTGCATTGCATTCACTGATCTTCTCCTGAACCTGTGACAGGCGATCCTGCAGCGTCTGTCTTTTTTTCGTGATCGCAGACAGCTGCTCATCCAGACTCGCCTTTTCCTCCTCATAGGAAGCTTTCTGGCTCTCGCGCTCCGAGCGCTCTGCCTCGATAGCACTCATACGTTTTTGATAGTGCTCATCCGACATCTGGGCTGTATGGATCTGCTCCTTTAAGACATTGATCTCGCCCTCAAGCTTTCCCTTTGTCACACTGGTTCCTGAAATCTCATCGCGGATGGCCGTGATCTGCTCGTCCATGGAACGGATCGTTTCCTGCAATTCATTGTAGGCAGTCTCATTCTTTGCCTTTTTTCCCTTTGTATCAGCCAGCTGCTCTGATGCAATCCGGTACTTTTCCTCCAGTGCCTTCGCCTGCTGCTCCATCTGATCCATTTCCATCAGAAAAGAACTGATATCATACGCCTTCAATTCTTCTTTTTTCTTTAAGTAAACACGCGCCTTTTCTGCCTGACGCTCCAACGGGCCCACCTGGCGCTCTAATTCTGCCAAAATATCATTGATACGAACCAGATTTTCCCGCTCAGATTCCAGCTTTTTTTGTGTGGTCGCCTTTCTCCGCTTGAATTTCACGATACCTGCTGCCTCATCGAACAGCTCCCGGCGCTCCTCCGGTCTTCCACTCAGGATCTTATCGATCTGACCCTGACCAATGATGGAATAGCCCTCTTTTCCGATACCGGTATCATAAAACAGCTCATTGACATCCTTCAATCGACAAGGACTGCCGTTGAGCAGATATTCACTCTCTCCGGAACGGTACACGCGCCTGGCAATCGTCACCTCATTGTAATCCACCGGAAGCTGATGGTCAGAATTGTCCAGCGTGATCGCCACATATGCATAGCTCAAGGGCTTGCGGTTTTCCGTTCCCGCAAAAATGACATCCTGCATACTGGCACCACGCAGCTGCTTTGCACTCTGTTCTCCCAGTACCCAGCGCACTGCATCTGCAACATTGCTCTTTCCGGAGCCATTGGGCCCCACAATGCCTGTGATTCCATTATGAAAATCAAACACCAGCTTATTGGCAAAGGACTTGAAACCATGGATCTCTATACTTTTTAAATACATGGATTCCCTCCGTTTAAACCGCGAAGCTTCAACAATGTTTCATAGGCAGCTTGCTGTTCTGCTGCCTTTTTCGTCGGTCCCTCGCCCATGCCAAGCTTTTCCTCTCCCACATAGGCTGCCACAACAAAATGCTTGTTATGATCCGGTCCTTCCTCCCTGACAAGCTCATAGTGCAGGCTGCCTTTATCGCTGCCCTGAACCTCCTCCTGAAGGATAGTCTTGCTATCATAAAAGAGCTGCTTATGCTCTGTATCTGTCAGTATATACTTGGAGATAAACTCCTTTGCACTAGCAAAACCACCATCCAGATAAATGGCACCGATCACCGCCTCCAAGGCATCGGATAATATGGATTTTCTTTTTCGCCCGCCTGTCATATCCTCGCCCTTACCAAGCAGAAGATAATCTCCCAGCTGCAACGGCTGGGTACAAAATGCCAATGTCGGTTCACACACAAGGCTTGCACGCAGCTTGGTCAGCTCTCCCTCCGGCAGATTCGGGTATTTGTGATACAAAAACTCACTTGATACGATCTCCAGCACGGCATCTCCCAAAAACTCCAGGCGTTCATTGTCAGAGCCCTTTTTCATATGCTTTTCATTGGCATAAGAGCTATGTGTCAATGCCTGCGTCAGCAGTCCCACTTCTTCAAACTGATAACCGATCACTTCCTGTAATTCCCCTGGTCTTTTCACGTGATTCCTCCTCACTTTTCATTCCGTCCCTGTTCAGTGCCTTCACAAATACGATGCAAAAATGCATGAAAATTGCTTCGACCTGTTCTGAACAGTTACTCCATTCCTGATATTATTTTTTTCTCTTATGATGTGAAAACGGAGGTGCCTCTCGTCAGCGCCTCCGTCGTTACTGTTCACTCGCACACACGTTCCAGTAATTAGCTCAATGCGTTCTTGATCTGCTCAACCGCATCGCCTACCGTGCTGATCTTTTCTGCTTCCTCAGTGGGAATCTCAATGTCAAATTCTTCCTCGATTCCCATGATGATCTGGAAAATATCCAGCGAATCTGCTCCGAGATCATCGATAAAGGTTGTCTCCTCTGAGATCTCATCCTCGTCTACATTCAGCACTTCCACAATGATTTTTTTCAGCTTTTCCAGTTCCATTTGTTATTCCTTCCCTTTCTGTTTAAATTTCTTTTTATGATTCTTTATCATTTTCGTCCCCGCTCTTTGATGCGAGAATATTTTCCTTTATTTTTTCGTTGATGGCCTGTTGCTTAAAGGTCACACACTGAATGATTGAATTTTTCACCTCGATCGCCTTTGCGCTGCCGTGGGTTTTTACAACCAGACCCTTACAGCCGAGAAGCGGTGCTCCGCCATAAGCAGTCGCATCAAAGCTCTTGAGTGTCTTTTTCAGTGCCGGCTTTGCCAGTGCTGCGCCGATGGTGCTGGTCACTGTGCTTGTCAGACCCTTTTTGATCACGCCGATCAGAGTGCCTGCCAGACCCTCATACAGCTTTAGGATCACATTTCCCACAAAGGCTTCACAGACGATCACGTCTGCCGCTCCATGGGGAATCTCACGCGCCTCGATACTTCCGATAAAATTGATGCCGGGGCATTCCTTCAATAACGGAAACGTCTCTTTTACAAGTGCATTTCCCTTTTCTTCCTCTGCACCGATATTCACGATCGCGACCCGCGGATTCTTGATACCAACCACATGCTCCATATAAATCGCACCCATCTGTGCAAACTGTAGCAGATGCGATGCTCTTGCATCTACATTCGCCCCGCAGTCTATCAGCAGTGACACACCTTTTTCTGTCGGGATCAGCGGTGCCAGCGGCGGGCGCTCAATGCCTCGTATCCTGCCGACGATCAGCTGTCCGCCTGCAAGAATCGCGCCTGTGCTTCCGGCAGAGACAAAGGCATCTGCCTCTTCGTGCTTGACCATATTTAGTCCGACCACAATGGATGAATCCTTTTTTTTGCGAATTGCCGCAACCGGGGGTTCTGCCATTGCGATCATCTCCGTCGCATTTCTGATCTCGATCTGGCTCTTCGGATAGTCATACTGTGCTAATTCCTTCGCCACAGCGCTCTCCTGTCCAACCAGTGTCACCTTAATATCGGAGCGTTCTTTTACGGCATCAACCGCACCTTTGACGATCTCTCCCGGTGCATTGTCGCCGCCCATGGCATCCAATGCCACATGAACTATTTCTGACATATGTTTCCTCCTCATACGCTACGGTCAGCGTGTCTAAAAGGACTATACTATAACTCATTCTAAAAAGCAACAGAAAATATAATTAGAATGACAAAAAAAAGAGCCGCAAGCGACTCTTTTTTCAACCTTATTAGTCCTGAGGAATGATCTCTTTCTTGTTGTATGTTCCACAGTTCTTGCAAACTCTGTGAGGCATCATCAGCTCGCCACACTTGCTGCACTTTACTAAGGTAGGAGCAGTCATTTTCCAGTTTGCTCTTCTTCTATCACGTCTACCTTTTGAAGACTTATTCTTGGGACAGATTGACATTCGGTTACACCTCCTTAAACTTATTAAACACATCCTGAAACTGTGCCATGCGTGGATCTAACTCTCCCTGCTCACAGTCGCAGGTCGCTAAATTCAAATTCGTGCCGCATTTCGGGCAAATCCCTTTGCAATCGGGTTTGCACAAAACCTTTGCCGGCCAGGTCACCAAAATCTCATTGAAGATCAGCCGATCCACATCCAGTACGCGTTCCTCATCAATATAGGAAAGCGCCTCATCACTGTCATCCTCTGCATCCTCTGACACATCAGCAATCGATAACACCTTTTCTATCACAAAGTGAAAAGGTACATCCACCTCCTGCAAACAGCGATCACATGGAATCTGAACCGTCACATTTCCCTCGCCCGAAAGTCGCAGCCGCTTGCCTTCCTCGTTGGCGATCGTCAAATCGAATGGTTCACCTGCCTGAATAGGAAATGCACCCTGACGGGATTTAAACTCTGCCATGTCTATATGGACTTTTCTGTTTATTACCTTATTGTCTAAGGAATATACATCTGAAATATCTATTTTCATGGTCAGTCTCCTATCCACACTTTCCCTATTATATCTATCGCGAAAAAGTTTGTCAACAATATTTTTTACTTATTTTGCTATTACTTTAATAAGGCAACCGTTTCACGTGCAATTGCAAGCTCCTCATTGGTAGGAACGATCCATACAGGAACCTTGGAATCCGGAGTAGAAATAGCGATTTCTTTTCCGCGTCCGTTGTTATTTGCTTCGTCATCCAGCTTGATTCCAAGATATCCGAGGCGGTTGACAATCTTGCGGCGAACAATCTCATCGTTCTCGCCAAGTCCTGCTGTAAATGCGATGGCATCCACACCATCCATAGCTGCTACATATGCACCAATATACTTTACGGCACGATAGCAGAATACATCAACTGCCATTGCGCAGCGCTCATTTCCCTCTGCTGCTCCCGCCTGCAGATCACGGAAGTCTGAAGATACACCGGACAGTCCCTGCACGCCGGACTTCTTATTTAATACTTCCATGATGCCGTTTATGTCCATATTTTCCTTCTTGCAAATGAACTCCATAACGGAAGGATCGATATCTCCGGAACGTGTTCCCATGATCAATCCCTCCAGCGGAGAAAGACCCATGGAAGTATCTATAGATTTTCCACCTTTCACTGCACAGATAGAAGCACCGCCGCCAAGGTGGCAAACAATGATCTTCAGATCCTCTACCGGCTTTCCTAAAAGCTCTGCCATGCGCTTTGATACAAAGCTGTGGCTGGTGCCGTGAAAACCATACTTACGAACCTTATATTTCTCATAGTACTCGTAAGGCACTCCATACATATATGCCTCCTGAGGCATTGTCTGATGGAATGCGGTATCAAACACACCTGCCTGAGGAGTATTCGGCATCAGTTCCTGACATGCACGCACGCCGATCAGGTTTGCAGGATTATGAAGGGGAGCCAGATCACAGCACTCCTCCACTGCCTTGATCACATCCTCATCGATCAGTGTTGAGCAGGCAAACTTCTCACCGCCGTGTACCAGACGATGTCCAACTGCACCGATCTCATCCAGGCTCTTGATGACACCGGTCTTCTCATTGGTCAGTGCGTCAATCACATATTGAACCGCCTGCTTATGAGTAGGCATATCCAGATCGCTCACTTCTTTCTCACCGCCTGCCGGAGTATAAACCAGTCTTCCGTCAATGCCAATACGCTCACAAATACCCTTTGCCAGTACCTGCTCGGTCTCAGAATCGATCACCTGATATTTCAATGATGAGCTTCCACAATTGATAACTAATACGTTCATGTTCCTCTCTTCTCCTTTATCATTCTTTTTTATTCATTTACTTATAAATCGCAGTTACATTGATTATAACCCTTTTATTTCAAGTGGACAAGTGTCAAAATGGGTGTTATCATAGTTTTATACCGTTTTTTATTGATTTTCGATGTATTTTTTTGCATACATTATTGTTTTTGTGTTTGTTTTATTTTTAACAATCTTTGTTTTATGTTGATTTGCAACCATTCAGAGCCAAGGCAATCAACACACATGCAGATGTCATGCTCGCATGTACAACTGTATGTGTGTTGATTTCTTTGGCGAGAAGCCACATCGAGATGGAGCTTTAGCGGAATCGAGATGAGTGCTGAATAGTTGAAAAAAATAGGAGGAAAACCATGAAGATCTGCGGCATCATTGCAGAATATAATCCCTTTCACAGCGGACATGCATACCAGATCGCCCGGGCACGTAAACTGAGCGGCTGCGACTATATTATCGCCGTCATGAGCGGTGATTTCGTACAGCGGGGAGCACCGGCGCTGATGGAAAAATATTCCCGGGCACGTATGGCCCTCGCCGAGGGTGCTGATCTTGTGCTCATGCTGCCGGTATACGGCTCCACGGCAAGCGCGGAAGGCTTCGCCCGGGCAGGCGTCTCTGCCCTGCTCACCACAGGAGTCGTGGATGCCATCAGCTTTGGATGTGAGAATCCTTCTGTCTGTTCGGACAGCTACCGCCACCTGGCAAAAGAGCTCGCGCATGAATCCGCAGATTTTACAGCTGCGCTGGGGAAGCATCTGGCAAAAGGAATGCCCTACGCGCAGGCACGCATAGAAGCGGTTCGTGCCTGCTACGGCAGTGACTTTGACCTTTCATTGCTCGATACGCCGAATAATATGCTGACTTTTGAATATATGCGTGCCCTGGATTATTTTGGGGCAGAGCTGGAGCTGGTGCCTGTCCGGCGCCTGGGAAACTATCATGATGTGAGGAAAATTTCCTCTATGCAGACCACGGCATCCAGCCATTCCGAAAATATGCACTCCAAAATTAGCGCAAACCGCAGTGCCTCTCCACTCATCACCAGTCTCACAGACGATCCGCCCGCGCAAAAAGATGGGCTGTCAATTTCAGGTGAAATCAGTTTCGCCTCCGCTTCCGCATGCAGGAAAGCAATTCTGTCGGATTTCTCACGGGAATTTCAGACATTAGACCGGGCACGTCAGATACCACCGGAGGTATGCCGGTTATTGGCGGATTACGCTGCAAACTACCCTTTTTTACAGGAGGATGACTTGTCACTTCCACTGCACTATGCACTGCTTGCCAGAAAGCCTCTCGGATATGGGTCATTTTTAGACTGCGGCGCAGACCTTTCCGCACGGATCAGCAACTGCTTGGAAGCATATCAAAGCGTTTCCGGCTTCTGCGATCTGCTGAAAAACAAGAGCGTCACCCATGCACGTATCGCCCGTGCACTCACACACATCCTGCTGCAGCTTCCGGCCGCAATGCCAGCCCCACTTGTATCCGACCGTGGTACACTGCCCTACCTGCGTGTACTAGGCTTTCGTCAGGCCTCAGCACCGCTTTTGCACGAGATCAGGCAGCGTGCAAAGTCACCACTCATCACCCGTGTTCCAGAGGCAGAACGCATGCTGTCTGCTGATGCACTGCAATATTTCAGGCAGGATCTGTTTGCAAGTGAAGTTTATCGCAGCGTCATATTGCACAAATGTGGACACTGTTATCCGGATGATTATCGACGAAGGATTGAAATTGTGTGATATTTACTGTACAATGATAGCAGTTTTGCGCAGAAGAATCAGATATTGCGCACGATTATTTTATATCGGAAGCACAAAGGTGCACTCCGCCAATGATATCAGGAGGTACAATATGGCAGGTTCCACATACGGAAGATTATTTACGATCACAACATGGGGAGAATCCCACGGAAAAGGCATCGGCGTTGTCGTTGATGGCTGCCCCGCCGGGCTTCCTTTAAATGAAGAAGACATACAGATTTACCTGGATCGGCGCAAGCCCGGACAATCCAAATTTACGACACAACGAAACGAGGCAGATACCGTACAGATCCTTTCCGGTGTTTTTGAGGGAAAGACCACAGGTACACCCATCTCTCTGGTGGTGTTCAACACCGACCAGCGCTCCCGGGATTACGGCGATATCGCAACCTATTACCGCCCGGGACATGCAGATTACACCTTTGATGAAAAATACGGTTTTCGGGATTACCGGGGTGGCGGTCGTTCCTCCGGCCGCGAGACGATCGGACGTGTTGCTGCCGGTGCCATCGCTGCCAAGCTGTTAAAAGAGCTGGGAATCAATGTGCACGCCTACGCAACGGCCATCGGTCCCGTACAGATTGACCGCGCATCCTTTGATCTGGAAGAATCCTTCGCCAATCCGGTGGGAATGCCGGATGCTGCGGCTGCCAAAGCCGCTCAGGAGCATTTGAGCCAATGCATGAAAAATCAGGATTCCTGCGGAGGTATCATCGAATGCACCATCACCGGCATGCCTGCCGGAGTTGGAGATCCTGTTTTTGAAAAACTGGATGCGAATCTTGCCAGAGCAATGCTGTCCATTGGCAGCGTCAAGGGCTTTGAGATCGGTGATGGCTTTGAGGCCGCCACCTCATGCGGCAGCACGAACAACGATGCATTTACGATGTCAGATGGACAGATAACGAAGGCAACCAATCATGCCGGGGGCACTCTGGGCGGAATCAGCGATGGTTCTCCCCTCATCTTCCGTGTGGCAGTCAAGCCTACCCCCTCCATCAGCCAGACACAGCACACTGTCAATCAGTCCGGTGAAGAGATCGACATCTCCATTAAGGGGCGCCACGACCCCATTATCGTGCCCCGCGCGATCGTTGTCGTAGAGGCGATGGCAGCGCTTACGGTGCTGGATCTTATGATGACAAACATGAGTGCAAAATTGGATCATATGAAAAAGATCTATACAGAAGAATAAACGTAACTGTGAGGGTACTGATCAGTTACGTTTATGCAACAAAACGCCCGGGGCAAATTGCAAACATGGTTTGCAATTTGCCACCCGGGCGATTTGTTTTATTTAATCTTATGGATTGCTACACAGTTCGGTTTGTCAACGTGCAGCGGTTTACCCTGCATAAGGAAATAATGATCTTCATAGTTCATCTTGAAAACGCAGATCTCATTGTTCTCATGGTTCAGTGTCATGAAATGCTCATTGTCAGGGAATACACGAACCGCCTTCGGAAACTCTCCACTGATCTTATTGTTGCAATTTAAAGTCAGCATGCCGGTCTCCTGATCGATATCATAGATCACCGCAGAATTTACACCTGCATTGACCACATACAGATGCTTTCCATCCGGAGTGATCGTCATGGCAGTTGCACTGCAGATATCATCATCTTTCGGATCAGTCGTAGTGATCTCCTGTAAAAATTCAAACTCAGGCTCGCCATTACGCACCTCATAGCGATATACATTCACACAGTTTAACAGCTCACAAAGCACATAAGCAAAGCGACCATCATCAGAAAAGCGCATACTCTTCGGTGCCGAATCGATCTGGCAGCGCAGAATATCCGTATTATGGATCTCACCGGTGTCATCCGATATATGATACAGCTTCACCTGATCCAGACCGCCATCCACTGCACACAAATATTTCTGATCCGGTGTCAGACGCACACAATTCACATGAGGACGGGAACTGCGCTCTGCAATACAACGACCCATACCTTTGTGGAACACACCGTCTGCAATACCCACGATCGATCCATCCTCCGGATTCAGCTTCATCACTGTCACACGGGCATCGTGATAACCGCCAACCAACAGGAAACGGTCATCCTTGGAAACGTCCACAAAACATCCTCTCATTCCACCGATCCATGCCTTATTGATCGGTTCCAGATCTCCATCCTCTAAAATACGGAAAGACTGCACACCCTCATCTGCAATGGAATACAGATACTTCCCGCTATTGGAAACAACCAGATAGGATGCGTTATTGATCGGAATCACCTTCCGCTCCACCATCGTCCCATCTCCTGCATCCAGATCATACAGATGAATACCGATACTGTTTTCGTGGGTATAGGTACCCACATACGCTACATATTTGTCTTTACTCATGTCCCTCTTCATCTTCCTTTCTTCTTAGTATGTCATACAAGTCAAGCGGGCAGCCCAGATCGATCCAGAGCTTTTGCTTCGGATGAGGAGCACTCGTCTGATCTTCTCCATTTTCATTGACGATCCGCTGCACAACAACCTCGATATTGGATCCATCGGGCTTCATGACCTCGATCGTCTCTCCAACAGAAAACTTATTGCGCTGTTCAATCTCATAAAGCCCCTGCTCATTTACCTCGCCTACGATACCAAGATATGTGTATTCCTTTACATAAGTGTTGCTGTCATAGATCTGGGCTTCTTCTGATGGCTTTCCAAAAAAGAATCCGGTCGTAAACTGGCGATACGTGCAGTTCGATATCTGATCCAGATACCAGGGCATATGTTTCTCATATAACTCCGGCGATTCCAGATAATCATCAATGGCCCGCCGGTAAGTTCTGGCCACAGTTGCCACATACAGCGCTGTCTTCATTCTACCCTCTATTTTGAAACTGTCAATACCTGCATCGATCAATTCCGGAATATATTCGATCATACACAGATCCTTGGAATTAAAAATATAGGTTCCGCGCTCGTTTTCATAAACCGGCAGATATTCACCCGGTCGGCTCTCCTCCATCACCGCATACTTCCAGCGGCACGGATGGGTGCACGCACCCTGATTAGCATCCCTTCCGGTAAAATAATTAGATAACAGGCACCGTCCGGAATAAGAAATACACATTGCCCCATGAATAAAAGTCTCGATTTCCAGATCATCCGGAATATTTGCGCGAATCTCTTTAATCTCCTTCATCGACAGCTCTCTGGCAGAGACCACACGTTTTGCTCCCTGTTTCTGCCAGAACTGATAAGTGCCGTAATTCGTATTATTTGCCTGGGTGCTGATGTGCAGCTCCATATCCGGCAACACTTCACGGGCGATCATAAAAACGCCCGGATCTGAAATAATAAGGGCATCCGGCCCTACCGCCTTCAATTCTTCAAAATATCCACGAACACCCTCAAGATCTGCATTATGTGCGAGAATATTTGCAGTCACATAAACCTTCACGCCACGTGCATGGGCAAATTCCACACCCTCACGCATTTCTTCCAACGAAAAATTTTTCGCCTTCGCACGCAGCCCAAATGCTTCACCGCCAATATAGACTGCATCCGCACCAAAAACAACTGCTATTTTTAATACTTCCAGACTGCTCGCCGGAACGAGAAGTTCAGGTTTTCTCATGTTTCATATCTCCCTTACTCTATTTACAGCCCATACCTGGAACAAAATCCTGAATCTTACCACAGAAAGCACACCGATCCCGCAGATATCCTCATCTGCGAATTTCTGTCATCTGTCAACGGCTTTGATCTGATCAGTCAGCCCTGCGTTGCTGCATTTTACACTGACCGCTGCGCCATCTCCCACCGGAAGTACCGTGGTCGTAAGCTCATCATGATGTGTCAGTGTATACAAATACTCCCTCATACGCTTATGGATCGTCCGGTTTCGTCTGGTCACCACAAAGCGGGATTCGATGATCTCTCCGTCAAATAACACGTTATCGCTCACAAGCACGCCATCATCTGCAAGCAGCTTCACGGCGGTCGGAAGCAGCACCGGGTACTGTCCTTTTGCTGCATCCATAAAGATCCAGTCATACTGCCTTCCTTCAGTCAGCAGCTGCGGCAGGATCTCTCCTGCATCTCCTTCAAGAAGGGTGATCTGCTCCTGCCTGCCAGCGCGCCTGAAATTTTCCCGTGCCACCGGTATCCGCGGCTTCCAGTTCTCAATCGTAGTCACTTTACAATCCACCGGATTCCACTGTGCCATTAAAAGCGCCGAAAAACCGATCGCACAACCTACTTCCAGAATTCGCCGTGGCTTTTTAACCGCCAGCAAAAACTTTAAAAAACTTTGCATATCCTTTCTGACGATGGGGACATCATCAGAAAGCGCTTCCTGTTCAATCTGATCCAGAAGTACTCCATTCCCACGATCCAGAGAATTCAGATAAGTTAAAAGTCTCTCGTCCAGAATCATTCTTCTGCCTCCACAGGTGTCATCGCCGCCATCATCTCACGGGCAGTCATGGAAGTACTCACCTTATACACCCCCGGCTGCAAGTCAAATCCAGCAAGCTTTGCCTGAAAATAAAACAGACGCGCATCCCGCACAAGTCCTTTTTCTTCCAATAACTCCGCCAGATCCTTAGTTCCCATATCCTCTGTGATCTGTACGATCTGTTCTTTGCCATTCTCCTGCGATACAGCCGGTTCTGTATAGACACGGTAACCAAAATCATAGCACTTCAAACCGACCTGATAAAGCCCACAGACTACCAGCACACAAAACAGTACGGTAATGCTGATACTGAGCACACGCATTACTACCTTGGCCATAACAACCTCCTGTCGCTTATCCCTGCAAAAAACCGGTGTCAAAATCCAGATTCTGCATGATTGTCCAGTTGACCTGCTGGAACATACGGCACAGCGCCAGCTCTGCCGCCAGAAATTCCTGCACGTAAGGATTTTCGCGAAAGTCCATATATTTTTCCTCTACCTCATCGATCTGTCCGAACAGATCCGGTGCTCCGCTGCTCTGCAGTGCATACCAGCTGCCGCGAAATTCATCTATCCTCTGCTGTAGTCCGGAAAACTCTGCCACCTTCGCCTCTGCCCGTCTGAAACGGACATATTCCTCACTGTTTTTCATTGCTGTCACAAGCTGCTCAAGGGCAGCCTCTATATTCAGTCCTTCGTTCTTTACCTGTTCATCCATAGTAATATCTGTCATCTGCCTAAAACATAAATCTGTGGTAACTGTTCATTACCCTCACAGCTACGATCTGTCCTTCATAAAAACTATTCTTTCAAAGACTATACTTCCATAATGATCGGTATGATCATCGGACGGCGCTTCGTCTCCTTCCATACAAAGCTTCCAAGCGCATCCTTGATATCCTGCTTGATCCTGCCCCAGTCCGTAACACCCTTATCCATCAGGTGATCCATCGTTGTATTCAGAACAGCCTGCGCATCATCCATCAGATCTCCTGCATCCCGCACATATACAAAGCCGCGTGATACGATGTCAGGACCTGCCAGTACCTGTCCGGACTGTCCATCCAGCGTCAGAACAACGATGATAATACCTTCTTCTGCCAGAATATGACGGTCACGAAGTACGATATTTCCAACGTCTCCGACACCCAGTCCATCCACCATGACATCACCCACATGAACCTTTCCGTTCACACGTGCACCTGTATCATCCAGCTCTAACACATCACCGGAATTGATCAAAAAGATATTATCTTTGTCAATGCCAAGCTCCTGAGCGATCTTTGCCTGTGCCTTTCTATGCTTATACTCACCGTGGATCGGGATCGCATATTTCGGACGAACCAGTGAATAGATCAGCTTGATATCCTCCTGGCAGGCATGTCCCGAAACATGCACATCCTGAAAGATCACCTCTGCACCCTTGCGGGACAGGTCATTGATCACCTTTGAAACCGCTTTTTCATTTCCCGGGATCGGATTGGAGCTGAACACGATCGTATCATTCGGACGAATGCTGACCTTGCGGTGCGTACCATTCGCCATACGTGACAGTGCTGCCATGGACTCTCCCTGACTTCCGGTAGTGATCAACACGGTCTTCTCCGGCGGATAATTTTTCAGATGTTCAATATCAATGAGCGTATGATCCGGGATGTTGATATAGCCAAGCTCCGTTGCAGTGGAAATGATATTGACCATACTGCGTCCTTCTACCACTACTTTTCTGCCGTTTTTATATGCATGATTGATGATCTGCTGCACACGGTCTACATTTGACGCAAACGTCGCAACAATGATCCGGCTGTTCTGATGCTCCTCAAATATATTTTCCAGTGCTCTGCCTACGGTTTTTTCCGACATCGTAAAACCGGGGCGCTCTGCATTGGTACTGTCACACATCAGTGCCAGTACACCCTTCTTTCCTATTTCTCCAAAACGCTGAAGATCGATGGCATCACCGAATACCGGTGTATAATCCACCTTAAAATCACCCGTGTGCACCACGATACCCGCCGGTGAATAGATCGCCAGTGCGGCAGCATCCTGAATGCTGTGATTTGTCCTGATAAACTCTACGCGAAAGCATCCTGCATTGATATGCTGACCATATTTTACGATCTTCTTTTTCACCTTGCGAAGCAGATCATGCTCCTCCAGCTTGTGATCAATAATGCCCATTGTCAGCTTGGTCGCATAGATCGGTACGTTGACCTCACGCAAAATATACGGCAATGCGCCGATATGATCCTCATGTCCATGGGTGATGAAGAATCCCTTGACCTTGTCCAGATTGTCCTTTAAATAGGTCACATCAGGAATTACAAGATCAATTCCGAACATATCATCCTCCGGGAATGACAGTCCGCAATCCACAACAATAATACTGTCCTCGTATTCGAAGGCAGTAATATTCATTCCTATCTGCTCTAAACCGCCTAAAGGAATGATCTTCAACTTCTTATTCTGTTTTTCTTTCTTCAAATGAAACCTCCTCATTTTTTCGGATACAAGACCCACAGAAGTCTCTGCCGGATCACAAATTCGCCCTGCTGTGGGCATCCTCTGTGATCTAGATGATCTCTACGTCGTCCATCATCTCAGCAAATACTTTTGCAAGTACATTTAATTCCGTGTCATCCTCCACCATGTCGTAGGTAGATTCGCCGTCCGATTCGATGGTCTCCTTCATGATATAGCAATCACAATCGCCATCCTCGTCCTCTGTCACTAAAATATAATTATATCCGTTGATCTTTGTTTGTTCTAACACGTAAAATTCTACTGTTTCCCCGTCTATCGGGTCTGTAAATCCAACTTTTTCCATCGCGTCCTCCACCGGTCAAACCTGCGCTGTACATACATCCAGTGCACTGATAAACATCTGGCTTTAGCCAATGCCCTCTTCTGTTTTCAATGTCCTTGCAGCCATATACCCCTGCAAGATAAAGACAGCAGCGATCTCGTCCACATACTCTTTCCGCTCATAGCGTCCCAGACCTGCCTCCATCATCGAACGGTCTGCCGCAACCGTTGTCAAACGCTCGTCCCATAACGCCACCGGCAATCCTGTCCGCTTTTCTAACAGTTCTTTAAATTCTTTTGTCTTTTCACAGCGCTCGCCCTCTGTACCGTTCATGTTTTTCGGATAACCGAGCACTAGTTCCTCCACGCCATATTCATGCACCAGTTCATCGATCCGCGCAAGTGTCTGCCGCAGCTTATTCGGCGATTTGCGGCGCACGATCTCTACGCCCTGTGCGGTAATGCCCAGAGGATCACTGACTGCTACTCCTACAGTTTTTGAGCCAAAATCCAATCCCATGATCCGCATTGTGGCACCTACTTCTGAAAATTCTTTCTGATATAGTCAGCAAGCAGCTCCTCTACTAGCTCATCACGCTCCACCTTCATGATCAGGCTGCGCGCGTTATTGTGACTCGTAATATATGTCGGATCACCGGACATGATATAGCCTACGATCTGATTCAGAGGGTTATAGCCTTTCTCTGACAAAGAGCGGTAAACGATCTCCAACACATCCTTTACCTGTATCTCCGGTTCTTTTTCCACTTTAAAAAATTGTGTCTGATTCTTATCCTGCATAATTTCACGTCCTCTTATGTGCTCTCTTTTGTATTTAAAACTGTTTCAAGCACGATTCTTTTTTATTGTAATATAATTGTAACAAAAATTCAACCTTTATTCGTATTGAAACAGATCCACCTAACATAACAAAGTTACATTTCAGACCCCAGCCTGAAATGTAACGAATTTGGCAATGCTTCGCATGAAAAATCGCCAAATTCATGGCTCATACATGTTTTTGGCACGTAGCCCGCAGTGAATGCTGGCTACTGTGTGAAAAGTAACATAACAAATACAGTTCCTCTGTCAGCGCCTCGCCCACAACTCCGGAAAAAAGCCGGTTCGTGTAAGCAGCTTCGTCCATATCCGGTGTAAGCTCCATGGCAAGACGCACGTATTCCGGTGTAAAGCCCACCATATAGCGCTTTTCACCGATCTGCACAGACTCCTCAAAAAGCACAGTCTGTGTTTTTCCGACATAGTACTCCCGAAACTCCTTTGACTGTGCCTTTTCCAGCGCCAGCAGTTCCACACTCCGCTCTTTTTTCACAGTCTCCGGTATCTGATCCGGCATACGTTCTGCCCGTGTCCCATGACGTTTGGAATACTGGAACACATGCATTTCATAAAAACCGATGCGCTCCAGAAACTGCTTTGTCCGGGCAAATTCTTCCGGTGTCTCCCCCGGAAATCCCACGATCACATCCGTCGTGATCGCCGGGTGCTCAAAAGCCCCACGTAAAAGCTCACAGCTGCGGGCATACTCCTCCGTTGTATATTTACGGTTCATGCGCACAAGTGTCTCATCACAACCGCTCTGCAGGGAAAGATGAAAATGCGGACAGATTTTTGGAAGCTTTCCCAGCTGCTCCACAAAATCTTCTGTGATGATCCGCGGCTCCAGAGAACCGAGACGAATCCGTTCAATTCCGGGTATCGCGTGCACCATCCGGATCAGGTCAAGCAGTCCAAAAGCTTCCCCCACACCGTAGGAGCTCAGATGAATACCCGTCAGCACGATCTCACGATAGCCGTTTTCTGCCAGTGTCCGGGCCTCCTCGTAGACACTCTTCGGATCCCGGCTGCGCACTCTGCCCCTGGCATAGGGAATAATACAATAGCTGCAAAACTGGTTACAGCCATCCTGCACCTTCATAAAAGCCCGGGTATGCTCACCTGTTTTTGAAAGGATCATTTCCTCATAAGGCTGCACACCATCGTTGATGTCGATCACATCCACCGTATGCTCATGTGCCTCAAAATACTGATCCAAAAGCGGGATCAGCTCCGCCTTTTTATTATTTCCGATCAATATATCGATTGAGAGATCCTTTTTGATCTCCTCCCCGGCAGTCTGCACGTAGCAGCCAGCGGCAACGATCACCGCCTGCTCATTTTTTCCTCTGGCCCGGTGGATCATCTGGCGTGATTTACGGTCTGCCATATTCGTCACGGAGCAGGTATTTATGATATACACGTCTGCAATATCTGCAAAATCCACGATCTTGTATCCAGCCTGTTCTAACATCTGCTGCATGGATTCCGTCTCGTATGCATTTACTTTGCAGCCGAGATTATGCAGGGCTGCCGTTCGTTGTTTCATTTCTTTTTTCACTGTCATTTTATTCCTCTTATGAGTTGACTTTTCCATGGAAAAACGGTACTATGAACATAGATAAAAACGTATTCCAAGGAGGTTTTTTATATGAAAACAGTACAGATTTCTCTGAATTCCATTGATAAGGTAAAATCTTTCGTGAATTCAATCACTCAGTTTGATTTTGACTTTGATTTAATTTCCGGAAGATATGTCATCGATGCGAAATCCATCATGGGTATCTTCAGTCTGGATCTCTCCAAACCCATCGAGCTGGCAATCCACGCTGAGGCAAACACGGATGAGATCTTAGAAGTCATCAAACCGTATTTAGTTGAGTAATCATCAGAGGAGCACTCACCAAAGCCGACACCCTAGGGTGGCGGCTTATTTTTTTGTCTCCCGGAACATGCTGTTGCATTTTAAGGTTCTGCGTAGATCACTTCTGCCGTCTCAATGGCAGTCTGCATCATCTCCTCTATCTTTTCCTGCAGATGTGTCTCCGATTTTTTAATAGACTTCAGATTCGGCTTTGTCACCGGATGCTTTGCCACAAAGATCGTACAACAGTCCTCAAAAGGTAAAATAGATGTTTCATAGGCGTCGATTTTATAAGAGATATCCACGATTTCCTGTTTATCAAAGCCTATGAGCGGCCGGTATACAGGCAGTGTACATACCTCGTTTGTCACTGCAAGCGACGGCATGGTCTGACTGGCCACCTGTCCGATGCTCTCTCCGGTGATCAGACCAAGACATCCTGATTCCTTTGCAAAATGCTCTGCGATCATCATCATATACCGTCTCATGATGATCGTGAGCTGGTCATGGGGACATTTCTCATAAATATAGAGCTGAATCTCCGTAAAATTGACAATGTTCAGCTTGATCGGACCACTATAGCGTGCCACGATCTTAGCCAGATCGATCACCTTCTGCTTTGCACGCTCTGACGTATAAGGCGGTGCATGGAAATAAGTTGCCTCCAGTCTGACACCGCGCTTCGCGATCATATATCCCGCAACCGGACTGTCAATGCCTCCTGAGAGCAGCAACATTGCCTTTCCTGCGGTTCCCACCGGCATACCGCCAGGACCCGGTATTTCTGTCGAATATACATTGATATGGCTGCGGATCTCTACGTTGATGCAAACCTGTGGCTTATGCACATCGACACGCACCTCCGGAAATGCATCCAGGATCTTCTCTCCAAGAGCTGCTGCCAGCTCCATGGATGTCATCGGATAATTTTTGCGTGCTCTTCGCGCATTGACCTTAAAGGTAAAATGTTTGTCTTCATAGGCTTCCTCCACGTAAGAAACGATTGCTTCTGCCAGCGCATCAAAGCCCTCATCCTCCAGACGAACCATCGGACAAATGCCCACAACGCCAAACACCTTTGTCAAAGCATCCATGAGCTCCTCATAGTCATAAGCACTGAGTGCTTCCACATACATGCGTCCGTTTTCCTTGCTCACATGAAATTCACCCTCCACACGCCGAAGGGCATTCTGTATCTGCGAGAGCAGCGTATCTTCAAAGATATGCCTGTTTTTTCCTTTGACGGCGATCTCGCCATATTTGATTAAAAATGCCTGATAATTCATGAATTCTCCTTTTTATGAATGCCCGGAGCCGTTTTGCCTGCCATGTGCATCCCCGCTCTCCGGGCGATCTTTTCCAACCTGTAATTAATGTCTCCGAAATCTGCGGAGCATCGGAAGCAGCTCTGTCAGCTGCGCTATCACATAATCCGCTTCCTCCCGTGTACTCTCCACCGAAAGGGAAAAACGCACGGTCGCATCCAAAAGCTCTGGTTTCACACCAATTGCCTTTAATGTACCTGAGATTGCCGGATGATTAGAGGAACACGCGGAGCCTGTGGACACATAAATTCCCCGCTCCTCCAAGGCATGCAATAGCACCTCTGCCCGAATACCCGAAAAGCTCACACTGACGATATGCGGAGCGGCACATCTTCCCCCCGCACCATTGATGGTTGTCCCCTCCAGCGAACGCATACCTGCGATCAGATACTCCCGCAGTTCATACAGCCGGTCTATTTTTTCCTCAAAGTTCAATGCCTTGAAGCCACTTGCTCCATTCACTTCTTCCGTGCAAGCAGCGCTTCCATACAATTCCTGCACCGCAACGCCAAGTCCTGCAATACCCGCAACATTTTCCGTGCCGGAGCGCATATTTTTCTGTTGCCCGCCGCCATAGATGATGGGCAGTATTTTTGTCTTATCCTTCACATATAAAAATCCGACACCCTTGGGTCCATGAATCTTATGCCCACTCACGGACAACATATCGATTCCCATTCGTTTCGGGTAAATACGCATTTTACCAAAAGACTGGATCGCATCCACATGAAACAGTGTCTTTGGATTTTTTTCATGGATCAGCTTTGCCGCCTCTTCCACCGGCTCGATCGTTCCGATCTCATTATTGACATGCATCATGGATACAAGGATCGTATCCTCACGCACGGCCTCTGCCAGCGCATTTAACGACACCACTCCCTGTGCATCGACAGGAAGATAGGTCACCTCAAAGCCCTGCTCCTCCAGAAAGATCAACGGATTATAGACCGAGGCATGCTCGATCGATGTGGTAATAATATGTTTACCAGCCCGCTTATTTGCAAGCGCTGTTCCAATAAGAGCCAGATTATTACTCTCTGTTCCACCTGACGTAAAAATGATCTCTTTTTCTGTGACCTTCAATGCCTTTGCGATCTGCTCTGCAGCAGTCTTTATATATTTTTCTGCAACAACACCTCTCATATGCAGTGAAGATGGATTTCCATAATCCTCAAGCAGTACCTTCTGCATGAGATCCACCGCCGATTGAGAGCAGCGTGTCGTAGCCGAATTGTCAAAATATGCTTCCATAGATGAACTCCTTTATGATCTTGTTCGTAACTGTTCAGTACCCTCACAGTCACGATGCAAAAATCCATGAAAATCGTCTTCGCCGATGGGATTTTTGCACTCCTGAATCATTTTCTCACGATCTACGCGGTTCCGCTCCGATCTGTTCTGAACTGTTACTCTTGTTATATTGAGCCGGGCATTCACGCAGATCACCTTGACTCCATGCTATGACTCATCTCCAGATGCATCATGAGCATGGACAGCATGGTAATGGATGCCGTGTCCGTGCGCAGGATCCGTTTTCCCAGCGAGATCACCTGCGAATCTGCACGCAACGACTCGATCTCCTCTCCGGCAAAACCGCCCTCCGGACCGATAAACACACTGATGGATTCCACTCCTTTCAAATGTTCAAAGGCACGCGCAGTTGCCGCCATTCCCTCCTCGTTCTCATAGGGTACCAGACGGCAATCACACCGCATCGCGTAGGCTGCCGCATCCTGAAAGCTCATCAGCGGGTGAATCCTTGGTATGATGCTGCGTTTGGACTGTTTTGCCGCGCTGCGGGCGATCTCCTGCCAACGCGCCACCTTTTTTTCTGCTTTTTTTTCATCCAGTTTTACCACACAATATTTCATAGCCACGGGAATGATCTCATAGACACCCAGCTCCACGGCCTTCTCAATAACAGTCTCCATACGCTCCCCCTTGGGGATGCCCTGAAACAAATAGATCTTTGCCGGGAGCTCCGTGCCGGGAATATCTTTTTGTTCAATGTGAAGCAATACCTCCTGTTCTGACAATGCCTCTATGCTGCACAAAAAGTCCCTGCCGATCTGATTGCTGATGCGCACCCGCTCTCCAGGCTTCATGCGTAATACATTTTTCATGTGATTCACATCGGAACCGATGACCCGGATCGTATCCTCGCCGATCTGGTTGTCCTCTACAAAAAACTGATACATTTCATTCCTCCGGCTGTGCACTTTGTTTTTACAGTGCCGCAGTCCTTTTTCTAATTCTTACGGGCAGTGATATTGACCCACTCGCCCTGATGGTTGATCTCTACAATTGAAAGTCCTGCAGCCTCAATGGCAGCCGCAACCTCTTTTTCTTTAAAATCAATAATTCCTGACGTGATAAACATACCGCCGGACTTCATCCGGGCAGGGATCACAGGTGCCATCGGAATAATGACATCCGCCAGAATATTGGCCACCACAATGTCATACTCTCCCCCGACCGTCTCCTGCAGACCGGTATCATCGATCAAATTTCCGCAATAAAAGGTTCCCAGCTCCCGCGCAAGATGATTTACCTCAAAATTTTCATAGGTGGAAGTCAGACATGCCTCATCAATATCCGTGCCTGTCACACTGCCTGCGCCAAGCTTCAATGCCACAATGGACAAAATTCCGCTGCCGCAGCCCACATCCAGCACACGATCTCCATCCTTCATATATTTGCGCAGCTGGCGGATGCACAGCTGTGTGGTCTCATGCTTTCCGGTTCCAAATGAGATACCGGGATCGATCTCAATCATGACGCGGCCCTCATCCTCCGGCTTTAATTGCTCCCATGTTGGCTTGATCAGAATATCGTCCAGATAAAAAGAGCTGAAAAACTTTTTCCAGTTGTTGATCCAGTCGATATCCTCTGTCTGTCCCGCAGTAATTGTTGCCGGGCCAATGTCTGCATACTGTTTCTGTTCCTCCAGCGCCAGCATCACCTTTTTTAAAAGCGCCTCCCGCTCCTCTGTCGTGGATTCATCCGCATCCAGATAAAAGGTCACCTTACTGCTACCATCATCCTCACCCAGCTCTGGCGGAAAATCGATAAACATCTCTCCGATCTCCTCTTTTGTAAGGGGAACATGATTTTCAATCATCGCTCCCTCAATGCCCAGCTCATCCAGCATGGCAACGATCAGATCCTCCGCTGCTGTTGTTGTTTCTATCGTATAACTATTCCATTTCATGAAGCTTTCTCTCCTTTAATAGTCGCCTGTTCTTCCTGTTTTACTTATCATTTCCATAAATGGTATACCTGTTTTTACCGCTTTTTTTTGCCCGGTACATTGCCTGATCCGCGCATCCGATCAACGTTTTTGCATCCATTCCGCTCTCATAAAAGGCCACTCCCACGCTTCCGCCGATCTGCAGCTTCACACTTCCCAGATCAAAAGGCTCCGCAAAAATGTCCATACATTTTTTTGCACAGGTATGAATATCATCTGTGTTCCATGAACGCAACAGTGCAATAAATTCATCACCTGCATAGCGGTAAGCGATCAATTCCTCGTTCTTTAATGCATGCAGACGTACTGCCACCTGACGCAATGCATCATCACCAACACGGTGACCATAATTGTCATTGATACTCTTAAAATTGTCAATATCGATCATAAACGCTGCGCGAAGCATTCCCTTCTGCGTATAACGTATGATATCCTCTTCCAGCTTGGCACGGTTGCGTATACCGGTCAGCTTATCATGGCTGTTTGCCTGTATCAGATTGATCTGTTCAATCTCCAGCTGCTTGGCAAGCTTACTCTTTCTGAGATTATCGATTCCGATCAGAAGCATGATTGAAATCATTGCCACGATCACCAGCAAACCGGGAATGACCAGCTCCCGGTAACGCTCGATAAAGTCTGGCGTATGATTCACGATCTGTGTCCCCTCTGGAACCAAAGACAGGTCCAGACCAAATTTTCGCATCACGATCTCATCCAAATAATAAACATTCGGACTATCCCTTACAACATCAAATTCCGCGGGATCCTTACCTGCAATGATCTCATTGGCCATCTGTGCCGCCATCTGACCGGAAAGCTTCATGGAGACAACATTTCCTCCCAGTACGCCATCTCCAATATCACCATCTACGATTCGGAAAATCGGAACCTGCGCTACCTGGGTAAGCAGCTGCACCGACTGGTCATTTGAATAATGTCTGCCACTGGCATCCTCATTCATCACAACATAGAGCAGGATCGTGTCCGTATCAATGGCCGCGATCGTCTGTTTTAATTCCTCCGTTGTATATCTGGATGTACTGATATCAGAAAAACTAAGCTCCGGATACTGCTCCGCCACTGCATAAAAAGACTTTCTGAGCGCTTCTCCCGTTATGGTATCATCCAAAATAACGACCACCTTTGTTGCCTCCGGATAGAAAATGCGCGCCAGATCCACGTTCTTTTCAAAGGAGATCCGCTCTGCGATACCTGTGATCATCGGATCTTTCTCTGCCTCATTGGCAAGATCCTCGTCATTGATCCCCTCAAAGATCACCGGAACCCCTAAAAACAGATCATTCTCATGCTCCATCGCAAAACGCAGCGCCGCGTCATCCCCGACAATGATCACATCATAAGGATCTACCTTTGACATACGATAGGCCAGACCTTCTGTAAACAGTCTGCGGCTCTCCGCATCATCCACGCGCTTCGTATCCATAAATTCATAGTCAAGCTCTACGTTACTTCCAATCCCTTCCTTCAGCCCCTCGATCTGAAGCTGAACAGTGTCCCATGCGTAAGAATACGAACTGAGAAAGAGCACTCTTCCGGAATTCATCGCATCGGGATCCGGATCAGCATCGCCCTCGACTGCCAGTGCCTGTATAGGTACCAGAACAAGCAGCAACGCAAAAAAGAACTCTGCAATCCACCTTTTATGACTTGGCTCACGATGAAAATTCATCTTAATCCTTTCCCCCCGTGTATATACACTCATATTTTTTATCATACCAAAAACCCCGGCTTTTTACAAGCCGGGGTGTACATACACTTTGCGTTTTTATCAATACACGTCACGCTTCACGCCAATCTGTTACTCACCGATCAATCACGGCGGAGCTGGTTCATCAGGACGCGGTAAAAAGCAACCGGAGACGATCATACTCCCGATTGATCTCCTGCAACGTTTCCGTATCACCGCACACATTGTCCGGATGATAGATTCTGACCAGATCCTTATACCGTTTTTTTAACGCGATCTCACTTTTTACACCAATAAAAAAGAGCTCGCCCTTTACAACTGAAGGATTTTTCTGCGTCACAGGCTCCTGTTTTTGCTGGAACTGCCTGACACGATCATAAAATTCCCTCTTGCGCTCTAAATGCTGCTTTTCATCTGCCAGCTTTCTGAGTTCATCCTCCAACACCTGCTGCTTCATCTGCAGCACATATTCCTCCTGTGCACGAAAACGCGCATCCGCCTCGCGCTGTCTTCTGAAATCCTTCCGCTCACGCTCCAGCTTCTGCCGCTGCATCTCCAGACACCGTTTTTCGTCCTCGAGTCTGCGCTTATCATGCTCTATTTCAATGGTCTTCTTAAAAAACCACTGCTGAAACGCCATCAATTCATCCTGTGTTTCAGGTACGACCATCTGCATGGACATACGCAATCGCTCCTTTACAAATATAACCAAATTAACTGCTTCTTACCAGTATATCGACAACCTTAACAAAAAATCAAGATGTTGCGACAAAAAAATTAAAATTTTTTTCATCTACAACATCTCGATACTAAAATTGCTCATTTATACACAAAACTGCAAGTAATCCATGCAGTTATCCACTTATTTTTTGCCTCCAAAGAGCTTCTTCTTTCCTTTGTGCTCTCCATCCGCTGCTCCATTCTGGTTTGCCAGCGAATTACCAGCCACTGCGTCAAACTGGCGGAGCAGTTCCTTAGCCTCACTGTTTAATCCGGTAGGAACCTGAACTACCAATGTCACATACTGATCACCGCGTACATTTGCATTGCGCAGTGAAGGAACGCCTTTACCCTTTAGTCGAATACGTGTATCTGTCTGCGTACCCGGTTTTACTTCATAAACCACATCGCCATCAACCGTACCGATACGCACCTCACCACCCAGAGCAGCCTGTGCGTAAGAGATCGGTGCAGTGGAGAACAGATCCATATCCCGTCTCTGCAGGAACGGATGAGCGCTGACGATCACCTCAACCAGCAGATCTCCTCGCGGGCCACCGTTTGTACCCGGCTCACCCTTTTCACGAATACGGACACTCTGTCCATTGTCGATTCCGGCGGGAATGCTCACCTCAATCTTCTTGCGGTTATTCAGATAGCCTGTTCCGCGGCATCCGGGGCATTTCTCTTTGACTACCTTACCGCTTCCATTACAATCCGGACAGGTCGTGATATTCTGAACCACACCAAACAATGACTGCTGCGTCATGCGAACCTGGCCGCGGCCACCACATTTTGTACATGTCTCCGGCGATGTACCGGGCTTCGCTCCTGTTCCATGGCAGTCGGGACACTCATCCTTAAGTATCATGTCGATCTCTTTTTTACAGCCGAATACGGCTTCCTCAAAGGTAATTCGCACCTGCGTGCGGACATTTGCACCCTTCATAGGGCCATTGTTCGCGCGTCTGCTGCCTCCAAAGCCGCCGCCAAAAAGGTCTCCGAAAATATCTCCGAAGCTTCCGAAGATATCTCCCATATCATTAAAATCAAAACCGCCGCCTCCGGCACCACCCTCAAATGCCGCATGACCAAACTGATCATACTGCCGTCTTTTATCCGGATCACTCAAAATCGCATATGCCTCAGAGGCTTCCTTGAACTTTGCCTCAGCCTCCTTATCACCCGGATTGGTATCCGGGTGATATTTTTTGGCTAAGGTACGATATGCTTTTTTCAGCGTCGCGTCATCAGCGTTTCTGTCAACGCCAAGAACCTCGTAATAGTCTCTCTTGTCTGCCATGATTATACTTCCTTGAAGTCTGCGTCTACGACATCGTCATCTGCAGCAGATGCACCTGCTCCACCCATATCAGGACCAGCACCGGCACCCATATCAGGGCCTGCGCCTGCTGCCTGTGCGCCCTCGTACATCTTTGCAAATACCTTCTGTGCGCTCTCCATCAGTTTCTCTTTTGCTGCCTTCATCTCATTTACAACGGACTCTGTCATATTTTCAGGCTCGGGATTCGCATCAACCAGTGCCTTCAATGCATTCAGATCAGCTTCAACTGCAGACTTGTCAGCTGCATCCAGCTTATCACCCACCTGGTCTAATGCCTGCTGTGTCTGGAATACGAAGGAATCGGCATCATTTCTTGTATCAATTGCCTCTTTACGCTTCTTATCCTGCGCCTCGTACTCAGCAGCTTCCTTGACTGCCTTCTCGATCTCGTCATCAGACATGTTAGAGCCTGCAGTGATGGTGATATGCTGCTCCTTGCCGGTTCCAAGATCCTTTGCGGATACATTTACGATACCATTTGCATCGATATCAAAGGTAACCTCGATCTGAGGAACACCACGACGTGCCGGAGGAATACCATCCAGACGGAACTGTCCCAGAGACTTGTTATCTCTTGCAAACTGACGCTCACCCTGTACAACGTTGATATCTACGGCAGTCTGATTATCTGCTGCAGTAGAGAAGATCTGGCTCTTCTTGGTAGGGATCGTTGTATTACGCTCGATCAGTCTGGTTGCAACACCACCCATGGTCTCGATAGACAGTGACAGCGGAGTAACATCCAGCAGTAAGATCTCACCTGCACCGGCATCGCCGGCTAACTTACCACCCTGAATAGATGCACCAATCGCTACGCACTCGTCAGGGTTCAGGCTCTTGCTGGGCTCCTTGCCGGTCAGCTGTTTTACCTTCTCCTGTACAGCCGGGATACGTGTAGATCCACCAACTAACAGCACCTGACCAAGATCAGCGTTTGTCAGACCAGCATCCTTCATTGCGTTCTGTACCGGAATAGCTGTCTTCTCTACTAAGTCATGTGTCAACTCATCAAATTTTGCTCTGGTAAGGTTCATATCAAAGTGCTTCGGTCCCTCTGAAGTTGCAGTAATGAACG
>JALFNQ010000149.1 GCA_022773965.1 Lachnospiraceae bacterium
AAGTACTTCCAATACTAGAATATGCATATGCCGGGAGAAGCATACGAGATAAAAAGTGGAAAATTCAAACTGTGTGTGCGGCACACAGTCACGAACGTTTAGTTACTTTTCACACAGCTTAGTTTTCCTCTTTATAGCCGAAATTTTTCAGTAAAATATCACTATCACGCCAGTCCTTTTTCACCTTGACCCAAAGCTTCAAATTCACCTTGCAATCTAAAAGACGCTCGATCTCATAGCGGGCATTCGTACCGATCTTTTTAAGCATACTGCCACCTTTTCCGATAATGATACCCTTATGTGAATCGCGTTCACAGATGATGGTTGCATCAATGTCTACCAGATTCTGCCCCTGCCTGTCCTTCATCCGCTCGATCGTTACCGCAATCCCGTGGGGAATCTCATCACTCAGGGCATGTAATGCCTTCTCACGGATCAGCTCTGCCACGATCTGCCGCTCCGGCTGGTCTGTGATCGTGTCCTCATCATAGAACATCGGACCATAGGGAAGATACTGGAAGATCGTATCCCGCACATCGTCCATACCCTGTCCGCGCAGTGCACACGCCGGAATGATCTCTGCAAAATCATAGATTTTACGATACGTGTCTATGTATTCCAGCAGCTGTTCCTTCTTCTCCACCATATCGATCTTATTAATGACCAGAATGACCGGTGTCTTTACTTTTTTCAGAACTTCAGCAATGTGCTGCTCGCCTGCGCCGACAAAATTTGTGGGCTCAACCAGCCACAGGATCAGATCAACCTCGCTCAGCGTATGTTCTGCAACGCTGACCATATATTCTCCTAATTTGTTTTTTGCCTTATGAATGCCTGGCGTGTCAAGAAACACCACCTGGCCCCGCTCCGGATCCGTATAGACGGTCTGGATCCGGTTACGGGTTGTCTGCGGTTTATTGGATGTGATCGCAATCTTTTGTCCGATCAGGTAATTCATCATGGTTGACTTTCCCACATTCGGTCTGCCGATGATCGTCACAAAACCGGATTTTAATTTTTTGTTATCAGTATTCATTAAAACAGATCCTCCAGATTCATAAACATGTCTTTTTCTTTTGTCAACGTGTCCTCATTACCGATCACGCACAGACAATCATCTGCCAGCACGCTTTCCAGCAGGGGCTCCAGTGCCCGGATGTCTGCCGCTGTTGCCTGCAATACCTCGTCCCGCTCCTGCTGTGCGTCCTCATCCGTCACTCCTGACAAATACGCACTCATGGAACGGATACCCTTTGTAGCAGGTGTCAGCGGTGCGTCCATGGCACTGACCGTTCCGATGATAAACTTTGTCATATCCCGCTCATCCACGTCAAAATCATGCAGATATGCAGGAATGCCCTCAAATACCTCATTGGTCTTGCGCAGATTCGGGTCACGGTAGGAAGACAGATAAGAATCTCCATTGCGTGAAAAGCCGCTCATACATCCATACGCTCCGCCCTGAACACGTATATTCAGCCACAGATAGTCATAATTCATGATAGTTTTCAAAATACGCAGAGCTCCTGTATAGGCAAATCCTGCCTTTTTAAAATTACCGCTTCTGGACACATACTGGATCTGTGCCGCATCTTTGAAGCCCTCATTTTTCTTCTCACATTGCATGAAAAGTGCCGCTTTCTCCTGTGTCTTTTCAGGAAGCACTTTCTTTAATTTTTTAAGCTCCGGTTCCAATGCATCGCGTGAGAAGGCATCTACCGTCTCACTCACGATCAGGTGCTCTGTGACGAATACATTCCGGATCAGCTTTGCAAGCTTCTCTTTTAAATCACCTACCCGCTCCTTAAAGTGACTCTCCAGGTCCAAGATCAGATGATACAACTCCACACCGCCGACCGCGTCATTAAAGTAACCGGCAGACGAGAAATAAGACATGGCACGCACTGCCGAAACTGCATGTCCTGCAGTTGTCATGCTCATTTCTAATCTGGATTTCACCTGTGCCAGAATCTCATACAGGCGCTTCTCATCAGACAGGTCTGTGCTGCTTAAGATCTCGCAGACCAGATCCACCGCCTTTGAGAGCTGCGGTGCAAGTACCTTCACGCAAACCTCATAGCGTGCATCCAGCTTGTTTTCATCCTTTGCATTCACAAAAACATTCAACGAAGAGGAAATGCCACCTGTATACATGTTGATCTCATTTGCCAGCTCACTGTAGCTGTAATGAGTTGTATCCATATAACCCAGCACAGCTTTTAGTACACCCAGATAAGGCAGATCTTCCGCTGAAAGATGATTCAGTCCAAACAGAAGATCCACATAATAAATACCATTTGTCGCGATATCGTGATGCACCACCGGCAATCCCGCCATCGTGCATTCCTCATTATAAAAATGAGCCGCTTCTTTTTTCATGTCTGCGCGAGTCAAAAGCGGAATCTTTTCCAATTGCTCCTTCGGAGAAGGCTCTGCCTGATATGCTTTCAGCTCTGCCGTGCGCTCTACCAGTGCCTGCAGCTCATCCTCACTCAGGGTAGTCTTATAATCAGCCAGTTTTTTCTCCAGCGCCTTATCATTTTCAGCCGTCAGTCCCTTTTTCGGCCGGATCATGACAAGTGACGCATGGGAATTATCGATCAGCCATTTCTGCACCAGCTTTTCAAAATATCTGCCATCACCCTCTGCCTGCTCCCGCAAAAACGCAAAAGTCTCTCCCGCTTCCAAATGCATAAACGGCTCATTTTCATCATAAAGCCAGCTGTCCATGCACTGCAGACCATAGATCAGTCCCTTGGGATAAGAGCCAAAATCCGCCTCGCGATACTTAAACTCCGCACTGTTGATGCCCGCAAGAAGTGCCTTTTTGCTAATTCCATCCGCTACCTGCTGCTGCAATGTTTCCCGGATGACCTGAACGAAACGATCCTTATCTTCTGTATTTGCATTTTTTGCAACAACAGAAAAAATCGGCTGGAAGGTAGAATTATCGTAGGAGCTGATAATATCCTTTCCAATACCTGCATCCAGCAATGCCTGCTTTAAGGGTGCCCCCGGTGCACCCAGCAGTGCGTAATCAAGCACATCAAAGGCAAGATAATATTCTTTGTTTAAAACCGTGTCAACAACTACGTTATACGCCAGATATGCATTGTCCTCTAAAGATTCACTGCTGGCGATCGGATAATCCTTTGTGATCTCTATGGGAGCTTCAAAGGGCTGTTGTCTGTGAATCTCTGAGTCAACAGGCTGATTCTCATACTGTGACAAATAATGTTCATCGATCCATGCCAGCTTTTCTGCCATATCCATATTTCCATACAGATAAATATAAGAATTACTCGGATGATAATAACGTCTGTGAAAATCCAGATACTGCTCGTAGCTAAGCTCCGGAATCACCTCCGGATCACCGCCGGACTCATTTGCATAAGTCGTGTCCGGAAACAGTGAATTTAAGACTACGCGGTCAAGCACTCCCTCCGGAGAAGAAAAGGCACCCTTCATCTCATTGTATACAACACCATTTAAGGTAATCGGTGCATCCTTTTCCTCCAGCTCGTAATGCCAGCCCTCCTGCAAAAAAATCTCTTTATATTTATAGATATTCGGATGAAACACTGCATCCAGATAAACATGCATCAAGTTCTGAAAATCCTTATCATTACAGCTTGCCACCGGATAAACCGTCTTATCCGGATAGGTCATCGCATTTAAAAAGGTATTTAAGGAGCCCTTTGCCAGTTCCACAAAAGGATCCTTTACGGGAAACTCATCCGACCCGCACAATACGGTATGCTCAATAATATGCGGTACCCCCGTTGAATCGTCCACCGGTGTACGGAACGCGATATAGAACACCTTATTCTCATCGTCATTCTCGATCAATGCCACCTTTGCACCGCTCTTTTTATGGCGAAGAAGTGTCCCGCTTGAGCTAAGATCAGTCAGCTGCTCCTCCCGGATCACTTCATATGCGCTCAATTCTGATATCTGTTTGCTGTTCAATCCTATGTCCTCCAAATTCTTTTTGTAACTGTTATAAATGACTCTTATTTAGCATTATTTCCAATAATTACAATAGTATAACACTTTTCAAATATAAAAAAAAGTATAAAAGAATGTGCCAAGGCACATACTCGCGCCGAGCGCGGTCGCCTGCGACATATTACATCTTCGCGCGAGTGCGCATCCTGCCGGAGGCTTTTGTCGTATATACGACAAAAAACAGCCATTCCATCCTAGAATGACTGTTTTCGTCTGCAAAACAAAATATTGTGGCAAATTATGAAAGTCTGGTAACGTTTGCTGCCTGAGGTCCTTTTTCTCCCTCTACAACTTCAAACTCAACCTTCTCGCCATCCTTCAATTCCTTGAAGCCGTCCATATTCAATGCTGAGAAATGAACAAATACTTCGTTGCCGGCTTCATCAGAAATAAATCCGTAGCCTTTTTTTGCGTTGAACCACTTAACTGTTCCCTGCTGCATAATACTTCCTCCTAAACTCAATTAGATATAACTTGGAATTTTACGACCTCTTTAGGTGCAGCTTTATTAAATTCCTTACTCAACATAGCATGTTTTGGTAATTTTGTCAATTCTTTTTGTGAAAAACTTATATTTTTTATCTAACATGCACATCCAACTGCGGAAATGCAATCTCAATACCCGCCTCATCCAAGGCAAGCTTGATCTGCTCGGTCATCTCCCAGCGCTCGTCCCAATATTCATCCGGATCTGTCCAGACACGGACAATAAAATTGACACTGCTGTCTCCCAGCTCATCCACCAGAACAAGCGGTACCTCCTCCAACAGACGATGGACGGATTGCTCTGCCACCTGCAGCAACACCTGTTTTGCCCGTCTGATATCTGAATCATAGGCAATCCCTACCCTGATATCCAGCCTGCGTCTTCCGCTCTTTGTCAGATTTGTAATACTGTTGTTTGCAAGAGTACCGTTGGGAACGACAACCGTGTTATGGTCAGCAGTCAGAAGGGTGGTATAAAAAATAGATATCTCCTGCACCGTTCCTTCCTTTTTTCCGCTTTCCTCAATGATATAATCTCCCACAATAAAAGGCTTTAACAGCAGGATCAGCACACCGCCTGCAAAATTGGAAAGGCTTCCCTGGAGTGCAAGACCCAGCGTCAGTCCGGCAGAGCCCAGGACAGCCACCACAGATGCTGTCGTGACTCCAAAAAATCCAAGGATCATCAGAATCAGTATAAAATACCCTGCCACTTTGACGATTGCATCCAAAAACTGGCAAACACCTTCATCCACATTGTGACGGTTCAGCATCTTTTTGAACAGGCGGCGCATCCACCGGATCACACGCACCCCGATCACATAAACCAGCGCCGCTCCTATCACGGATAAGGCAAAGCCAATCACCGTTGGCACCAGACCCTTTAAGTAATTTTCTAAAAGCGAAAAATCTTCCACCTCGATTGTTGTCATAGACACGATCCTTCCTGCGTCACTCATTAGATTTCATGAATAAACAAACCGCTGCGCAGCTTCGGCTCGAACCACGTCGACTTCGGCGGCATCAAAAGTCCTGCATCCGCCACCGCAAACAATTCCTGAATATCTGTCGGATACATTGCAAATGCGCAGACACAATCACCATCTGCACCGCAGCGTCGTTCCAGCTCATCCAGCCCGCGGATACCACCTACAAAGTCGATGCGTTGATCCGTTTTCGGATCACCGATTCCAAGTACCGGCGAAAGTAACAGATCCTGCAACAAAGAAACATCCAGCCCCTTCACAGGATCACTGCTCCGATCTGCCTCTCTGATCGTACACAGATACCATTTTCCGTCCAGATACATAGAAAAATCGCCCTTTTTTCCGGGTTTTCTGTCTTCTCCTTCCACCGGCTTCACCTCAAACATCTCCTGCACTTTTGCCAGAAATGCGTCAGATGACAGCCCATTCAGATCTTTAATCACACGGTTATAGTCCATGATCATCAATTCCTCATCAGGGAATAACACCGATAAGAAATAATTAAACTCTTCTGTTCCATCATAGTCCGGATGCTCTGACCGCCGCTTCAGTCCGACCTTGACTGCAGATGCTGCACGGTGATGACCATCAGCGATATAGATTTCTCCAATGCCACCAAATGCAGTCTGGATCGCATCGATATCCTCCTTCGCGCAAATCACCCACACGCGATGTCTGATACCATCATCTGAAACAAAATCATAGACCGCCTCCGTCTGCTTCGTCTTTGCCACAATCTCGCGGATCACTGAATTGGCACGATATGCCAAAAAAATCGGACCCGTCTGTGCATTACAGCTATCTACGTGATGAATGCGATCCGCTTCCTTATCAGCTCTCGTATTTTCATGCTTTTTAATGACTTGATTTTCATAGTCATCAATGGAAGCACATGCAACGATACCGGTCTGCACGCGTCCGTCCATCGTCAACTCATAAATATAATAGCAGGGCGCATTTTCACGCAGAAAATCCCCCTTATCAATCTTTTCCCAGAGCAGATCATGCGCTTTCTCATAGACACATTCTGCATAGGTATCTACAGAATCATCAAACTGTGTCTCAGCCCGGTCAATATTTAAGAAGGAATCCGGGTTGTCTTTTACGACCTCCTTTGCCTCCTGTCTATTGTACACATCATATGGCAAAGCGGCGATTGCCGCCGCTTTGTCAGGAATCGGGCGAATTGCCCCAAAAGGTCTGATAGTTGCCATTATTTGATCACCCTTGCCTTAAATACACCGGGAAGTGCACACATCTTTTCGATCACATCTGCCGGAACAGGTGCATCCACATCCATCATCGTATATGCATAATCTCCCTTACTCTTATTTGACATGTTATCGATATTTACGCCGGCATCACCGAGCAGTGCGGTAAAGCTACCAATCGTACCCTTTTCATTCTTGTGCAGAAATGCAACACGGCTTGCAGTATTGCAGACACCCATGTCACAATTCGGATAGTTCACAGAGTTCTTGATATTACCATTTTCCATGTAATCACGAATCTCCTGAACTGCCATTACTGCACAGTTATCCTCGGACTCCTCGGTAGAAGCTCCTAAATGCGGGCTCACGATGCATCCCTGTGCTCCAACTGTGGTCGGATTCGGGAAATCAGATACATATTTACGGATCTTGCCCTCTGCAAGCGCTTTTACCATTGCCTCTTCATCTACAAGCAGATCTCTTGCAAAGTTTAATACGACTGCCGTCGGCTTCATCATAGCGATTGCCTCTGCACTGATCATCTTCTTTGTTGCATCCATCAGCGGCACGTGAACAGTGATGTAGTCGCACTCCTTGTAGATCGTCTCAAGATCGCTGATATGCTTTACATCACGGGACAGATTCCATGCTGCATTGACTGAAATATAAGGATCATAGCCGTACACTTCCATACCAAAATGTCTTGCCGTATTTGCAACCTTAATACCGATGGCACCAAGTCCAATGACACCGAGCTTTTTACCTGCAAGCTCAGTACCTGCAAAGTTTTTTTTCTGCTTTTCAGCAACCTTTGCAATATCTGCATTTCCAGTCTCAGATGCACACCAGTTAATTCCGCCTACTACATCACGTGCTGCAAGAAGCATCCCTGCAAATACAAGCTCCTTGACACCATTCGCATTTGCTCCAGGTGTATTAAATACAACGATACCCTTCTCTGCACATTTATCTAACGGGATATTGTTCACACCGGCACCGGCTCTTGCCACTGCATCCAATGTGTCAGGAAGCTCCAGATCATGCATTGCAGCAGAACGCACGAGCACTGCCTGAGCATCCTTTAAGTCATCCACTTTTTTATAGTCATTGCTCAGCAGGTCGAGACCTACGCCTGCAATCGGATTTAAGCATGTATAATTAAACATTTTAAGCATTTTCCTCCTCGAATTTCTTCATAAACTCAACCAGCTTCTCTACACCCTCGATGGGCATTGCATTGTAGATAGAAGCACGCATACCGCCAACGGTACGGTGACCCTTCAGATTCTCAAAACCGGCAGCCTTTGCCTCAGCAACAAACTTCGCATCCAGATCTGCATCTCCGGTCACGAAAGGCACATTCATCAGAGAACGATCCTCCTTGCGAACGGTTCCCTTGAACAGCTTGCTCTCGTCCAGGAAATCGTAAAGGATCTTTGCCTTTTTCTCATTGTGCTCTTTCATTGCCTGCAGACCGCCCATTTTCTTAATCCACTTGAATACCTTGCCGCAGATATAAATGCCGTAGCAGGGAGGTGTATTGTAAAGGCTGTCATTGTCTGCCTGTGTCTTGTATTTTAACATGGTAGGTGTTCCGGGCAGTACATCATCACGGATCAGATCCTCACGGATGATCACGATCACAACGCCGGCAGGTCCCACGTTTTTCTGAACACCGCCATAGATCACCGCATACTTTGACACATCAACAGGCTCAGATAAGAAGCAGGAAGATACATCTGCCACCAGATCCACACCCTTCGTATTCGGCAGTGTTTTATATTTGGTTCCATAGATTGTATTGTTCTCACAGATATAAACATAATCCATATCGTCAGTGATCGGCAGATCGGAACAATCCGGAATATAAGAGAATGTCTCGTCAGCAGAAGATGCAAGCTCTACTGCCTCACCATACATTTTTGCCTCCTGAAATGCCTTCTTTGCCCACTGACCGGTGATGATATATCCGGCTTTTTTATTTTTCATCAGGTTCATGGGAATGGCCGCGAACTGCTGGGATGCACCACCCTGCAAAAACAGCACCTTATAATTATCCGGAATGTTCATCAGATCGCGGATATCGGCCTCTGCCTCTTTGATGATCTGATCATATACCTTCGAACGATGTGACATCTCCATGACGGACATGCCACAGCCCTTGTAATCCAACATCTCATCTGCCGCTTCTTTTAACACTTCCTCCGGTAAAACTGCCGGTCCTGCAGAAAAATTATATACTCTGCTCATTAGTTATATCCTCCTCGTATTTAAAATCTAATTTGTTCTATTTTTCAGATCTTCGTCTGTAAATGCCTCGCTGATGGGTGCACCTGGTGCTACCATCGGCCATACCTTATCATCACAGTCAATGATCGCATCGATCACAACAGGTCCGGGTGTCTCAAGAGCTTTTGCGAAGGCTTCATCAAACTCCTGTCTCGTTGTTGCACGAAGTCCGGTAGCTCCCATTGCCTCTGCAAGCTTCACATAATCCACTCCATCATCCAGCACCGTTGCTGAATAATGCTTATTGTAAAACAGATCCTGCCACTGACGCACCATACCAAGTACATGATTATTTACGATCACCTCGATCAGCGGTAATTTCTGTCTTGCGGCTGTAGCGATCTCATTCATATTCATACGGAAACATCCGTCACCGGCAAAATTGACCACCTGTTTATCTGGATTGGCCACTTGTGCACCGATCGCAGCGCCCAGGCCATAACCCATCGTACCAAGTCCTCCGGAAGTCAGGAGTGTACGCGGCCTGCTATATTTATAATACTGTGCGGCCCACATCTGGTGCTGTCCAACTTCAGTGACGATGATCGCATCGCCCTTTGTCTGTTTATAGATCTGCTCCATCATATAGGGACCGCTCAGCCCTGCATCCGCATATTTTAACGGGAATCTCTCTTTCAGTTCCGCAATATGTGCAAGCCACTCGCTGTGATCCTGCTGTTCTAACCGGTCATTGATCTTAGACAGGATCTCCTTTGCATCTCCGATCACACTGGCGGTCACGGTAATGTTTTTATTAACTTCTGCCGGATCGATATCAATCTGTATGATCTTTGCCTTATGTGCAAATTTGCTTGCATTTCCGATCACACGGTCAGAAAAACGCGAGCCTACAACAACGAGCAGATCACACTCGCTGACACCAAAATTAGATACTTTTGTACCATGCATGCCTAGCATTCCGGTATAAAGCGGATCTGTGCCGTCAAATGCACCCTTTCCCATAAGAGAATCACAGACCGGAGCCTGCATGAGCGATACAAACCGTTTCAATTCTTCAGAAGCACCTGAGATCACTGCTCCACCACCCACAAAAATATATGGTTTTTTTGCCTTTTTCATGTATGAAAGTGCACTATCAATCTCAGATTCCGAGATCGGATGTACACTGCGAGGTGCCTTCTCGATAACCGCCGGTGTATAATCTGCTTTATTTGCGGTCACATCCTTTGGTACATCGACAAGCACCGGGCCGGGTCTGCCTTTTGTTGCAATTGCAAACGCCCGACGAATGGTCGAAGCAAGATCCTTCACATCCTTCACAATAAAATTATGTTTTGTGATCGGCATTGTTACGCCGGTGATATCAATTTCCTGAAAACTGTCCTTACCAAGCAGCGAAACACCTACGTTACAGGTGATCGCTACCATCGGAACAGAATCCATATAAGCCGTTGCGATACCGGTGACCAGATTGGTTGCGCCCGGACCGGAGGTTGCGAGGCATACACCTACTTTTCCGGTGCTTCTCGCATAACCATCCGCCGCATGGCTGGCTCCCTGTTCATGGGAGGTCAAAATATGTCTGATTTCATCACTATGCTTATATAACTCATCATAGACATTTAAAATTGCACCGCCCGGATACCCAAACACAGTATCCACGCCCTGCTCCTTTAAACATTCAATAATGATTTCCGCGCCTGTGAGCTGCATGTTTTTTCCCCTTTGCTAACTATTACTTAATCTCCAGGATGGCTCCACGGTTTCCTGAGGTAACCATCTTCTCATAACGCGCCAGATAACCGGTCGTTACCTTCGGCTCTCTGGGCTGCCATTTTGCCTTCCTTGCTGCCAGTTCTTCATCAGAAACCTTTAATTCCAGCTTCATCTCCGGAATATTAATACTGATGATATCTCCCTCCTCCACAAGGGCGATGGGGCCACCGACTGCTGCTTCCGGTGAAACGTGCCCGATAGACGCGCCACGGCTTGCGCCCGAGAAACGGCCGTCTGTGATCAGTGCAACAGAGGAGCCAAGTCCCATACCTGCAATTGCGGAAGTCGGATTTAACATCTCACGCATACCGGGGCCACCCTTCGGGCCCTCATAACGGATGACAACCACATCTCCGCTCACGATCTTGCCACCCTTGATTGCTGCGATTGCATCTTCCTCGCAGTCAAATACACGTGCAGGGCCCTCATGAACAAGCATCTCAGGAACAACTGCAGAACGCTTGACAACGGATCCGTCCGGCGCCAGATTTCCCTTTAATACGGCAAGACCACCAGTCTTACTGTAGGGATTATCCACAGTACGGATGACCTCAGGATTGCGGTTTACTGAATTTTTGATATTTTCGCCGATCGTCTGTCCGGTTACCGTCATACAGTCAGTATTCAAAAGTCCGATATCTGCCAACTCTTTCATCACAGCATATACACCACCTGCCTCGTTCAGATCCTCCATGTAGGTAGGGCCTGCCGGTGCCAGATGGCACAGGTTCGGTGTCTTCTCACTAATCGGATTTGCATAGGAAATGTCAAAATCAAAGCCGATCTCATGTGCGATTGCCGGCAGATGCAGCATACTATTTGTAGAGCATCCAAGTGCCATATCCACAGTCAGCGCATTTATGATGGACTCTTTTGTCATGATGTCACGGGGACAGATATTCTTTCGAACCAGCTCCATAACAGCCATTCCTGCGTGCTTTGCAAGCTTGATACGCTCAGAATAAACTGCGGGAATCGTTCCATTTCCGGAAAGACCCATTCCAAGTGCCTCTGTCAGACAGTTCATGGAGTTTGCAGTATACATACCGGAGCATGAACCACAAGTGGGGCACACCTTGTTCTCAAACTCAGTCACATCTTCCTCCGTCATTGTTCCTGCCGCGTAACTTCCAACCGCCTCAAACATAGAAGAGAGGCTGCGTTTCTGTCCTTTTACATGTCCTGCCAGCATCGGGCCACCGGATACGAATACCGTCGGAATATTAAGGCGTGCTGCCGCCATCAAAAGTCCGGGAACATTTTTGTCACAGTTAGGCACCATAACCAGTGCGTCAAACTGATGAGCGATTGCCATACACTCTGTGGAATCCGCGATCAGATCACGGGTAACAAGCGAATATTTCATTCCGATATGTCCCATGGCAATACCATCGCAGACTGCGATCGCTGGGAAAACAACAGGCACACCGCCTGCCTCGGCAACGCCAAGCTTGACAGCATTCACGATCTTATCAATATTCATATGTCCCGGTACGATCTCGTTGTAGGAACTGACGATACCTACCATGGGCTTTTTTAACTCTTCTGCAGTAAATCCCAATGCATTGAAAAGACTTCTTGCCGGTGCCTGCTGCATGCCGGCGCGTGCATTATCACTAATCATTTTTCTTCCTTCTTTCTATGTATATTTAAATCCTCTCACAGATCAGATCACCCATCTGAGCGGTTCCAACCTGTGTCACAGTTGCTTTCTTATCTTCTTCCTGCGGCATGATGTCAATGGTACGATAACCATCCTTTAATACCTGCTTAACAGCAGCTTCTACCGCATCAGCCTCAGCATCCAGATCAAAGCTGTAACGCAGCATCATCGCTGCACTTAAGATGGTTGCGATAGGATTTGCAATGCCTTTGCCTGCGATATCCGGTGCAGAGCCGCCACTGGGCTCATACAGACCAAATTTTGTATCATTTAAGCTGGCAGATGAAAGCATTCCGATGGATCCTGTCACCATACTGGCCTCATCCGATAAAATATCTCCAAACATATTCTCTGTCAAAATAACATCAAACTGCTTGGGATCCTTCACCAGCTGCATCGCACAGTTATCTACCAGCATATGCTCATAAGTCACTTCCGGATAATCCTTTGCGACCTCCTCCACGACTTTTCTCCAGAGGCGCGAAGAATCCAGCACATTCGCCTTATCTACACTGGTCACCTTCTTGCGGCGCTTCATCGCAATATCAAAGCCCCGGATCGCAATGCGGCGGATCTCATTCTCATTATAGGTCAGAGTATCCACTGCCGTCATCACACCATCTCTCTCTTCTGTCACACGATCACCAAAGTAAAGACCACCGGTCAGCTCCCGCATGATCATCATATCAAATCCATCTCCGATGATATCATCTCGCAGAGGGCAAGCCTCCTTCAATTCCTCATACAGATATGCAGGGCGCAGATTTGCAAACAAATTCAACGATTTGCGTAATTTGAGCAGTCCTGCCTCCGGACGAAGCTGCGGCGGCAATTGATACCAGGGCGAGGTTGCTGTATTACCGCCGATAGAACCCATCAGTACCGCATCACTGGCCTTTGCCTGCGCGATCGCCTCGTCAGTCAGCGGTACGCCGGTTGCATCAATGGAGCATCCACCCATAAGGATCTCTTCGTATGTAAAATTATGCTCAAATTTTTTTCCGATGGTATCTAATACTTTCTTTGCTTCTGCCACAACCTCAGGTCCGATACCGTCACCGGAGATCACTCCTACATGAAAATTCATCTTTTTCCTCCTGCTAAATAACGCACGCAAAACAGTCTGGACAACCACTGCAATAAAGCATCTGTAGCACACATTCATACTGCTTCACATATGCAGAGAAAGGCGTATACCAGATTTTGTATACGCCCCACCCTATTTACTTATTTTTTGCGTCTTTTTTATCCTTTTTATCTTTCTCCTCTACAGCCTTTGCTGCATCTTCCGGCTTTTCTACCGCTGAGATTGCTGCACGCTGCATCGGAATACGGCAGTTCTTATTGTTACCAAACTCGATGATCACTGTATCCTCCGACATATCAATGATCGTTCCGTAGAATCCGCTGGTTGTAAGTACCGTATCTCCAATCTCTAATGCCTGAAGCATTGCATTTTTCTGCTGCTGCTCTTTCTTCTGGGGGCGAATCATGAAGAAGTACATAAACGCGATCAAAATAACGATCCAAAGTACCATACCGGCTACGCCGCTGGCTGCCTGACTTACTAAAATCATAGTTATTCCTCCTAATTTCTGTTTCCGTGTAAAAAAACACTAGTACAATAATACATGAAAGTGTCCATAACATCAAGTAAAAATTTAACAGTGTTTGTGATGTATTTCATTCTGGCTCATTGCATACAGCTTTTCCGCCTTGTAGGAAGCAAATCTGCCCTCATCGAGGGCATTCCGGATCTCCTCCATCATATTATTGTAGAAATACAGATTATGCATGACGAGAAGCCGCATGCCAAGCATTTCCTTCGCCTTGAGCAGATGTCTCACATAAGCTCTGGAATACTTCTGACACGCCGGACAGCCACAGCCTTCCTCGATGGGACGCATATCCTTCTCGAATTTCTGATTTAAGAGATTGATCTTTCCCTCATTTGTATAGGCATGCCCATGGCGACCGTTTCTGGTGGGATACACGCAGTCAAAGAAATCAACGCCGCGCTCCACACCCTCAAGAATATTTGCAGGCGTACCTACTCCCATCAGATAAGTTGGCTTCTTTCTCGGCAAATGAGGAACCGTCACATCCAGAATATGATACATCTGTTCATGGCTCTCTCCAACCGCCAGACCGCCGATCGCATAACCGTCCAGTTCCAGTTCTGAGATGCGCTTTGCATGATCGATGCGAATATCATCCAGAATTGCACCCTGATTGATCCCAAACAGCATCTGATGTTTATTGATCGTATCTTCTCTGCTGTTAAGCTCTGCCATTTTATTTTTACATCTGATCAACCAGCGTGTTGTCCGCGCCACGGAGTTTTCCACATAGCTTCGCTCTGCAAGTGCCGGAGGGCACTCATCAAAGGCCATCGCGATCGTTGAGCCCAAGTTGGACTGGATCTGCATACTCTCTTCCGGACCCATAAAAATTTTGCGTCCGTCAATGTGGGAGTTGAAATGAACGCCTTCTTCCCTGATCTTGCGCAAGCCTGCCAGTGAAAACACCTGAAATCCACCACTGTCTGTGAGAATCGGCTTGTCCCATACCATAAATTTATGCAGACCGCCCAACTCCTTGATCGTTTCATCTCCGGTGCGAACATGTAAATGATAGGTGTTTGAAAGCTGAACCTGTGTCTTCAGTTGTTTTAAATCTTCTGTAGAAACAGCGCCCTTGATGGCAGCTACTGTACCAACATTCATAAAAACGGGTGTCTGAATATCGCCGTGCACGGTGTGAAACACACCGCGCTTGGCACGCCCCTCTTCCTTTAGCAATTCATACATTGTCAAGTTTCCTTATATTTCAATGAATTCTTTCAATTAGTGATGGAACAGACGCAAGCCTGTGAAGCTCATCACCATATCATATTTGTTACACGTTGCGATCACATGGTCATCGCGGATGGAACCGCCCGGCTCTGCCACATATTTTACACCACTCTTATGAGCACGCTCGATGTTATCACCAAAAGGGAAAAATGCATCTGAACCAAGTGCCACATCTGTATTCTGATCCAGCCACGCACGCTTTTCCTCAGCAGTAAATACAGCCGGCTTCTCTGTAAAAGTATTCTCCCATGTACCATCTGCCAGAAGATCCATATACTCTTCACCGATATACAGATCGATGGCATTATCCCTGTCTGCGCGTCCAATGGAATCCTTAAAAGGAAGATTCAATACCTTCGGATTCTGACGCAGCCACCAGTTATCAGCCTTCTGACCTGCCAATCTTGTACAGTGGATACGTGACTGCTGTCCTGCACCGATACCAATGGCCTGTCCGCCCTTGACATAACATACAGAATTAGACTGTGTATATTTCAGGGTGATCATGGAAATGGCAAGATCGATCTTCGCCTGCTCCGGCAGATCCTTGTTCTCTGTCACGATATTTGCAAAGAATTCATCATCAATGACCAGCTCGTTTCTGCCCTGCTCAAAAGTGATACCATACACTTCCTTGCGCTCCAGCGCCTTCGGAACGTAATTCTCGTCGATCTGGATGACATTATAGTTGCCCTTTTTCTTCGCTTTTAATATCTCAAGCGCCTCGGGCTCATATCCAGGTGCGATAACACCATCAGACACCTCTCTCTTGATGATGCTGGCAGTTGCCACATCACAAACGTCAGAGAGTGCAATAAAATCTCCAAAGGAAGACATACGGTCTGCACCTCTTGCTCTGGCATATGCATTTGCCAGGGGTGTAAACTCGATATCCATGTCATCTACCCAGTAAATCTTGCGTTCTACATCACTTAACGGCAGACCCACAGCTGCTCCCGCAGGAGACACATGCTTAAAAGAAGTAGCCGCTGCAAGTCCTGTTGCCTTTTTTAACTCCTTCACAAGCTGCCAGCCGTTAAACGCATCCAAAAAATTGATATAGCCGGGCTTTCCGTTCAAAACAGTAATCGGTAATTCTGAACCATCCTCCATGTAGATGCGTGAAGGCTTCTGATTCGGATTACAGCCGTATTTTAATTCCAGTTCATTCATGATTTTTTCTCCTTATTGGTTTTTATTTACGATTCTAGTCTCATAATTGCCTGTTTCAATGTCAATATATCTCACAAAGAGAGACACCTTATTGTCCTCATTCAGATTTTCCCAGATCATGTTGGTAAAGCTGTCGATATCTCCCTCGATCTTTACCCACTCCGGTTCGCCCTCGAAACTGGGAAGCGGATCTCCATCGCTCATGTAAGTGTGAATAAAACGTCCTTCACCTGCCTTCGGATTTTCATATGCAAACGTATAGCGATTGCAGGAATCAGGATCACCATTATTACTCTTTAAAATGGACATTGCATAATTATAGTGCCCATTCTCCACATGCATAATGCCGGAAATACGCGGTGTGTAATTTGGTTCATCCGGTTCAAACTCTCTTGTGCGCAAAGACTGCTCAAAAGTCTGCTGCTTATCCATCAGCTCATAAACTGTATCTGTCTGATCTCCGTTGGTCACGATTGTCTTATTTCCGAGCACACGCACAGGTGCGTAGATGATCAGACTGGGATCGCTGAGCTTGGAAGGATCAAAGGCCTGTGTACGGATTCCCTCACCATCCTCTACAAATACGCGGTTTCTGCTGTTGACACTGCGACCCATGATAAAATATGCGGTCACTGCATACTTTCCGTCAGCCGAACGACCAATCACAATGCCTCTGCCGGGATAACTGTTCTCTGATAACTTGCTGCTTAATGCTTCAATCTGCATAGTTGCCTCCTTTAGTTTGATCTCTTTAGTTTTTAAATGAATGAATCGGTGCCGGAATCCGTCCGGTACGATTTACAAATGCATCACAGGAATAGGGATTGACAGGCATGACAGGTGCATGTCCGAGCAGTCCGCCAAATTCCACTGTATCTCCAACCTTCTTGCCGGGACACGGGATCAGTCTGGCTGCCGTGGTCTTCTGATTGACCATACCAATCGCCATCTCATCGGCAATGATACCTGCGATCGTCGTTGACTTTGTATCACCCGGAATCGCGATCATATCTAATCCAACGGAGCATACACAAGTCATCGCCTCCAGCTTTTCAAGAGTAAGCGCACCAACGGTCGCCGCGTTGATCATCCCCTGATCCTCACTGACCGGAATAAATGCACCACTTAAACCTCCGACATAGGAGGATGCCATAACTCCGCCTTTTTTCACCTGATCATTCAACATCGCCAGAGCAGCTGTCGTACCCGGTGCTCCCGCATATTCCAAACCAATCTCCTGCAAAATATCAGCCACACTGTCACCGATCGCCGGTGTCGGTGCTAAAGACAGGTCGATAATACCAAAGGGAATGCCCAGTCTTCTGGATGCCTCCTGAGCTACAAGCTGTCCCACACGCGTGATCTTAAATGCTGTCTTTTTGATGGTCTCGCAGAGTACCTCAAAGTTCTCTCCCCGTACCTTGGTAAGTGCCGTGCGCATCACGCCGGGACCGCTGACACCGACATTAATGATCGCATCAGCCTCTGTCACGCCGTGGAAAGCGCCTGCCATAAAGGGATTATCATCTGGTGCATTGCAGAATACAACCAGTTTCGCACAGCCATTCACACCCCCTTCCTTTGTCGCCTCTGCAGTGGCAGTGATCATCTCACCCATCAGACGTACCGCATCCATATTGATACCGGTCTTTGTGGATCCAACATTCACAGAACTGCAAACCACATCTGTCTGTGCCAGTGCCTGCGGGATGGATCGGATCAACAATTCCTCCCCACGGGTCATACCCTTGCTCACCAATGCGGAGTATCCACCGAGGAAGTTGACACCAACCTCCTTTGCGGCGCGATCCAACGTCTTTGCGATAGTCACAAAATCCTCCGGTGTTTTACATGCCGCAGAACCGACAAGCGCGATCGGTGTCACAGAAATACGCTTGTTTACGATGGGAATACAGTATTCCTTCTCAATCTGTTCGCCTACTGACACAAGATTTTTTGCTGTCGTTGTAATCTTATCATATATCTTTTTATTTAACTGCTCTAAATCAGAATCGATACAATCCATCAGACTGATACCGAGTGTGATCGTGCGGACATCCAGATTTTCCTGCTCGATCATCTTATTGGTCTCCTCGACCTCCCATATATTGATCATGACTTGTCTCCTTTGTTAAATACGGTGCATTTTCTCAAAAATTTCTTCTTTCTGGCACTTGATCGCAACGCCGATCTGCTCTCCAAGCTGCTCGAGAGCGGCTGCGCAATCCGAAAAGGGCACCGTAGCACCTGTCATATCCACGATCATCATCATGTTAAAATAACCGGAAACAATCGTCTGCGAGATGTCAAGCACATTGATATTGTTCTCTGCAAGATAGGTACATACCTTTGCGATGATACCAACTGTATCATGTCCCAATACCGTAATGATCGTCTTGTTATTTGCGTTTTCCATTTTATCTTTATCCTCCTAAAAATATATACACTGTGATGGCTCCTCACGTTTGGCCACGTACATCGGGAAATCCGATCCCTTGTAAGGATTGTCCCCCAACGTCACCTCCAGACGAACAGTTTCATAAGCAAGCTTTTCATAATTATTTTCTTTTGAAAGATGTCCTAATACAACTGCCTCAAACCGGTCATGCAAGAGTTCCCCCAGGAATCTGCCGGATGTCTCATTGGACAAATGCCCCCGTTCGCTTAATATACGCTGCTTTAACGGATAAGGATAGGTACCCATCTCCAGCATCCGCACATCGTGATTCGCTTCTAACAATAATACATGAACACCCTGCAATTTGTCTATCAAATAATGATCATATTTTCCAAGATCTGTCACAACTGCTGCCGAACGTTCCCCATGCCTCACAATATACATCACCGGATCCGCCGCATCATGTGAAACATGGATTGGTTCCACAGACAAGTCACCGATCATCAAAGGCTCATCCGGGCGTACGACATGAAACAGCCCCTCATCAATCTTTCCAACTGCGGTACAACGTTTGATCGCACCGATTGTTTTCTCTGTGGCATAGATAGGCAGCCCGTGTCTTCTCGCCATCACACCAATTCCCTGAATGTGATCCATATGCTCATGTGTCACAAAAATCCCGCTCGTCTCCTCAGGCTTTAATCCAAGCTGTCCCAGACCTTCCCTGATCCGCTTTCCGCTGATTCCCGCATCGATCAGGATATGGCTGTTATCCGAACCTGCCAGAATACAATTTCCGCTGCTGCCGCTGGCAATACTACATAATCTCATATCTGCACCGCCCTCAGCTTTCTTCCCAGCGAATGATGATCTCGTCACCTTCGTCCAGTGTCTGCGTGTAAAATGCATTCTTATCGTTCACCTTGGTGATGATCGCACGGCCTCTGGAATCAGACAGGTCAAAATCAATATAATCAAATACATCAATAAACACGTATTCCGGTTTTCCATGCATCACGATCAATTCACCATTGACAAACACTACCCGGTCAATCGGCTCCTTACTTTCTTCCTCCACCGGCGATTCCTCACTGCCCTCTGTCAGTGATGTTTTACTGTGATCCGAATCTTCATCCTCCGGTAAGTTCTCTGGAAAATCTGCTATTTCTTCGCTTTTTTTTGCATCTTCTTCCCCACCCGGCTGCTGTTCCGTTTTTACGCTTTCATCGTCTCCATTCTGACCATCTTCTTTTTCATCAGATGAAGCTTCTGACGAAGCAGCCTGATCCGGCGTTTCAGTCCCAGTCACAGCTTTTTCCATGAGCTCCGGCTGCGCAGTCACATCCTCCTTTGCTGTACGATAAGCAAGTACTGTCCAGTCTACGCTGAAATTTTCATAGATCTGTGCATCCATATTCTCCACACGGTTATTGACGAAAATTTCGCTGTCCGGATCAATCTCTACATCCATAAACTCCGCCAGTTGCGCCACTGTATAATAGTTGCACACCTCAATCTGATCTCCATCCTGCACGCGATAGGTAGGCGGTTCCAATTTTCCATTTACCAGAACAAACCGGGGGCATGTCACCATCCTATGGTTAACCTCAAAGGTAATTGTTGAAGATGTATATTCCTCCAGACGCTCAATCGTATAGACTGCATCCTCGCCCACCGTAGAAGGAATGATCTCTATCTCGCAATTTGGCTCAAGCGGTGTATTGATATTGACCTCTCTGCCATTCATTCTGACAGATGAAGATTCTCCTGCCTCGCCACGGATCATGCGCTGCTTTCCGTTCACCGTAAAATTGATGGGCATTCCCCTGCGTGGAAACAGATATTCATTCGGGAAACCAGCCTGCAATGCCGCGTCCACAATCGTCAGCCGGTTATTGTCATACAATTTGATACGCTCACCATTAAAACGCACCATAATGAAACTATTTTTCTGATCATAATAATTCAGGCAGATACCTACCGGCGTCACGATCAACGGATCCTTCGCTATATCAGGCTGCAGGAAATTGATCGTCTTTAACACTTCCTCGCCGCGCAGTGCCACACGCTCCTGCGGGATATTCAGCTCCTCTGACAGCCGCTCCACAAAGCCGTGTATCTTTCCACCGCCACCGACCACAAAGGTCGCGCTGACAGTTTTATCGCCATTTAGTGCAATGATCTTCTCCGCAACACCTTTTGCCAGCTTATCTACCACCGGTGCCACCAGCTCCCATACTTCTTTGGCCGGAACGCGGTGTGTAATACTCATGATATCCTCAAACTCTACCTCGTTATCCACTGTAGAAGCACACTTGATATGCTCGGCCATATTGAAATCCACAAGATAATGCTGGACAATAACCTCCGTGATCTCATCGCCTGCATAGGGAATCATACCGTATGCGATAATACTGCCATCTTTGGTAATACAAATATCGGAAGTCCCAGCTCCCACATCAACAAGTCCGATATTCAGCATGCGAAAATGCTCCGGAATCGCCACATTGATTGCTGCGATAGGCTCTAACGTCAGATTAGCAACCTCAAGCCCGGCAATCGCCACCGCTGCATACAGACCATCCACTACATCTTCCGGAAGAAATGTCACAATGATATCGATAGAAATGACCTCCGCCTTATGCCCTTCCAGATTGGAATAGATCTCATCATTGATATAATACTTGACCACTGAATATCCCACACAATAAAAGCGGTATTTTGTATCATTTTGCTCGCGCAAAATATTCTGTGCCTGCTCCACTCCAAGCAGTTCCAACGTGTGAATCATCTCTCCCGTAACAATCGTCTCCTCCGGATAAGCATAATCCACATGGGTCGTTACAGTTTTTAACACTCGACCTGCCGCTGCAATACACACCTCTGTCAAAGGCTGCTCGATCATTTCCTCCAATTTTGCCTTTACAATCTGGATCGTCTTTCCAACCTTACCAATATCATGGATCTGTCCATCCAACATTGCACGCGTATCATGTTCCTTACAATACTGGGCAATCACATTAAATGTCTCATTTTCATCCCGATAGCCCACCGTTCCGACAACATTCCGGGTTCCAATATCCAGACCAAAAACAAGCCCCCCATTGTCTTCTCTGCGTGTGTCCATATTATTTCTCCTCACTCCTGTGTCTGTATAGTTGCTTTATCTGTTCTAACACATACTGTTCATCCCGGTCATTGTCGATCACCACCGAACAATATTTCCGGTACATTTCATCCGTCAGCTGTGCCGCAAAGATCTGTTCCACCTTTTGTTCACTATAACCGCGATCCGCCATTAACCGTTCTTTTCTGGTCTGTGCTGATGCATACACATACCACAATTCATCACAGATTGTATCATAGTGTTCCTCGATGAGCAACGCTGCCTCCACGATCACATAGTCATAATATCCCCTTTGGCGCTCCTTTTCTGCCTCACCGATAATATATTCCTTGACCGCCGGATGCACGATCTCATTCATCGTTCTGCGACATTCTTCATCAGAAAACAGCAACTCTGCCAGTCTGGGACGATTGATACAGCCATCCTCACACCAGATGTCATAGCTGCCAAAAATCTCCTGCAACTGCTTATAGCATTTTGTTCCCGGCTCCATCTGCTCATGGGCAATTTCATCCGCAATCAGGATACGCACCCGGTACATCTGCTTCATCGCTTTTAAAACAGTTGTTTTTCCGGCACCCACACCACCGGTCAGACCTATAAATCTCATCACCGTTTGTCCTTTCATACCTCTCATTCGTAACTGTTCAGTACCTTCACTAAACACTTATTTTGCTTCGTACCAGTTACAACCACTATGCATATCCACCTCCAGTGTCACCGCCAGATCAGCGGCATGCTGCATTTCCTCTGAAAGAATGACTGCCACCTTCTCCTGTTCTGCTTGCGCGGTCTCAACCAGCAGTTCATCATGCACCTGCAAAATGAGACGGGAAGCCATTCCCTCTTCAGCCAGCCGGTCATGCACACGGATCATCGCAATCTTGATAATATCCGCTGCGGTTCCCTGGATCGGCGAATTCATCGCCACACGCTCACCAAAAGAGCGCTGCATAAAATTGCTGGAGGATAACTCCGGCACTGGCCTGCGCCTGCCGTAAAGTGTCATCGCATAGCCGTTCTTTTTAGCATCCTCCACCATCTGATCCAAAAATTCCTTGATTTTGGGATAGGTGGCAAAATACTGTTTGATATACTCCGCAGCCTCCTGTCTGGTGATGCCAAGATCTTCGCCCAGCCCAAAAGAACTGATGCCATACACAATGCCGAAATTGACTGCCTTTGCATTTCTTCTCTGCAGATCCGTCACCTCATCAAAGGGGATATGGAACACCTGAGAGGCCGTGATGCGATGAATATCCTGCGCCTGGCGATAAGCATCGATCAATGTCTGATCACCTGACATGTGTGCTAAAACGCGCAGTTCGATCTGTGAATAATCTGCATCCAGAAATACGCAGCCCTCACCCGGCAAAAATACCTTTCGGATCAGCCGCCCCAATTCCATACGGATCGGTATATTCTGCAGATTTGGCTCTGTACTGCTGATACGCCCTGTGGCCGTAATCGTCTGGTTAAAGGTTGAATGGATCCGGCCATCCTCTTTGATACATCCCGCCAAACCATCCGCATAAGTGGATTTCAGCTTGGTGAGCTGACGATACTCTAAGATCTGCGCTACCAGTGGATACTCCGGTGCCAGCTTATCCAACACATCCGCAGCTGTAGAATAGCCTGTCTTTGTCTTTTTCGCATAGGGCATATGCAGCTTTTCAAACAGGATCACACCAAGCTGCTTGGGGGAATTGATATTAAACTCCTCCCCCGCCCCTGCATAGATCTCCTGTTCCAGCTGCGCGATGCGGCCGGAAAGCTGATCTCCATATTCTTTCAGCGCTTTTGCATCTGCAATAATACCTGCGATCTCCATATCTGCCAGCACAAACAAAAGCGGGCGTTCCACGTCCTCATAGAGTCTGCGCATGCCCTGTTCTTCCAGAAGCGCCATCATCGGCTCATAAGCATCACAGATCGTCGCCATCAGACTACCGATCCATGTATGCAAAGACTCTTTTGCCTCCTCATCCATAGCCGCCTTTTTGATCGTCATTTTACCAAGCAGATCTGCTCTGGTCGGATATATCCGGTTCAGATAATCCTTCGCCAGATCCTCACACACATACTCATGCTTCAGCGGGTTTAACAGATACTCCATGATCTCCAGATCATCAAACTGCGCTCTGCGTGAAGGCTCTAACCCCTGCGGATAAAGCAGCTTGATCTGGCTCTTTAGATCCATCGTACGGATCTGCCTGCCATCTTCTACGAGCTTTCGCACAGCCCCCAGCAAATATTCCGGTGTCAATGCTTCACTGACAGGCATCCAGTACACACTCTCCCTGCAGTCACACACGGCCAGTCCCAGCACCTCTCCCTGTTCGATCAACAGCTTCAACGCCAGACTCTGCTTCCTTTCCTTCAATGTCTGATCCACAGCATCCGGCTCTTTGATCACATGAACTGAGATCTCGCTGGCCTGTGTATCATTCTGCCCTGCTGAGAAACGACCCAGTATATTTTTAAAATCCAGCTCCCGGCAAAGTGCATATGCCTCCGGCGTAAAAAGATCCGTCAGCTTTGCATCTGAAAACTTGTAGGAAATGTCACAATCCAGTTTGATCGTAGCAAGCACTTTGCTCATCTGCGCCATGTCATAATGCTCACGCAGCGCCTCGCGCACCCGTGTCTGCCCGATCTCCTCAATATGGGCATACGCCTCCTCGATACTGTGGTATTCGGCGATAAGCTTTGTTGCGCCTTTCTCGCCAATACCGGCAACCCCCGGAATATTATCAGAAGCATCACCCATAAGCGCTTTCACATCAATAAACTCTCTCGGTGTAACCTGATAACGCTCTATGACATCTGCAGCATAATAGTCTTCAATCTCCGTACCGGTCTTTTTGGTTTTGGGAATACGGATTTTCACATGCTCCGTTGCGAGCTGCAGCAAATCCCGGTCTCCGGAAACAATGGACACCTCCAGTCCCGCCTCCTCTGCACGCCTCGAAAGCGTTCCCAGCAGGTCATCGGCCTCCAGCCCTTCCTGTTCAATGATCTTCACACCCATTGCCGTGAGCATCTGCTTCATGAGTGGAACCTGCTCCCTAAGCTCCGGCAACATCGGCTTGCGCGTGCCCTTATAAGATTCAAACATTTCATGGCGAAAGGTCGGCGCACTCACGTCAAAGGCCACCGTCAAATACTCCGGCTGTTCCTCTTCCAGTATTTTAAATAAAATATTCAAAAAACCATACACAGCGTTTGTGTGCTGTCCTTTTGCATTTGTGAGATCAGGCACTCCGTAAAATGCCCGGTTCAATATACTGTGTCCGTCGATCAGGACAATTTTTTCCTTCATTTATTCATCCTCAACCAGCGTAAAAAATTTTGTATCAATTTCGGGATAAGAGCGCTTCAATGACAACGGCTTTCCTGACATCGTCAGGAAGCAATGGCTGCTCTCTGCCACTGCCCGCAGTTCACCAGTCTCTTTATCCGTCATCTTATAAACAACCTTCAGCTTCACACCATTGTAGCTTACCACCTTTGCATCGATCACAACGGTCTCTCCAAAGCGTACCATACTCTTATATTCGCAACTTACAGAGATCACCGGACTGATGATCTCCAGCTCTTCCATCTTATCATATCCAAAGCCCATCTGCTCCATCATGTCCATACGGGCTTCTTCCATCCAGCGAATGTAATTGGAATGATGCACAATGCGCATCTGATCCGTCTCATAGTACTTTACATGATGCTCGTAAGGCCTGATCCTGATCTTTTCCGGCTTGTAAACGTCAACTCTTGTGTCCATACTGAAAACCTTCTTTCTACATACACATTACATTAAAAAATGAATTCTGCATAGCACAACATAGCTATACAGAATCCATTATCGCATACCAGATATAGAATTTCAACCGCTGACTTTCAATTTTCTTTGTAATTACATTTCTTCCATATACTCAAAATAATCTTCCTCACCGGCAAAGAGCATATAACTGCCATCCACATATCCCATGTAACCGCCATCTACAAAATATCCTTTCATACCAAATATCCTCCTTCTTCAAAAATCCTCGTTGCCGTCAGATACGAATTCAAATCTTTCCTACATACAGACGTTCCGTCTCCATGTCTGCCTCTCTTTGATGACTTCATTCTACGCGCAAACATGTCCAATAAAACGGTCTGTAATTTTTTTCTTACAAAACTCTTGACATTTATGACTAAAATATGTTACTTCTAATGTACAGTCACTGACGGATGCGTGAATTGACACGGTGTGACTGGGTAATAATTTATGCCGACCGTCTGGGCAGCTTTTCAAAGATGAACGTTTGAAAGGTTGCCCTTTTTGTCGTATATACGACAAAAGCCTCCGGCAGGATGCGCTTCTTCGTTGCCACTTCGGTCGGTGCAGATCCGAAGTCCACTGGACTTCGTGCACCTCGCGCGAAGATGTAATATGTCGCAAACGACCACGCTCGGCGCAAGAATGTACCAAGGCACATTCTTTTTATTATTAACAAACGAAAGGAAGGTATTCACTTATGAAGACAGATATTGAGATCGCACAGGAAGCCGAAATGCTCCACATCAGAGAGGTTGCAAAGCCCTATGGCATTTCGGAAGATGATTTGGAATTATACGGAAAATATAAGGCTAAGCTCTCAGATGAGCTGATGAATGAGGTCAAAGACCGTCCGGATGGAAAGCTGGTGCTGGTAACAGCCATCAACCCTACCCCCGCTGGCGAAGGCAAGACCACTACAAGCGTTGGTCTTGGCGAAGCCTTCGGATACATGGGCAAAAAAGCAATGCTCGCTCTGAGAGAGCCCTCTTTAGGACCGTGTTTCGGTATCAAGGGTGGTGCAGCAGGCGGCGGATATGCTCAGGTTGTTCCAATGGAGGACTTAAACCTGCATTTTACCGGTGATTTTCATGCGATCACCTCTGCAAACAATCTGCTGGCAGCACTGCTTGACAACCACATCCATCAGGGTAATGAGTTGAACATCGACACCCGCCAGATCGTCTGGAAGCGCTGTCTGGATATGAACGACCGCGCACTGAGAAACATTGTCATCGGTCTCGGTGCCAAGGCAGACGGCTTTGTCCGCGAGGATCATTTTGTCATTACGGTAGCAACAGAGATCATGGCAATTCTCTGTCTCGCTGAGGATATGGAAGATCTAAAGGCTCGTCTGGCAAAGATCATCGTTGCCTATGATTATGACGGAAATCCTGTCACTGCCGGACAGCTGAAAGCAGTCGGCGCTATGGCCGCTTTGTTAAAGGATGCCATGAAACCGAACCTGATCCAGACACTGACCCACACCGGTGCCATTGTACATGGTGGACCTTTCGCAAACATTGCACATGGCTGCAACAGTGTACGTGCCACAAAGACAGCCCTTAAGCTTGCTGATATCGTTGTCACAGAAGCCGGATTTGGCGCAGACCTCGGTGCAGAAAAATTTTTTGACATCAAGTGCCGCATGGCAGGCTTAAAGCCTGATGCAGTCGTTCTGGTAGCTACTGTCCGTGCATTAAAATACAACGGCGGTGTCGCAAAGGCTGACCTGGCAACAGAAAATCTGGATGCTCTCGCAAAGGGTATCTGCAATCTGGAGAAACATATTGAAAATCTGCAGAAATACAACGTTCCGATCGTTGTAACACTGAACTCTTTTGTCACCGACACCGAAGCAGAATATGAATTTATCAAGAATTTCTGTGAGGAGCGAGGCTGCGAATTTGCCCTGTCTGAAGTATGGGAAAAGGGTGCCGAGGGCGGTGTTGCCCTGGCTGAGAAGGTATTAAAGACACTGGAAGAAAAGGAATCCAACTTTGCACCGCTCTATCCGGATGAGCTGCCCTTAGAGGACAAGATCGCTACCATCGCAAAAGAGATCTACGGTGCTGACGGTGTCACCTATTCTCCCGCCGCAGCCCGCACCTTAAAGAAGCTGACCGATCTCGGCTTTGGCAATCTGCCTGTCTGCATCGCAAAGACACAGTACTCTCTGTCCGATGACCAGACCAAGCTCGGCCGTCCCACCGGCTTCAACATCAATGTCCGTGATGTCTATGTAAACGCCGGCGCAGGCTTTGTCGTAGCCATCACCGGAGCCATCATGACCATGCCCGGACTCGGCAAAAATCCCGCCGCCTACGGCATCGATGTGACACCGGAAGGAAAGATCACGGGATTGTTCTAATCCATTTCACACAACAAAAAAGCTGCATGCGTTGATCATTCGCATGCAGCTTTTTAATTCCTTTTATGCTTTCAGATCATAGATTCCTTTCAGATAATTATACTGGCTGTAGCTGCCACTATTGCTGTAAGCAGTGCTGTAGATCTGCAATGTATCAACGGTAGTCGCAGTTTTTTGTACGATCGTATCCATCTGCCCTGTCAGCTTCTGTGAAAAATCAGCATCCGGTCCAAATACCTCTGACAGTACATCCATATCTGCCCCCGCCAGAGTTTCCGCATCCAGCGCCAATGTCCCGTCTTCATTTCCGGTAATACCGATGGCAGACAGTTCTTTTCCATAATCCTTCATTAGCTGATTCAGTTCAGAAAGAAAATTCTTGTTTGCATTTCCACCCGCCTCCATCAGGTTGGCGATCATCGTATTATAGGAGTTCAAAAGACTCGCAATATCCTTCGCCGCTTCCGTCTGGTATTCCTCCTTCGCCTGCTCGTCCTGCGTGTCGGCTGCCTTCACAAACACACTCTTTTTTTCATCGCTTAGCTTGCGCAGCAGCTCATCGGACTGTTCTGCCGCGGACAATGCTTTTTTATAGTAGTCTTTGCTCTCCGCTTTGCGTGCAAGCCTTGCCATCGCAGGGTTGTTAGAAGTCATATTCGATGTCAGCAGATTCTCAATAGAATTGCTGTCTTTTTTCTTACTGCTGCCCTGCGTCGTGTGATCATAAAGTGCACTCACCAGATCTGCACTGTTTATTCCGGTTACTTTCATGCGAAAAACCCCCTTTTACATCCTCTGTCAGTCTAATTTTCATCCAAAAACAATCTTGCATTTACATAGCTGCTTCACATATACAATCAGCAGCTGCAAGCAAAGCATTTGCATGTTCTATCATTTTTATCGGCTATTTACTGCAAAGGCTGATAGGCAATTTATGAAATTTCATATCCGTTACCATAATTTTTTGAAATATCTGTCAAGGTGGTTCTCATAACACTCCCAGCACATTACACAAAGAATCCTGGTAACTATCCATTCGTCTTTGTCGGCCTGGGATTTACCGCCGTCGGATCCTCCTTCAAAAGCTCCTTGTAATCATCTTCGCTGATATAGGAATATGCATTGGAGATCCGCGCATTTTCTGCCGTCAGATACACTTTTTCGCGATAGTAAGCAATCACCGGCGTATCAACTGCTAATGTCTCATATAGCTTTTCTGCAATCGCCGGGGGCACATTGATGCAGCCATGGGAACCAGCGGTCAGATAAATCTGCTCTCCAAACTTGTTTCGCCAGGACGCGTCATGGATACCCACATTATATGCAAAAGGCATAAAATAATCTACCGGAGATGAATAACCCTCTCCTACCAGTGTTGCATTGCGCTGCTTGTACACAATTTTATAAATACCGTCCGGCGAACCATTCCACCGACCCAGATTACCAGACACAATATCTGTATCAACAACCAACTCACCATTATCATAATACCACAGATGCTGGTTCGTATAATCGATCTCAACATAAGTGGAACCGATATCATAAGCACCATATTCTTTCGCCACCTGCAAATAAACAGGCTCACGCTCGATCTTACCACCCTTCGCCAGATCTTCATAAATCTGTGCTTTTTCCTTATCCTTATCAATGACCCAGCCGTAATCGCCGCCGCCAATCTTCACCTTATCACCAAGAGAGGTCTTAAAATCACGGACATCACCATACGTATTATACTTAGATGCCATCTGCTGAACAAAATTAGTCACTTTCTCATCATCAACACGAACCTGATAATCCTCATCTACAGCAAGCCATGCCTGTATCATTTCGCTGGTCAGCTCAAAAGGCTCCTCATTCCCAAAGGTGTAGGTAATACTTGTTCCATAATATTTCTCAATGTTATCCATGCACGCGTTCAGCTGCGGATCGTCACTGCGAATCTCCGGATCCACATAATGATCATACAACTCCACGGATGTATCACCATTTTCTACCGCCTGTGTCACCAGACGCAGCACCTCATCCGACTTCAGTGTCGTTCCCATTACTTCCGGAACAAGCTGGTAACTGTCATCCACCCATGCGATCTTTGCATCCTCAGGTGCGACCATCTGATCCGTCTGCATACAAGGAAGGGCAGCCAGCTCTTTCTCCAGCTGCTGCTGATCAAAAGTTGTAGCAAGATCGATCTCCTGCTCCTTTGTATCCTTTCTCTGTTTTATCCAGTCATATGCATCCTGACGTTCCAGAATCTGTTCAATCTCGCCGTTTGGCATATAGGAATAACCAATGGAAGGACCTTCTATGTAATATTTCTGATCATCTCTCGCGTAGATCGTCAACAGATAATCTGCCACAAAACGTGAAACCTTCTCGTTTGCTTCCTCAGCTGTCAACTCCGATACATCCACTCCACTCATCACTGTGCCCGGAAAAAAATGCGTTTTATAATGGTTTGCACGCACCAGAAATATTGTCCCAAGCGTGATCAGCAACGCCAGCGTCACCCCGAAAAAAGCTGTTAATAACTTATGTTTTTTTATAAATGCCATGCTCTTTACCACCTACTTTTTATTCTTCTCACTTGCACTCATTATAACACTTTCTGTATCACATGGGAATGAAAAATTATGTAAACTGCATTCATACAAAAAGAATGTGCCTTGGCACATTCTCGTGCCGAGCGCGGTCGCTTGCGACATATTACATCTTCGCGCTCGTGCGCATCCAGCCGGAGGCTTTTATCGTATAGGAGACGAAGTTCCTATACGGCAAAAAAATGCCAGCAGCCTTCACTGCTGGCACACACACCAAATCATCCACATCACACTTTTTCTAATATTCCGCCCGCTCCGCGTCTTCTTTTGTACGGTGCACAGTTCCCTTTCTGTGATTCGGCGGCGCATAGACAGAAGAAATCTTTAACGGAGTTCTCCCGATATTGATCAGATTATGCCATGTACCCGCCGGTACAAAAATTGCATCGCCGCGGCAAACACGATACTGCGTGTCCATCCGTGTCCTGTTCGCACCCATTTTTACCAGTCCGCAGCCCTGCTCGATCCGAAGCAGCTGATCCGTATCCCCATGCATTTCCTCACCGATTTCCCCACGTGGCGGCAGATGCATGAGTGTCATCTGCAAATAGCTTCCCGTCCAGATCGCCGTGCGAAAATTTGTATTGTTGGCTGCGTGACGCGGAATATTCACTACATACGGACATCCTCCATAGTCACGCTCCCCACCAGAATAGTCATTCCAATTCATTACATCGCTCCTGCATTTTTTTTATATTATGATATGCAAGCGCAGAACGTAAGTGCAACAGGCCAACCGCATCTGCCAGAAACCACCCGATCGGTATTGCCACCCAGATCCCGATCACGCCGATCGATTCCACCGAAGATAACGTATATGCCAATAGCACCCGCGTTCCGAGAGAGATCACCGTCAGAACCACCGACATCACCGGCTTGTTCACTGCCCGGAAATATCCGTATAGTAAAAACAAAATACCGATCCCTATGTAAAAAGTACCTTCGATCCGAAGATACTGCACGCCGGCAGCGATCACATCCGAACTGTTTGCTTCTGTCACAAAAATTTTCATAAAAGGCTCCGCCAGTGTAAACACAATCACACTGATCGCCACGCAAAACACGATCACATTCAGAAATGCTTTTTTGACTCCGATGCGGATCCGTTCCTTTTCCCCGGCCCCATAATTTTGCGCCACAAAAACAGAAAACGCATTTCCAAAATCCTGCACCGGCATATAGGCGATCGTATCTATTTTAACTGCAACTGCAAACGCAGCCATGATGACCGCTCCGAAGCTGTTGACGATTCCCTGCACCATCAGGATGCCAAAGTTCATCACCGACTGCTGCAGACAGGTAAAGCCGGACAACGACAGGATCTTTTTTAAGTTCACCATATCCCAGCAGAAGTCTTCCTTTTTCGGTCGATACGCGCCGTAGCAACACCAGAAATAGATCAACACTCCCGCTCCCGATACCGTCTGGGCAATCGCGGTCGCAATGGCAGCTCCTCTGATCCCGCTCCCGAGTACAGCCACAAACAGCAGGTCAAGGACGATATTCAATACCACCGATACGCCCAGAAAGATAAGCGGTGCCACCGAATTTCCGACTCCGCGCAGCACATTGGAAACATAATTGTATATAAACGTTCCGAAGAAACCAAAAAATACCCAGAAAAGATACGTATACATATTTCCCACGATCTCCTCCGGCACCTGTAGTAATGCGATGATCCTGTGCAGCGAACTATAAAAGATCACGATCATCAATACCGTCAATGCACCTATGAACATCGAAGACATAAATATTCCATTTCTAATATCTTTCTCTTTTCTGCTTCCAAAGGACATAGATACAAAGGTACTGTTCCCGAGGCACAGTCCGATGATCACGGATGTCAGAAATGTCATCAGTGTATAGGAGGAACCCACCGCAGCCAGCGCCCCATTTCCAAGATATGTTCCAACCACCCACGTGTCCACCAGATTGTATAATTGCTGCATCACATTTCCGAGCATCAGCGGCACAGCAAATGACCATATTCCTTTTGTAATATCACCTGTTGTCAGGTCGTGTTGTTTGATCAATCTATTTTTTTGCATTTTCCTCTAATTCCAACAGGTATTTATCATAATCAGAGATAAATCTATGCTCCGAGAGACGGATTTCACGAATCTGTTCCAATAACCGGTCGAAGTATTCTTTAGTCAGAACAGATCCTCCATTTTTCAGCCGCTCATCATCCATCACCCATCCTTTGATGGTGTAGTCCTTCACAATGCGATTCGCCCATTTGCGAAACTGCACCGCCCGGTCATTGTTCACTTTAAATCCAACGGCAATGATCATCTGAACATTATAGTGATTTGTCTCACGGCTGACCTGCCGGGAGCCTTCGGTTTGAACTATCCGAAATTTTCGGATAGTTGACTGTTCTTCTAATTCGGAATCAAAATATACTTTTTTAATATGATCACTGATTGTACGCACATCCACATCATACAATGCAGCCATCATTTTTTGTGTCAACCATATGTTTTCATCCTCATAGCGCATCTCTATGCTGTCCTGCTGATCACCCACAGTAGCAACATAGGTCAGATATTCTGCTGCACTGGAACGGATTGAAATTTCCTCTCTCTTCAATGAAGAACTTCCGATCGGATTTACCATGGAGCTGGCACAGCACTCCGATGCCCTGATCCGCTTTTCCGGCATGACCGAAGATGAGCAGCAGGAAATCATCGGTCATGCACGCAATGCTTCATCCCGGGAAGAAATGCGGCATTTGGTGGAATCCATAAAATAACAGCGCATCAAGAAACCCGCTCAATGAGCGGGCTGCTTAAATTCTATTTCGGTCTTACCGGGATCTGCCAAACACTCTAAGCAGCACCAAAATCCAAATGCCCGCGACAAAAATAGCCGGAAGCACGATCCGCGACACCGGATATCCGTTTCGTCCCAAGCCCGTTATGAACAGGTAACGGTCAATGTGATCGTCGCGTCCTGCATATTGTGAGTGGTCAAAAGAATCGTTTTTCCTCTTCGCTTCTCCTCCAGGATCATATCCTTCATCATGCGGCTGTTTGTGGGGTCAAGCCCACTGGTGGGTTCGTCAAGAAAGAGCAGCTTCGGGTCGTGTACCAGTGCCTTGATAAAATTCAAACGGCTTTTCATTCCTTTGGAATAGTCCGACACCCGCTTGTCTGCGTCGTTTTCCAGTCCTACCATGTGAAGCAGTTCATCGATCGAGCGCGACTGCCCCTCGTTGCCGTTTTTGTTTCGATAGAGTGAGGAGAAAAACAACAGGATATGTTACCTCCTTATACCATTTGACTACTTTGTATTATTTGGTCAAAATAAAAATGATTTTTTGTCCGGCTGGAGATACCAACCGGACTTTTTTCACTCCTGAATCATATTCTAACAGACGCTAAACCGAGTGTAGACCTACGCAGTTTTGCTCCGATCTGTATGGTTACGCATTTTCTATGGCTTTACATATTTCTTTCACACATTGCTCAGACCATCTGCGAAACAACGCCGTAAATAAGCATCCAAAGCGCCTGATCATACTGATCTTCGCCAATTTCCGTCTTGTGCAGTGTCGCAAAATAGATCGCGTGAAATGCGGCGCTGAAAGCACCTGCATCCACTCCTTTTTTTTACGGGGAGCAGGGCAAATACCTTTTCAATCATATCCGCATCATTCCTCTCTCATTTTATATTCGGTATCTTCATCCATCATGGCAAGCATAATATCCGCAAACTTGGGGTCAAACTGTGTGCCCTTTCCTTTCTCGATCTCTTCACGGACAATTCCCTGCGGAAGCACATCACGATAGCTTCTCCTGCTGCTCATCGCATCGTAGGCATCCGCCACTGCAATGATCCTGGCTTCCTCAGGTATATCGTTACCGATCAATCCGTCGGGATAACCGTTCCCAGCATACTGCTCATGGTGCCATCTCGCACCGATCACAAGGGAGGGCATTTCTTTGATGTTTTTCAAAATCCGTGCGCCCATAACCGGATGATTCTTGATCATTTCGAATTCATCATCCGTTAGCTTTGCCGGTTTGTTGATCACTGCATCCGGTACACCGATCTTACCTACGTCATGCAAAAGCCCCATCATATAGACATCTCTTTGTGCTTTTTCCGAATATCCATATCGTTTTGCAATTTCTCCCGAATAGGTAGCCACCCGTCCGGAATGACCATTCGTGTAAGTATCCTTTGCATCGATCGCCTCTGCCAGAGAGCGAACGACATGAATAAAAAGCTTCTCATTTTCTTTCGTCTTTTTTTCTACTTCCTGTGCAAGATTCCGCTGCAAACGGATCAACTCAATCATATGACGGACTCTCAGCGTCAGCACCTCCGGTACAAAGGGCTTTTTGATGAAATCCATTGCTCCGAGCGTCAGTCCTTTTGTTTCGGAATCCCCATCCTCGTTTGCTGTCAGGAAAATAACAGGTATCTCATCCTTGCCCTTCTCCTGCTCCCGCAGCCTCTTTAACGTCTCGAAACCATCCATTCCCGGCATATTGATATCCAATAGAATGAGATCCGGTGCATCATGATCCTTGACATAATCCAATAACTCCTGACCGGATTTCAATGCCGTTACACGCATATAATTTTGACTGAGAATATGACCCGCCATTTTCAAGTTCATCATATCATCGTCTACCACAATTACCCAATCTGCCATTTCTTTTTCCTCCTATTACCTGCCGTGTATGACAATCACAGCAAGCTGATCCCTTATCTCTTTATATTCGCTTAGAAGCCTGAAATGATTCTTTTCAATATCGTCAGCATCTGCCTGTTTAGCTGCCTCCTCAAGGCTCCTCACCTGTTCAGATAACGTAGTGACTCCGATCGTTTTCGATGTACTTTTCAGAGCATGTACGAAAATCTGATACTCGTGACAGTTCTGTTTTTGAAATGATCGTAGCTCTTCAGGACAGGTCGAAGCGGAACCGCGCAGGTCTACACTCCGTTTCACTCGCCGTTCGTGAATCATGCACGTATGTTGAATCACTTGTGCTCATTTTATCATGCACTCGTTTTATTTACAACAGCGGCGTCCAATATTATATTTTTCTAAAGACAGACAAAAACGTCGGCATTTAACCAACGTTCTCGCTTTTATCGTATTGATTTTTCTTCTGAAATTCAGTCAGCTCCCGGGTCAGCTTCTTTGCCGAAGCATTGTCCAAAACCCAGCTGATGATATTTGCAAATACATAGACCAGAACCACACAGACAGAGATCGTTTTCAGAAAATCTGTGTACTCCGGCCGCAGCGCATTTTCACCGAGAATGATCCCGTTGACAAAAAGCTCTATGAGAAGCAGCTGGATAAATTTTCGAAGGAGCACCTCTTTGATGGACAGCTCGCGCCTTGCGTACATGATCGCCTGTGGCAGAATACCCGCAAACGCATAGATGAGCGGCATGATAAATGCGGAATATCCAAAACGCGCATCCGGCTGTGCAATACTCCCGGATACGAAAATGACTGCATTGATCAATGTAACCAGTACGAAATAATTTCGGAACATTTTGGATAATAGTTCTTTTCCCTGCATTGCTATTTGCCCTCCTTTAATTTCTTTTTTAACGCTGAAACATATTTGCGGGAGATGATCACTTCCTCGTCATTTTGTAAAACAGCGACAAACCGGCCGTTTAAAGCCGGTTTGATCGCTTTGATTTTCATCAGATTTACGATCACGGATTTGGAAACCCGCAAAAACTGCTTTTCTTCAAGCAAGTGCTCGATCTCATACAGTTTCTGTTTTGTTTCATATACCTGCTTTGCGCTGTACAAAAACACCTTATTATCCACTGCTTCCACATAATAAAGATTTACAATCGGGATCTCATACTGCATTCCATCGCAGGATCCGGAGATCTGCCCCTGTCTGGACTGCACAAACGCCACGATCTCACTCACCTGCGCGTTGATCCGGTGGCACCGGATCTCCACCACCTCCGGCAATTCTTCACCCACTTTTAGAACCTTTACTTCCATGTCTCACGTTCTCCTTACCCATCGAATGCCCACAATTTTACGATTCGCCTGATCCCATCAGATAGCGATTCATATATTCCAGCACCATCTCATTCACTGTCTCTATGCACGCTGTCGCATCCACCGTTCCGGTTCCAAGTGCAGATGCGAGAGGCGGTGCAAAAAGCGGCAGATCCGTAAAGTTCATATGTGCCGCACCCGCGATGAATTCATGCTTTGCATCCAACGCATGCTCCAAAACATAATGATTCACATACAGATTCCCGTATTTTTGTCCCTGCTCATAATGGCTCTCACTGTCAAGCGCAAACAGCGGCACGGGATAGGGCTCTTCCACATACTGATATCTGCCATCTTCATAACCGATCTGCTCCCCGAGCATCGTTCCGTCCAGATCAATGACTGCATCCACGTCATCCCTGTAACGTCCGACAGATACACTTGCCGCGCCTCCGAGAGAATGACCCATTAACCCTATGTGATCCACATCCGCCATAGCAAGCACGCTCTCTATGGCGCTCTTTTCCGTCTCGCTCTCGATAAACCACGCATCATTTACCGTACCGCTCTGCTTTGCCGCTTCCACACTGTCCAACACACATTCGATATCCGCTGTACGTATCGCAAGCCACTTGTGTGACAAGTCGTGGATGTCCTTTTCCGGAACGTTATTCTCATTCACATACATGACCTCCTGAAGAAACGCTGGATCCACCGTTATGAGCTTCCCGCCGGTATCCTTCGTGAAAAAAGAATGATACGGATGATCCAGACTGATCACCACATAGCCGTTACTCGCCAGCTCCATGTAGGTAGACGTATTACTCTGGTAATACCCGAATGCTCCATGTGAAAATAATACCACCGGACAGCTGCTCTGCGCAATCTCATTTGTCTTCGGATAGTAAAAATGCACCGGTATTTCCCGGTTCGAACCATCCGTTTCAAATGTCTCCACTCTGTCTTTGTCTATAAGAATCGCTTTCGCCTGCGCTACCTCATACGCTCCCGTAGTCTGAAGACCTGCATATTCCGTGAAGATAAACGCAGGAACAAGACTCACTGCAAGGATCACGATGCTAGATGCTGCACCGAACACCGCCCCGGCCTTTGAGCGCTTTCCGGTGGCCGCCTTTCTTCGGATCAGATACATCACGAATGCTCCCACCAGACGAATGGCGAGGAGCGCAAAGCACAGCTGATACTTAAAATCGAACGTCACATTCGGAAGGAGCATCACAAAAAGGAAAACTGCCAATTCTCCCGCCCGGAAAACGCATCTCGCTACCAGCCACTGCTTTTTCTCTGAAAATCTTGAAAATGAACCAATCATCAGAGCCATTTCAAATACAATCAAACAGATCAATAAAAAAATACCCATCTTTGTCACCTTTCCCTTCATTAAGTTAAGGCAATTATAGATTGGAATCTTTTTATTTACAATGATCCGGACAGTAAGATACATTTTTCTATTGTGAAATGCACACACGCAACTTTTGCAAAACCTTTTTTTCATTTGCTTTTACAAATTCGCTCAACTGATAGGAGCGAATTCTTGTTTTGACAATGACCGGGATCAGAAAACCGGTATTGGAAAGCTTCGCACATCTATTGATAACCGTCTTGTTTGTCACAGCGATCATCTTACTTACTTCAATTGGTGTAAACTCATATAATCTGTTTTTTAGCAGGAACAACAAAAATTCTTTTTCTTTTGTGTTTAAATAAGACAAACTTCCTTCTAATTCATCTTTTTCTGAAGTTCTTGATAGCTCACATACTTTTTTAGAATACAATCCCATCATTCTCAAAAAGTAATTAATCCAGATTTCCGGGTGTGGAGGATTTTCTCTTCCTGAATAATACAAGGCAGGTAAACCCATTTGCAGTGAGGCATAATACTCATCCGGATCGTAGGCAAAGTACTCTTCCAAAGAACCGATTCCGTTAAATCCGTATCCATAATAATCAAGAATATATCCTGACATCAATCTGGCGGTTCTTCCATTTCCATCTTCAAAAGGATGAATTGTAACCAATTGATAATGAACTACAGCCGCAATGATTAACGGGTGATCATCTGTGGTATTTACATATTCAACAAGTTCATCCACCAGATCCGGAATATCTATATATTCCGGTGGGATATATTCCGGCACTCCTGTTTCGGAATCATATACAGCAAACAAAATGCCTGGCGGCATAGGACCTCGAAACCCTATTTTTTCTTTTGAAGCCCCCTTTTCTACAATTGCCTGCACTTCAAGAATCATCTTTTTCGAAAAGCGTTCTTTCGTTTTCAGCTTTTCTTCCAATAGATTTAAAGCCAGATAATAATTGCGGACTTCCTGTTCTGGCTTCAAAAAATGTTTGTGTGGATCACTGTCTATCGCTTCATTTGCCTGTTTTTCCGTTAATGGATTTCCCTCGATCTTATTAGAGGCATATGAACTTTTTTTCTTGGAGTTTTTTCTGAGTCTGTTCTTTGTAACAGGGGGCAGTTCTATCGTACGAAGTGAAAAACGATTTTCATCAATTTCCAGTATTCTTTGTAGGATTTCATTCGTAAGTGTTACCTTTATCAAATTGATCACCTCCATATCGTCGATATCTATTATATCGTTTCTGGAGTGATTTTTCCACTAATTTTACACTATTTTTTCACTATTTTTCATTACATACAATCTACCAATTCAATGATTTCCCCTTAGCTGCTGCTTTTACACCTTCCTGATATTCCGCTTCCTCCGCTGGTACCAAGCGGAACTTTAAAACATATCAGCCCAGTCTGACAGTGTGTTGTCAGACATGCCATTTACCAGTTTCCCCGTTTTCCAATCCGCATTCGGGCAGAGTTTTTTCAATTCGTCAACTGTATGGCCCATACCACTTCCACCGGAGGTAGCAAAAGGCATCAATGTTTTTCCTGTAAAATCGTAGCTTTCTACGAAAGTGTTGATAATATGCGGTGCAACATACCACCAGATTGGGAAGCCGATAAACACAGTATCGTAATCCGCCATATTTGCCAGCTTCTCAGCAATCTCCGGTCGTGAGGATGGATCCTCCATTTCCACACTGCTACGGCTCTTTTTATCCATCCAGTTCAAGTCCGCAGCGGTATAAGGCTCGACGGGTTTGATTTCAAACAGGTCTGCCCCCGCTGCCTTTGCCAAACGTTCAGCGGCTTTCTTTGTTGTGCCGCTTGCTGAAAAATATGCTACCAGTTTCTTACTCATTTCTTTCATCCTCCAATCTTCTGTTACATGTTCTGTTTGAAAAAGTCAGCCATTTTATCAAACGGGATCACATCCAAATTGTCATAAAGGTCTGTATGAACTGCGCCCGGAATTACAAGCAGCTCCTTGTTATTGGTATATTTGCTGTCCCGGATCATGGCATCATATGCATCCTTTCCAAAATAGAAGCTATGTGCCTTTTCCCCATGCACGATCAGTACCGCACTTCTTATTTCGTTGCTGTATGTTAAGATGGGCTGATTTAGAAAGGACTGGCATCCGATTCTATTCCAGCCATCATTGGAATTTAAGCTTCGTGCGTGGTAACATCTTCCCTTATAATACTCGCTGTAATCCTTTACAAAGAACGGAGCGTCATCAGGAACCGGGAGTTCTACACATCCGCCCGCTCTGGAATAGACACCCGTTTTATATTCCTCAGTTCTAAGATTACTCATTGCCAGTTTCTTTGCAAATCTGGCTTCTTCGCTGTCCTCTGAATCAAAATATCCGTTGGCATTTGCTCTTGTCATATCATACATGGTGGATGCAACCGTTGCCTTGATCCTTGTATCAAGTGCTGCTGCATTCAATGCCATGCCGCCCCATCCGCAGATACCGATGATGCCGATCCTGTCAGCATCTACATAATCCTGAACGGAAAGGAAGTCAACTGCTGCCATAAAATCCTCTGTGTTAATATCAGGCGAAGCCATATATCTTGGCATTCCGCCGCTCTCTCCTGTAAAGGACGGATCAAACGCAACTGTAAGATATCCCCTTTCCGCCATTGTCTGTGCGTAGAGTCCGGCGCACTGCTCCTTCACCGCTCCGAAAGGACCGCTTACTGCAATTGCCGGGAGTTTCCCTGTTGCATTCTTTGGCGAATACATGTCCGCTGCAAGAGTGATGCCGTATCGATTCACAAATGTAATCTTCTTGTGATCCACTTTTTCACTCTTTGGGAAGGTCTTATCCCACTCTGAAACCATCTTAAGTTCTTCTGTTTTCATAAAATCATATACCTCCAAAAAAATTCTATTGAAATGAAAACCTCTTTACTTTATAATGGCATCATAAATCCTAAACCTTACTTTAGGTCAAGTGTTATTTCGAAAAAAATTTTTAATTTGAAAGAAGGTATTTTTATGTACACAATTGGTCAGGTATCCGAGATGTTTCATCTTCCTATTTCTACTTTGAGATATTACGATAAAGAAGGCTTTTTCCCGAATCTTGTACGCAAAGGCAATATCCGCTACTTTAGTGATAACGAACTGGAAGCACTACGTGTCATCGAGTGCTTAAAGAAATCCGGTCTTGAGATCAAGGATATCAAGCAGTTCTTTGAATGGGTTGCAGAGGGCTCTTCCACCTATGCAAAACGGAAAGAACTATTTGAGCACCGCAAGACTGCCGTCAAAGAGGAAATCAAACATCTGGAAAAAACGCTCGCAATGCTGGAATTCAAATGCTGGTATTATGACACCGCAATAGCTGATGGCAACGAAGATAAAATCAGTGCCATGCTCCCCGATCATCTTCCAAAGGACATTCAAACACTTTATGACAAAGCTCATGAGGGACTATGATCGTATATTCGCTCTATCCCCCGGATTGGCAATTGCGTTCACAGAAAAGCAACAAAATTGCCCGAAGAATTTCTCCCACGGGCAAATTTTTTGCTTTGCATTTTTTGGCGACTATTTTTTATAAATTTATCGTCATATAGGGAGGGATACAAATAATACCGTCTTTTATGATGAGATTTCTAGGATGGATAATATAACTCTCCCCTATTCGCTCTTTATATTTTTCTCTGAAATTATTCAAGGATGTCATTTTATATTGTTTTCCTGACTTCACTTCTATTGGAAACATCTTATATTTTAGCTTGCTGTTATTTGAAATAATAAAATCAATTTCCATATCGTTTCTGTGCTTATTTTCATTGTAATGGGTATAAAAATACAATTTATGCCCGTTTGCTACCAACATTTGGGCTATCGCGTTTTCATAAAGCATTCCTTCATTAATTTGCAGTTTTCCTGCCAATATCTGCTTATATACTTCATCCTCAAGCAATTCATTCTCATCAAAAGCATGACTTACCAACAGTCCGGTATCTCCCATATAACACTTAACATAACTTCTCGATTCATTTAATGACAAACCTACATTCGGATCATTACACAAAAAGCATTCATTGGATATCATCGAGTCTGATAACCAGAAAAATGTATCTTCGTATTGTTCTGCATAGCTACCCTCTTGCAGCTTCTTAAATACGACTCTTTTTTCATGTTGCGAGAGAAATCCCGGAATCTGATCATAAATTGCAAGAACCTTGCTTCTATACCTTGCATCTATCTTCATGATATCTTCGCGATATAGTCTAAGGATATCCCGTTTTTCCTTATCCACTTCCGTAAAATCTTTCTTATTTTCAATAAATGCTACTACAGGCATGGGCATTCCACCAACAAGCATATACTGGTGAAACAAAAGCATCGCCTGATTATGCATACTTCTTTCTAAAGGCTCTCTCTTCTCAAAACATCGTTTCATGTATTCCACCAACAAGTCTTCGCCTAATGCTGTCGCAAATTCTTCAAAATCCAATGGATACATATTAATATGTCTTTCTTCAGATGGTATTACAATCTCCTTTACATTTTCCCTAATGGATATCAGTGAACCGGTTTCGATATAATCGTATCTTCCATCTGCCACTAAGTATTTTATTGCAGCTCTTGCCTGTGGAAACACCTGCACTTCATCAAAAATGATCAGTGACTTTCTCATGATAAGTCTCTTTCCAAAATGCGTTTGTAACAGCATAAAAAAAGTGTCAAGATCATTTAAATGTCTCTCAAAATACAGTTCAACTTCCTTGTCTTTTTTTGCAAAATCAATCAGAATATAACTTTCATATTCATTTTTCCCGAATTCTTCACAGATGGTAGACTTTCCTATGCGCCGCGCCCCCTCTACCAGCAAAGCTCTTTTCCCCTGGCTGTCATTCTTCCATTCCAATAGCTTTTTATATATTTTTCTCTTTAATATCATAAGACCTCCATATTATGCGCACATATTCTTCCCTTTATTTATATGATTATACGCACATTGTAATATATTTTCTGATTATACGCAAGTATTAATCTCATAAATAGTATGATTATACGCATATTCCTTGCGATTATGATTTACTTGTATTAAAAAATGTGTAAAGTATGCACCCTCCATACCTTACACATTCATTATTTGCCCTATGATCCGGTCAGCTCTCATACCTATATCGAATTAGTCGATTACATCTATATCAGAAACAATTTCAACAGAATACTCCGGATAAATGCAGACCATTTTTCTTTATCAATTTCTTCATCTGCGGATAGGTGGAATCCTTCATTGCCGCGGTACTGAGCATGATTGCTTTTTGCTTTACTTATTCGATTTCGCTCAGCCCCGACACACACCACAATGGCATGTTGATCAACCATTCCTGCTCCCGATAGTCCTTCATGGATGTGCGAATTGCATATTCCGGCTTAAATTTATCTACATACGCCTTCAAACTTTTTGACTGAAGATTTTCCTCTGCTTTCACCTCTATAGGAATGACAGCTCCTTTGATCTGGATCAGAAAATCAATCTCATTGCGCGACTTTACATTAGAATAATAGTACGGCACATACGCTGTGGTACTCTCAAGCTGCTGGTGCACATACTGCTCTGCCATTGCTCCTTTAAATTCCACAAAGATCCGGTTCCCTTCCAACAGGCTCTCAGCGTCCAATTCTGCCATTGCTCCCAACAGTCCGACATCCACCATAAATAATTTATAGGAAGAAAAATCCGTATATGCTTTCAATGGCATTCCGGGCTTCTCTACACAATATACCTTATAGATCAGACCGCAATCAATCAGCCACTGGATAGAAACCTCAAAATCTGCTGATCGGGCACCCTTTTTGATCTGTCCAAAAAAGAATTTCTTATTTTCCTTTGCAAGCTGCATAGGAACTGAATTCCATACCATTCTTGTCCGCTCCAATTCAGTCTTACTTTCTATATGCTTACTGAAATCACTTTCATATAGCTTTAGAATCGTATTCTGTACCTCCCGGACTTCATCATAATCCCGATCCTGCAAATAGGTCATTACAACTTCCGGCATTCCACCAATAAAATAATATTTTTTCAGACTGGCAACATATTTATCCCTAAATGTAACCAGTTTATCGCTTTTTGGGTGATCGACGTATTCAGCTAACTGCTCTTCCCCGATTGCTTCCAGAAATTCCTTAAAAGAAAGTGGATACATCGTTAAAAGATTCACTTTACCTACCGGATAAGAGATACCTTTATGCATAGCCACACCAAGCAAAGAACCGGCCGCTATCACATGATAATCCGATGCATTTTCACAAAAATATTTCAGACAGCTGAGTGCAAGTGGAACCTCCTGTATTTCATCCAGGATAATAAGCGTCTCCCCGGCAACAATTTTGGTATGCGTTTCAATTCCAATGTCTTCCAGAATCCGATCCACATCAAAATCCTTTGAAAAAGAATCCTGCATATGAACATTATGATCCATATTCACATACGCAACATATTTATAATTCTGCCGGCCAAATTCTTTCATGATCCATGTTTTTCCGACCTGTCTTGCTCCCTGTAGAATCAAAGGCTTACGATCCGGTTTATTTTTCCATAAAACCAGATGCTTCATAATCGTTCGATGCAATGTCATTCCCCCATTCATTTTATATCATGTGCAAAAACAGCACCAATACTAGTATATACACTTTTTCGAATGTAATCAATGTAGTTTTATACATTTTTTTGAATGAGTTTTCTTCAAAACATGACATTTTTTCAAACCAAAAGTTTTTACTCCGAAAACCGGATCCGTTCGATCAGCGATTCCTTTTTCGTTGCTCTCTGGAGGAGCACCGCCAATAGGGACTGGACGCACAACAGCACGGTCGTGACAACGATTGCAGCCTGAATGGGATAATGATAATTGCTGATA
>JALFNQ010000181.1 GCA_022773965.1 Lachnospiraceae bacterium
TATCAGATGCAGGTGCAGCACTATCTTGCAGTGTCGGGTTACAAGGTCTGGTATGTGGCTGCACTTATCATGGGAAGGGAGTTTGTCATACGAAAGATCGAGCGTGACGAGGAACTGATACAAAATCTTATCATTATCGAAAAGAGGTTTTGGGAGAATCATGTACTGGCAGGGATTGCACCTGATCCGGATGGCAGTAAGGCATATTCGGAAATGTTGCTGAAACTCTACCACGGGGATGAGAAAAAAGAGGTTCAGTTGTTTGGCATGAAGGAACAGTTATCCCGCAGGGCAGAGATCGAGCAGCTTGTGAAGAAACTGGAGACAGAAAAAGAGCAGATTGACCAGAACATCAAGCTGCAGATGCAGGATGCCAGCTATGCAGTTGCAGAGGATTACCGCATTTCATGGGTGCAGGCGAACCAGAACCGCATTGATGCAAAACGGCTGAAAGAGGAACATCCGGAGATTTATAACCAGTACATAAAAGAGGTAACAAGCCGGCGTTTTAACGTAAAGTACAGCCCGGCAGCATAAGGAGGAATGATCATGGAACAGAAAGACATCAAAGAAGAACTGGCAGCACAGGCAGCTGCGGTTACACAGACAGAGAACAGCAGTGTCCGGCTGAAAAAGAATACGTCCATACCGGATATTGTGAAAGCGCTCGGACCGGAACTAAAGAAAGCCCTGCCAAGCGTCATGACACCGGAGCGGTTTACAAGGATTGCATTGTCAGCGCTGAATAATACACCGGAGCTGCAGAAGTGCACGCCCATGAGTTTTATCGCAGCGCTGCTCAATGCGGCACAGCTTGGATTGGAGCCGAACACACCGCTGGGGCAGGCGTACTTGATCCCGTATAAGAATAAGGGTGTGCTGGAGTGTCAGTTTCAGATCGGATATAAAGGACTGATCGAACTGGCATATCGCAACGGTCAGATGCAGACGATACAGGCACAGACCGTGTATGAGAATGATTATTTTGAATATGAATATGGTCTGAACCCGAAGCTCATACACAGACCGGAAATTACGGATCGCGGAGACGCGGTCTTTTTCTATGGTCTTTTCAAGACATTAAATGGCGGGTTTGGATTTAGTGTCATGAGTAAGCAGGAAATGGATCTATACGCTTCCAACTACTCAAAAGCATTCGGGAGCAGCTATTCTCCGTGGAAATCCTGCTATGAGGAGATGGCAAAGAAAACGGTCATCAAGCAGGCTTTAAAGTATGCACCATTGAAAACTGACTTTCAGAGGGTGTTGTCCACGGATGAGACGATCAAGACCAATATCAGCGCAGATATGAGCGAGATTGCAAATGAGATCGTATATGACAATCAGGCAGCATAGGAGGATAAGGACATGGGAGAAACAAAATTGATGGGAAAAGCATTTGAGGCGGAAGTGTTAAAAAGACTATTGCAGACTGCAAATTGTAGTAACAATGTCAGCATTCAAACGGTGGATAAGAATAATGATCAGAAACGCAGGGGGATCGTTATTCGGTCAGCGGGGAGCAAGGTATCGCCTGTTTTCTATTTAGACCTTATGTATGAGAAATATCTGGATGGAATGACACTGGATCAGATTGTGGAAGCTGTCTGGCAGTTTTATTCGGAGGATGAGAACATCAGAAAGATCGATATTAATGACTTTCTGGACTGGGAACGGGTAAAGAGTCGTCTGCTTCTCAGAGTAATCTCAACGGACATGAACCGGGTATCATTGGAGACAGCTATCCACAAGGATATTCTGGATCTGTCTGCAGTTGTTTATGTGAAGATGGAGCTCCCCCCGGGAGACGGGGCAGCATATGTGATCGTGAGGAAAGAGCATCTTGCAATCTGGCAACAGAGTGAGGAGTCTGTTTATGGGACTGCGCTGCAAAATACCAGACAGGAGAATATCTCCTTTGTAAGCATTACCAATGCGATCAGTAGTATGCTGAGTGAGAATGAACGGGAAATGCTATTGGGGGATTCTCTGTTAGCGGTTGACAGCCCCTTATATGTCCTTACGAACGAGGCTTGTCATTTTGGAGCAGTTTATATGCTACTGCCGGAGATTATGGATCAGATCGCGGATAAGAAGGGAGATGATCTCTACGTTTTGCCTTCATCAATCCATGAGATACTGGTATTGGCAGTCTCAGAGGTTCAGAATCTGTCCTGTCTGCGTGAGATAGTACAGGATGTCAACGAGATGCAAGTGCCGCCTGACAGTAGATTGTCCAATCATGTCTATCGGTACAGTAAAGAGAATGGGCTTGCAATAGCGGCATAAGGGGATGCGACACATCTCCAATGGCCGTAGAAAGGAGGTTGTAGCACGAACCACAATTATAAGATAAAGGATTTTCGGTTCATGCCGGAGCAAGATGACACCGATCTTAGGGAACCGATTGTATCAATTATGCTAAACAGAAGATCAATGATGCCGGAGTGTCTGGTCAAAAGGATGGAAAGTATCATCAATAGGATTATTTCAGATCATGAGGAGAAGATGGGATTGCTTATTCCGCTAGATGATATGGAACTGGAAATGCATATTGATGCCGATACGGTGCGAGGAGAATTGTCTTTTCATGTATATATCAGTTACTCCTTGCATGAAGAGTATCTGTTTGGCAGAGAAACACTCACGAACAAGGAGGGAGATAATGAAGAGTACAACACTATTCGACACTTTTTCTTACGGCAAGTGATAGGAGTGTTTTACCGGCAGTATATGAGAATACAGGAATCTATTTGATAAAATAATAGAAGAGATTTATTTCAAAAGGTATACCTTTTTTGGAAGGGAAGATAAGATTTATTTGGGATTTTTCCAATTTCCGATGTGGGATTTGCCGGGTGAAGAACGATGTATCATCAAAGCCGGAATCCTTTGGTTATTTTGCGTTTTGAAGAGATAATGGATCAATTGATGTCAGGGTTGATGTCAAAAGTGCTGTTGAGAGAGCGAAGAATGTGTAGGTTAAAAAAGAAAAGACCCTCAAAGCTCTTGAAAAATCAAGGCTTTGAGGGTCTTTCGTGCGGATAACAGGACTTGAACCTGCACGTCATGGACACCAGAACCTAAATCTGGCGCGTCTGCCAATTCCGCCATATCCGCATGGCTGCGTCTCTGAGCGTCTGTCTATAAATGAACAAGTTCATTTATCAAGGAATTCCGCCATATCCGCATGAATAGAAAAACCACTTTTCAAAGTATAGCGTACTCCCGTCCAAAAATCAATGAGAAAAATAAAAAAATAGTTGACAAATAAGTTACGTGGTGATATGGTTAATTACACAAGTAATGAACCACACAACCAACGAGGTAAGAAACATAAAAAGAGCAAAGACAGGAGGTGTGACGTTTGAATGAACTGTTATCTCAAAACAAATCCATTTATTTACAGGTGAGTGAGATGATAGAGACAGATATCCTTCGGGGGATTCTTTTGGAGGAAGAGAGGGTGCCCAGCACGAATGAGCTGGCGAAGCTCTATACGATCAATCCGGCGACAGCGGCCAAGGGCATCAATCTGCTGGTAGACGAGGGAATACTTTATAAGAAAAGAGGGATAGGAATGTTTGTTGCAGAAGGTGCCAAAGAGCACATTATAGAAAAACGCAGGGATGCGTTTTACGAAAACTATGTCAAGAGTCTGCTGGAGGAGGCAAAAAGCCTCGGCATCAGCAGCGAGCAGCTGGTGGATATGATCAGGGAACACGAGTAAAAGGATGAGGAGGATTAGACAATGAGTCAGTTAGTTTGTGAAAATATAGCAAAGCAGTATAAGAAAAAAGAGGTTTTGCACGACATCAATCTCACGATTGAGCAGGGAAAGATCTATGGGTTGGTGGGACGAAACGGCGCAGGAAAGACAACACTGTTGTCTATTATGACTGCACAGAACCCGGCTACCGCCGGAACGGTCACCCTTGATGGAATGCCTGTATGGGAAAATCAGAAGGCGCTGGATCATCTGTGTTTTTCCAGAGAATTAAATACCCTGAGCGTTCTTGGACCGAACACGATCAAGGTAAAAGAGTATCTGCAGATGGCGCGTACTTACTACCCGAATTGGGATAGAGAAATGGAAAAACGTCTGGTGGCGCAGTTTGAACTGAACCCGAAAAAGAAGATTTCCAAGCTCTCCAAGGGTATGCTCTCCATGGTGACCATCATTGTGGCGCTGGCCAGCAAGGCAGATATCACGATCTTAGATGAGCCGGTGGCAGGTCTGGATGTGGTGGCGCGAGACGATTTTTACCGTCTGCTCTTAGAAGAGCATGAGGCGACCGGAAGAACCTTCATTGTGTCCACACATATCATTGAGGAGGCTGCGAACGTGTTTGAGGAGGTCATTTTCCTAAAGGATGGAGATATCTTGTTAAAAGAAAACACGCAGGATTTGTTAGACCGGGCAGTGCATGTGAGTGGTCTTGCTGAGGAAGTAGACAATGCCTGTGCAGGTCTGGAAATCCACCATGTGGAGCAGATGGGACGCAGCAAGGGTGTGACGGTACTGCTTAACGATGGTGAGCAGATTCCGGATGGTTATGATGTGACAGTTCAGCCGGTGTCCCTACAGAATCTGTTTGTGGCACTGTGCGGAAGGGAGGCATAAGATGAGTGGATTAGTGCGTTCGTTAAAATATGCCAGCTTTCGGGCAGGGCGTGTGATCGGTATCTGCCTGCTCATGGCGATTGGTTTTGTGTTTTATTTTGCACTGCTGGATGGCACACGCTTTACCCTTGAAAATCTGTTGCCGAGATTTCCGTTTATGCTGCTGTTCATTGGCAACCTGATGTTTATGATCTACGGCATGCTGGACGTTGCTACGTACACACAGCTCACGCTGACCTATGGCTGTACAAGAAAAAATGCAGCTTTCAGCACGATTTATATGCATTTGGTGCAGATGCTTGCACTTGAGGTGCTTATGGCAGTCTGCTGCGTACTCATTCCGGCACAGTGGATGTCGATGGATGGAAAGACCTTGTGTTTGATGGCACTGGCAATTTTTTTTATGAGCAGCGGGCTGGCGCTTGTAACCGGTGTGATGATCCACAGGTTTGGAAAAGCTGCCTATATTGTAATCGTGATCCTCGCATCTCTCGGTGGCGGTGTGATCGGCGGTCTGGTGGGCTTTCACGGCGGGACGACAGTGGTGATGGATGTAGTAATGGGATTTATAAATCTGCCTGTGATACTTGGCGCAGGAATCGTATGGTATGTGCTGGCAGCTGTGATCTTCTGGTTTTTTATCCGAAAGATCGAGGTTCGGGTATAACCCGGGTGTAACATAGATGGGAGTGTCCGGTAACTGCCCGGAGCAGCTGCATGGACGACTCTAAAGGAGGAAGACGAAAATGAAAACGTTATGGAATCAGATCAAATTTCAAAAGGATCTCTACCTGACCGGTGGACTGGTCATGCTTGGCATGTATCTTTTTGGCATGATCTTGCATGATTTTCTTCTCATGGGGGATGATGAGGTGACCGGTGTGCTCTGTATGGGAAGCTTTATGGCGATCATTGCAGTGATCACAATGATGCTCTTTTTTGTGGGGATACATATGGTGCAGATCTTTAATTACGCAGTGGCGATGGGACAGACGAGAAAGCGGGTATTTCCGGCGTATATGGTTGCGACATTTGTCACATTTGGACTGTTGGAAATCCTGTTAAAGGTGCTGAATGTGCTGGAGGTATGGCGGCTGGGACTCATGTTTCCGGGACTTGATATCGAGAATTTTATAGAGCCGGTGCTTCATATACCGTATCTTCTGGCATTTGCACTTGTCGGAACCGCATTCAGCGTGCTGTTAGGTGCCGCAATCTCCAGATTTGGAAAGGCAGCCTTCTGGGTATGGTGGGTCATCATCATGGCAGTATGCATTGGCGGACCGCGGGTGGGTGCTTATCTGGTCACTTACTATTCCGACAGCCGCCTGACGGCTGCCATTATGCGGGTCATTGATTTTGTGGCAGCCCATGTTGAGGCGATCGGAGCAGTCGCAGTGATCGCTGTCACAGTGCTCTTTACCGGTGTCGCATACCTGATGGTGCGCAGACAGCAGGTAAACGTATAGGTGATTCAGGCAAAAAAGGAAAATAAACTGACAGGGGCATCGTCACATGTGGCGTTCCCCTGTTCAAAACGAGGAGATTCGATGATGGAAACAATTCAAAATTTTGCAAAAAAACATACAATCATTTATTGTATTCTGGCAGAGATCGTCGTACTTGGCAGCATGATACTGGCGGGCATGCTGATGGGAGCGCTGATCGGTGACAGAGGAGTGGATGGCTATGTCCTACAGGCATTACAGGAGCTGATCGGAGCGTTGTTTGCGTTTGTAGCGGTGAAGGTGAGCGGCTGCGGAGATGTGTTGACGAGAAAGGGCATCGGCTTTGGAAAAGGACTGCTGGTTGGAGGATATTTCCTGTTTATAGGAATCTATTCAGCGGTCGTATATATCGCAATTTATGATGGAGAGCGGACGCTGCGCCCGTGGTATCTGATCGCGGTGTTTGTCATCTGCATGGTGCTGGTGGGAATCACCGAGGAGCTGTTGTGCCGTGGTGTGCTGGCAGAGCTTCTGTTCCGTCATTTTGGGACAACAAAGGAGGGTATCTGGAAGGCGGTCATTGTTTCCGGAGTGTTGTTTGGTATGGCGCATCTGAGCAATCTGATCAGTGCGGATCCGGTGGGTGTGCTGGTGCAGTGTGTGATCGCGGGCATGATGGGCATGGCCTTTGCAGCCATCTATTTCCGCACCGGATGTATCTGGGTGACTGTATTTTTACATGCGTTTGTAGATATTTGTGCCCTGATCACAGGCGGACTGTATACCGGAGCCCTTGCGGAGACGATCTCCGGCTATCAGCCGATGCAGCTCATCGGAGTTGTCCCTTATGTGATCCTGCTTCTTGTGGTGCTGCGCAAAAAGAAGATGAACCAGATTTTAGAGCGGCTTTCTGATGCGCAGGGAGAAATAGAATAAATGTTTTTTTAAATGTGTGGAGTGGTTCTGAAGCTTCATCCATAAATTTCCTCTCATATTTCAAGCACCAACGGAAACACTAGCATTGTAGAGTAAACAATCATTCAATTACTCAACAAAGCAAACGTATATGGAGGAAACAACCATGGCAAGTAACAATTCAAGTACAGGAACAAACCAGATGGAAGTACCTGAGGCAAAGGATGCAATGAAGCGTTTCAAGGAAGAGGTAGCCAGCGAGTTAGGCGTACAGTTAAAGGACGGCTACAACGGTGATCTTTCTTCCCGTGAGGCTGGCTCCATCGGTGGTGAGATGGTAAGAAAGATGATCAAAAAGCAGGAGGAGCAGATGAAATAAACATATTTCTCAGCTCCAAATAGTGCCTGACAGCTGTTCAGGCACTATTTTTTTGCGATTTTTAAAAAAATTACTAGTAATTCGCTAATTCCTATGTTATAATCCATAAATGACTGCATAGGCGTTGCTATGCCCTTTTGCAGCAACGCTTTTCATATATAAATATGATAATGTTTAAGGAGGAAACAGTTACAATGAATGTACAGGTTGAGGATTTAGGAAAGAATATGGTGAAGCTTACTGTTGAGGTGGAGGCTGAGGCGCTTGACGCAGCCATTAAGTCCGCATACAACAAGCAGAAGAACAAGATTTCGATCCCGGGCTTCCGCAAGGGAAAAGTGCCTCAGGCAATGATCGAGAAAATGTATGGTCCTGACGTGTTTTATGAGGATGCTGCAAATGCCATGTTACAGGTACAGTATCCGGCAGCAGTTGAGCAGAGCGGCGTAGAGGTTGTTTCCCGCCCGACCGTTGAAGTGACACAGATCGAGAAGGGCAAGCCTTTCATCTTTACCGCAGAAGTGGCAAAGAGACCGGAGGTTACATTAGGAAAATACAACGGCGTGACCGTTACCAAGATCGATACCAGCGTATCTGATGAGGAAGTAGATGCTGAGATCGAGCAGCAGAGAAATGCAAATGCAAGAACTGTGACCATTACAGATCGTGCCGTAGCTGAGGGTGATACCGCAGTGATCGATTATGAGGGCTTTGTGGATGGTGTTGCATTTGAAGGCGGAAAGGGTGAGAATCATCCTTTAGAGATCGGTTCCCATTCCTTCATCGATACATTTGAGGATCAGTTAGTAGGAAAGAATGCCGGTGATGAGGTAGAAGTAAACGTGACCTTCCCTGAACAGTATCATTCAGCTGATCTGGCAGGAAAGCCCGCTACCTTCAAGGTAAAGATCAACGAGATCCGCGCAAAGGAACTGCCTGAGTTAAACGATGAGTTTGTACAGGATGTTTCTGAGTTTGATACCATGGCAGAGTACCGTGAGGATACAAAGAAGAAGCTGCAGGAGCGCAAGGAGAACGCTGCAAAGGGAACCAAGGAGGATGAGGCGATCCAGAAGATCATCGATAAGTCCAAGATGGAGATTCCTGAAGCAATGATCGATATGCAGGCAGAGAACATGATCGAGGAGTTTGCACAGCGCATTCAGGCACAGGGCATGTCCTTTGACCAGTATATGCAGTTCTCAGGTATGACGATTGATAAAATGAAAGAGCAGGTTCGCCCCGAGGCGTTACAGCGCATTCAGAGCAGTCTTGTATTAGAGCAGATCGCAAAGGAAGAGAATATCGTTGTATCTGACGAGGAAGTAGATGCAGAGATCGAGAAGATGGCTGCAATGTATGGAATGAAGGCAGATGACTTCAAGAAGTATGTGAGTGATTCTGACAAGGATTCCATGAAGCGTGATATTGCTGTGAAGAAGGCAGTAGAGTTCGTAATGGCGAATGTAAAGGAAAGAGCAAAAGCAAAATCCAAGACCGCAGAAGCAGACGCTGAATAAAACGAAAGATAAGCAGGCTGACCTTATCCGGGGTCAGTCTGTTTCTGACTTTATGGATTTTGTAACAATTCAGAACAAAGGCTATTTTCATAAAATATCGGGATCATGCTTGCATGAATGACGATATTTTTGGAAATTTCCTTGGCGAGAAGATACATCGAGATGGAGTCTGAATAGTTACGATTTTTTGTAAATTTGGTAGACGTTACCGAGAAAACGTTATAAAGGAGGTTTTTTCATGAGTTTAGTACCTTATGTCGTAGAGCAGACCAGCAGGGGAGAGCGTTCCTATGATATTTACTCCAGACTGTTAAAAGAGCGTATCATCTTTTTGGGCGAGGAGGTTAATGAGACGACTGCAAGTCTTACCGTAGCGCAGATGCTTTTCCTGGAGTCTGAGGATCCCGGAAAGGATATTCATTTATATATCAATTCACCCGGCGGTATGGTAACTGCGGGCATGGCGATTTATGATACGATGCAGTATATTAAATGTGATGTTTCTACAATTTGTATCGGTATGGCTGCCAGCATGGGTGCATTCCTTCTGGCGGGCGGAGCAAAGGGCAAACGTTTTGCGCTGCCGAATGCAGAGATCATGATCCATCAGCCTTCCGGCGGAGCCAAAGGACAGGCAACGGAGATCCAGATCGCAGCCGAGAATATTTTAAAGACAAAGAAAAAATTAAACGAGATTTTAGCGGCAAATACCGGAAAGTCATATGAGCAGGTTGCAGCAGACACCGAGCGTGACAATTACATGAGTGCGCAGGAGGCTGTAGAGTATGGTCTGATCGACAGTATCATTACCAATCATTAATGAACCATTCCGGAAGACCCCAACAGCAGTACGGGTCGAGAGAATATGATTCAGGAGAAGATAACAGTGGCAGGTAAAAATATGCAAAAGATCCGCTGCAGCTTCTGTGGCAAATCCCAGGAGCAGGTACGCAAGCTGATCGCAGGTCCGGGCGGAGCCTATATCTGTGATGAATGTGTGGATATTTGTGCAGAGATCATTGAGGAGGAGTTTGAGGATGAGCCAATCGAGCCCAAGGCCGATTTTGAGATCAATCTTCAAAAACCCAAGAAATTAAAAGAATTTTTGGATGAGTATGTGATCGGACAGGACGAGGCAAAAAAGGTGCTGTCTGTCGCAGTTTACAATCATTATAAGCGCATCATGAGCGAGCAGGAGAATGATGTGGAGCTGCAGAAAAGTAATATTCTGATGCTTGGCCCCACGGGGTCCGGTAAGACGCTTCTCGCCCAGACACTGGCACGTGTTTTAAACGTACCCTTTGCCATCGCGGATGCGACAACGTTGACGGAGGCCGGTTATGTGGGCGAGGATGTGGAAAACATCTTATTAAAACTTATTCAGGCAGCCGATTATGATATTGACCGGGCACAGTGCGGTATCGTTTACATCGATGAGATTGATAAGATCACGAAAAAGTCTGAGAATGTGTCCATTACCCGTGATGTTTCCGGTGAGGGTGTCCAGCAGGCACTTCTTAAGATTCTGGAAGGTACGCAGGCGAGTGTACCGCCGCAGGGTGGCAGAAAGCATCCCCAGCAGGAGCTGATCCAGATCGACACGACGAATATTTTATTCATCTGTGGCGGTGCATTTGATGGTTTGGAGAAGATCATTGAGAACCGTATGGATCAGAAATCAATTGGCTTTAATGCGGAGATCCGTGAGAAGTATGAGAAAAATACCGGTGAGCTGTTCAAGCATGTCATGCCACAGGATTTTGTGAAATTCGGACTGATTCCGGAGTTTGTGGGACGTGTGCCGGTGACAGTATCATTGGATTCGCTTGATAAGACTGCTTTGATGCGTATTCTGAAAGAGCCGAAGAACTCCCTGATCAAGCAGTATACGAGATTGTTTGAGCTTGATGGCGTGGAGCTCTACTTTAAGGATGATGCGGTGGAGGCGATTGCCGACAAATCCCTGGAGCAGAAGACCGGAGCCAGAGGACTCCGCTCTATCATGGAGCACACGCTGGAGGATCTGATGTATGAGATACCTTCGGATGAGGATATCATTGCATGCACGATCACCCGTGACGCCGTGGAATTTACCGGCAAACCGGAGATCGAGCGCAAGGGTGCGTAACGATTACGTGAAGCCAGGCCCGCCTGTGGGGATACCTTACAGGCGGGCTTTCTGCTTTTGTGTATCAGCAGAAAACTTCAGGGTGCATGCGGACGCAACCCGCACGACATGTCGAGACTCGAAAACATAGAAACGAAAGCATTAGAAAGGCAAAAAAATGAGAGATATCATCGTACAACTTCCCGCTGTCGCGCTGCGTGGCATGGTGATCCTGCCAGGCATGATGGTTCATTTTGACATCAGCAGACCCCGCTCCATCCATGCAGTCGAGCAGTCAATGATGGAGGACGAAAAAATTTTTCTAGTGGCGCAGCGCGATCCCGACACGGACGAGCCGACACAGGAAGAATTGTATAACATAGGAACCATTGCGCATATCAAGCAGGTCATCAAGATGCAGGGAGGCATCATCCGTGTACTGGTAGAGGGCGAAGAGCGCGCAGAACTCGGAGAGATTCTGGATGAGGATCAGTATTTAAAGGTGCAGGCGATCCGATTTGATCCGGCAGAGATGGAAGAACTGACAGATGTGGTCAGGCAGGGTATGCTGCGTGGTGTGCAGGAAACCTTTGCCCGCTATGCAACAGTCAACGGAAAAGTCGGAAAGGAATTTGTGCGTCAGATCACAGAACGCACAGATCTGGACGGAACGCTGGACGTGATCGCCAATAATCTGGCAGTGGATTTTCGCGGAAAGCAGCGGCTGCTGGAGGCAGTAACCCTGACGGAGCGGTATGAAGTACTCGTGGCAATGCTGTTGCAGGAGATGGAGATCATTTCCATCAAAAACGAATTTCAGGAAAAAGTAAAAGCAGAAGTAGATAAAAACCAAAAAGAGTATCTGTTACGGGAACAAATGAAGGTCATCCGTCAGGAGCTTGGAGAAGATAATACAGAGAGCGATGTGGATCATTTCCGGGCAGAATTGCAAAAGCTGAAGGCAGACGCAGAAGTCAAAGAAAAGATCAGCAAAGAGATCGACCGCTTTAAAAACATTCCGTCAAACTCTTCCGAAAGTGCGGTGCTTCGTGGATATATCGAGACGCTGCTGGAGCTTCCGTGGAAAAAGGTATCAAAGGATAATAAAGATCTGGCACATGCAGCACAGGTGCTGGAAGAAGAGCATTTTGGACTGGAAAAGGTAAAGGAGCGCATGCTGGAGTTCCTTGCAGTGCGCAATCTGACAAGTAAGGGTGACAGCCCCATCATCTGTCTGGTGGGACCTCCGGGCACCGGAAAAACCAGCATTGCCCGTTCAGTTGCAGAGGCACTGAATAAGAAATATGTCCGTATTTGTCTGGGTGGTGTTCGCGATGAGGCAGAGATCCGCGGTCATAGGCGCACCTACGTTGGAGCCATGCCCGGACGATTGGTGACAGCACTGCGCACCGCAGGAGTCAGCAACCCGCTGATCCTTTTGGATGAGATTGACAAGGTCAGCAGCGATTATAAGGGGGACACCTCCTCGGCATTGTTGGAAGTATTAGATGGTGAACAGAATCAGAAGTTCCGCGATCACTATGTGGAGATACCGGTAGATCTGTCAGAGGTACTGTTCATCTGTACGGCAAATTCAACAGAAACGATCCCCAGACCGCTCCTTGACCGTATGGAACTGATCGAGGTGACAAGTTATACAGCAAATGAGAAATATCACATCGCCATCGATCATCTGCTGCCAAAACAGATGAAGAAAAACGGATTAAAGGACGGGCAGCTGGAGATCAGCCGCTCTGCGATGGAACAGATCATTTCAGGATACACGAGAGAGGCGGGTGTCCGCAATCTGGAGCGCAAGCTGGGCGAGATCTGCCGCAAGGCTGCCAGACAGATCTATGAAGGTAAAAAAGAGCAGATCAGGATCACTGTAGGAAATTTGGAACAGTATCTGGGAAAAGAAAAATACAGTGAGGACAAGGCGGGACAGATCGATGAAGTGGGTATTGTGCGCGGTCTGGCATGGACCAGCGTAGGCGGTGTGACACTGGAAGTCGAGGTTAATCTGATGCCTGGAAAAGGTGAAATGAAACTTACCGGTCAGATGGGTGATGTCATGAAGGAGTCTGCCCAGACCGCCCTCAGCTTTGTGCGGTCTGTCAGCATGGATTACGGCGTGGAAAAAGAATTTTTCAGCGAGCATGATATCCATATCCACATCCCCGAGGGCGCAGTGCCAAAGGATGGACCCTCAGCAGGTATCACAATGGCATCTGCCATGCTGTCGGCGGTGACCAATACTCCCGCCAGAGCGGATGTGGCTATGACCGGAGAGATCACGCTGCGCGGACGGGTGCTGCCTATTGGCGGTCTGAAGGAAAAACTGCTGGCAGCGAAAAATGCAGGTGTAAAAACCGTCTGCATACCGAAAAAGAATGAAAAAGATCTGGAGGAGATCTCGGCAGAGATCACAAAGGGACTTTCCATCGTCCCGGTGGAGCACATGAAGGATGTACTGGAGATCGTGCTGGTAAAGGAGGCATGTGATGGTAATTAAAGAAGTAAGTCTGGAGACTGTTTGTGGAATCACGAGTAAGATACCGGATAACCGGCTGCCGGAGATCGCTTTTGCAGGAAAATCAAATGTGGGAAAATCCTCACTCATCAATGCGCTCATGAACCGCAAATCGCTGGCGCGCACATCGTCCCAGCCGGGAAAGACGCAGACGATCAATTTCTACAATATCAATCAGGCAATGTATCTGGTGGATCTGCCGGGCTACGGTTATGCAAAGGTAGCCCGGTCTGAGAAGGAAAAATGGGGAAAGATGATCGAAAATTATCTGCATAAGAGCAAACAGCTGAAAGCAGTATTTCTGCTCATCGACATCCGCCATACGCCGGGTGCCAACGACAAGACGATGTATGACTGGATCGTTTATCAGGGCTATCAGCCCATCATCATCGCCACAAAGCTGGATAAACTCAAACGCTCACAGGTACAAAAGGCATTAAAAGAGGTGCGTACCGGTCTCGGGTTACAGGCAGAGAATATCGTGATCCCCTTTTCGGCCCAGACAAAGCAGGGAAGAGACGAAATTTGGGCACTGATGGATGAACTGATCGGAGTGGAAGGATGAAAAAGACAGGAAAACGAGTCGGTCTTGTATTTGTGATCATTATAGGGCTTGTGCTGGCTGCTGTTCTGATTCTTTTGACGGTACTCACGGTGACGGAGTACAAGCCGGCCGAGGTGGAAAAGGTGGCGCATCTTGGCAAGGCACAAAAACGGTTAAAGGTGGGAGATACGGTCAATATCGTATCCTGGAATATCGGCTTTGGTGCCCTTGGAGATAATGCGGACTTTTTTATGGATGGCGGAACGCAGGTAAAGCCTTCTACAAAAGAGCGGGTGCAGGAAAATATAGCTGCCATCACGGACTTTTTGTCCGGGGAGGAGGCAGATCTGCTGCTGCTTCAGGAGGTGGATGAAAAATCAACCCATTCCTATTATATAGACGAGCGGGCAATGATCGCACAGGGGCTGGAAAAAGCAGGGCTTTCCTATGAAAACTGGATGGCGTACAACTTTAAGACGCTGTTTGTGCCGTATCCCATTCCGCCGGTTGGAAGGGAACAGGCAGGACAGGTGACCTTCAGCGCTTATCCGGCGACAGAGGGAGAACGCGTGTCGTTGCCGTGCCCTTTTTCTTATCCGGTCCGGCTGGCGAATTTAAAGCGATGCCTTTTGGTGAATCGTATTCCTATAGAGGACAGTGATAGAGAGCTTGTTGTTGTCAACTTTCATTTAGAGGCCTATGATGACGGCGCCGGAAAGGAAGCGCAGACGCGGGCACTGGCAGATTTTTTGCAGGAAGAGGTAAATAAGGGAAACTATGTGATCGCGGGCGGTGATTTCAACCAGACGCTGGATACGGTGGAGCTGTCAAAATATCCCCAGCAGGATGAAAAGCTGTGGGAACCGGGAATTATAGAAACAGAGTCATTTTCCTGTATGCAAAGTCTGATGGATGACAGGTTGCCATCCTGTCGTTCTCTCGATCGTCCCTATGACAGCAGAAGTCCGCTGTTTCAGTACTATGTGATCGATGGTTATCTGGTTTCGGATAATTTGAAGGTGGAAAAGCTGGAAACAGTGGATCTTGGGTTTGTAAATTCAGACCATAATCCGGTTCGTCTGCAGATAACGGTCGAATAAAACGAAAATTTGTCGACATTTATAAGGAGTGTGAATCACTAGAATAGTATACAATGGAATGAAGAAAGAGAAGGGTAATGGTAATGATAGTCAGCATATGTGATGATAACGCAATCGGCCGGGAGGTTCTGCGGGCGCTTCTTTTAGAATATAAGAAGCAGCGTGAGATTACGGATCTGAAGATTCTGGAATATGATTCTCCGGTAGCGCTGGAGAAAGACCTTGATCACATCGAATCGGATCTGTATCTGCTGGATATCTTTTTTCCGGATGGCAACGGGATTGAGCTGGCACGTGAGATCCGTTTGCGCTACCATCAGAACCCGATCGTTTTCATCACATCCTCAGAGGGGGATACCATGAACGCATTTAATGTATTTGCGCTGCGCTATTTTGTGAAACCGGTCAGACCCAGGCCCTTCTTCGAAACGTTAGACTATGCGGTGGCGCGCATGAAAGCGGATCCAGTGAAATATTTTATGGTCAACACGATCGAGGGAAAACAGAAACTGCGTTTTTCCTCGATCATGTACGTTGAGAGAAAAAATCAGGTGTTACATATTACCACAAATACCGGAAAGGTATATGAGAGTGTCACACTCAGAGAATCCTTTGCGAATAAGCTTCAACCGCTTTTGGCAGAGGACCGCTTTGTGCAGACCCATGTGTCCTTTGTGGTGAATCTGGATGCCGTGGATGTTTATCAGAAGGATCAGATGACCATGCAGGATGGCAGACACATCCCTATCAGCCGTAATTTCAGTACCATTGTAAAGGAGCGATATTTGTCGTATTTTTGTTAAAAATTTGCAAAAATCGACTAGTTTTTTGTATTTTTGGCACAACTCTTCACTTTTTCGTGCTAATGTGTTAACCTACGACTTGTCAGGAGCAGAACTATTGAATGGCCCTGTTTGTAATAGCGCAGTTGCAGGAGGGCTGCGAAAACTTGAAAAGGAGTTGGTTTTATGAACGGCACAGTATTTGAAACTGGAAAAGGAGAACAGCTTTTAGAGTACTTGCAGGCACAGGGGATGGCAGTTGTTGTCTGGAACCCAACGATGGATACAGTCATCAGAGGCGATCATGTATCATTGGGAGATGCAAAGCATACCTTTTTTGACGATGGAGGAAAGGCGAAGCGGATGTGCATTGAGCGCGAGCTTGTACGCATGGGCTTTCGTCAGGGACAGACAGGTTTTTATAATATTGTGGAAGCGATCCTGCTCATTACGCAGATCGAGCGCGGACGACCGATCCGCGTAACAAGTGACATTTATCCAAAGGTAGCGGCTATGCGGGGAAGCACGGTCTGCAGTGTGGAACGGACGATCCGCAATGCGATTGAATCCGTGTGGAAGCGGAGCAATCTGCGCACGTTACAGGAAATGTATCCTTATCCATGTGATAATTTAAACGGGAGACCGACCAATGCAGAGTTCTTGATCAATATGGCCGGTAATTTCAGGGAATAATACATATAAAAGATAAAACAGATCAAAGGTCATGCTCTTAGGGCGTGGCCTTTTTGGTTATCATGATAAATAATATAGCACAATTTTGATGTAGTGTGTTATACTATGGGGGACTAATATTTCTATGACTGATAGATGAAGCGAGGAAATTTAATATGAAAAAAAGACGTTTGACTGGCATTTTGTTCACTGTGCTGGCGGTCAGCGCGCAAATGATGCCGCTACAGACTGTTTGGGCTGCACAGGCGCGGGTGGTGGAAACATCACAGCTGCTGGCGGCGGCTGTGGAGGAGCTGGAAGATGGCACCTATGTGGAAGGCGAGGCGCTTGTGTCCATGGAGGCGACAGAGGCGGCAGCTCTTGTACAGGAAGGAACCTACCGCTTTGATGCGGATGTACAGGTGGAAGCAGTGAGCGGCTTCGGAGTGGATGAGCAGACCGGGAAAGAAAAATATATCGTCCATCTGACTTCGGATAAATATACCACGGAAGAATTGATGCAGCTGGCATTGAAACAGTACTACGTGGATGGTGTGTGTGCGAATCAGTACCGGCAGCTGTACGCATCAGATCCCTATCAGACATCACAGTGGTATCTGAATGGTTCGGGCACGCTGAGCAGTGGGATCCGCCTTTCCAGGCAGAGTGTCACAAGTAAACAGACACCTGTGATCGCGGTGATCGACACGGGTATCGATTACAATCATCCGGATCTGGCAGACAGTGTGTGGAAGAATCCCTATCCCGACCTGCTGCCGGGTACATATGGATATGATTTTGGCGATATTGACGATGATCCAATGGATTCTAATGGACATGGTACACATGTATCCGGAATTGCAGCTGCGACAGGCAACAACGGAATCGGGATCACCGGCGTATCAAAGGCAAAGATTATGGCACTCAAGGCGGTCAGTGACAACAGCACAGATATGACGGATGCGGCGATCATTGCGTCCTATGAATATATTTATGATGCCATGAAGGCCGGAGTGAATGTGAAGGCGGTCAATTGTTCCTGGGGTGGCAGTTATGATCAGAACGGCATCCTTGCGCAGGCGATCAATGCAGTTGGTGAGCTGGGGGCGTTGTCGGTATTTGCAGCGGGGAATGCTCATGTGGACTGGGATCATGTGAACCAGGCGATTCCTACGCCATATGATCTTGACAGTCCGTACGTGGTGATCGTCGGGGCATCCAATGAGCAGGATCAGGCGGCCTGCTACTCAGATTACGGTGCGAATACGGTGGATCTGTTTGCACCGGGCAGCAATATGTTGTCTACATATACGAAAGATACTTATTTGCCGGGAATTTATGACAGCGCGACACAAAAGCAGCTGTCTGTCTATTTCAATCGATTTAGTGACACCTCCGACAATATCCTGCCGCAGGGGCAGACATGGCAGACCTATTATACGGCGCAGGAGCTGGGAATCCCGACAGATTATACCGTGAATGTCACGGAGGTGAAAAATGCCGCAAATGGCTACCTGAAATTAAATATCACTAGAAACAGTTTTATGGCCTCACCCAATAGTGAGGTGGCCGGTTCCATCTATGTGGACGTGACAGATCTGAATCTGGATCAGAATGCGACCTACTATGTATCCTTTTTAGATGGCTCCGGATCGGGCAGTGAGATCTGCTGGAAGGCGGAAAATATGGTCAGCACTCCCCAGCAGTCCCGTTTTGTTGAAAAAGATGGAAGAACCTATATGCGTATCGTAGGACTGGATATTTCCATACAGTCGCTGAGACAGGAGCTGTTGTGGTATCTTGATGATATTGCCATTTCAGTAGCGGATCCGGATACGAAGGCCTTCGGCGCATACACATGTCTGGAGGGCACTTCCATGGCGGCACCGATCGTCAGCGGGGCAGTGGCAACTCTCGCAGCGGCTAACCCAACGCTGTCAGCAGCACAGGTGCGCAGCCTGCTCATGAAGAGTGTGCGAAAGGTGGACAGTCTTTCTGATAAGTGTAAGACCGGCGGTGTGGTTGATGCAGCGGGATTTACCACATTGGCGACAAAGGTAACATTAAATAAAACCAGTGCTACCCTCAAATATGGAAAAACGTTGACACTCAAGGCGAAGGTATCACCTTCTGATACATCAAATGCGAAGGTGACATGGAAATCCAGCAATACAAAGTATGCTACTGTGAATAGTAAAGGTGTGGTAAAGGTCAAAAAGGCAGGAATCGGACATACGGTAAAAATTACTGCGACAACAACGGATGGAAGCAAAAAGAAGGCAGTATGTAAGATCAAATTGAAAAAATAGCAGGGGGATTGCAACATGAAAAAGGTGACTCATTTTTGTGCGGGTATACTATTGATTTTTGCTCTGATATGCGGTTTTGCTGTAGATGAACCTGTGACGGTGTATGCGGCGGCGGGCACTTTTGTACAGCCATATGCGGATATGATCGGTCAGGGAGGTTATATTTATTATATACGGACCTCGGAGACGGATGGAAGCTGTGGGATCTGGCGTATGAAGGTGGCAACGGGAAAGGCATCGAAGGTTGTTGAAGAATCGGGAACGATCGTGAAAATGGCAGTATGTGGACAGCGGCTGTATTATACGGCACCAAATGATAACTCCGGGTGGGAGGTGCGCTCCTGCCGACTGAATGGGGATGATCTACAGACGGTGTGTGGGGGTGTTGTATGCTATGCAAATAGCGAAAATATTTATTGCATCCGAACTGTAAATGAGACGCAGTCCCGCCTGTATGTGAAAAATATCGCTACCGGAAAGAATACCTCGATCCGTACTGTAAAGGCCGGTCAGGTGCTGGATTATGTGGGTACGGTTGGAAATGACAGCTACTATTATATTTATGATGGGAAGACGGATAAGCTCGCGCTGTACCGGCTGCATACTGCTACCAACCAGCTGATCCGCATTGCCACTGAAAAACGGGTGGTGGAAGATTCCAATGCAGTGTTTCAGGTGTCAGATGTCAGACAGATTGACGGCGAACTGTATTACAATTTCGGTTCTTATGAGGGCAGCGGCAATTTTTGGAATGGAACGATCAAAAAGCTGACGGTGGATGGTAAGAAAAAGACAGTTGCAAAGCTTGTGAGTGATGATCAGATCATTTTTGGCAGCAGGGAATTGTATTTTACAAATCCGACAGGAAATAATTACAAGTACAATTTAAAGACCGGGAAGAAAGAACAGTATTCACTCAAATTTGAGGAAAATATCAGTTATACGATCCTTGGTGATAAAACGTATATGGCTGATACTTCGGACAGGAAAAAAATCGTGATCTCAAGGTTTACTTCCGGCACAGACCGTGAGACACTGACAAAGGGGTTTATTTCCATACCCTTTAAACAGAAAAGTGGTGTATCCTATGGGGTCAGCCTGAGACAGACCGGTATTTACAAGATGGTCTGCGTCATAGGACGGGACTATACGGATGTATCCTATGGATGGCGGGGAAAACTGGCCAGCATCGACTGGTTTATCACAGGTGATGCAGGAACACTGCTCGGCTCATTTCGATGAGAATCATAGATAAAAGAAACTGAATCGGAAAGGAACGAAAGGATATGACAGAGAATCAGACACGGATGCAGGAAATTGAAGGACTTTTAGAGGAGTACAAGAAAGGAATGACACCGGAACAATCGAAGGATCTGATGGCTAAAATACACGATGCCCATTTTTTTGTGCCGGTGACATTTCCGGAGAATGAGACACTTGCAGCAATGCAGGAAGAGGTGATGCGAACCGGACAGCCGGTACGGTTGCCGAAGGATGCACGACCGATCCCGCTGTTGATCCAGAATGCAAAGAAAGAGCAGTTTTTGGCGATCTATACATCACTGGCACAGCTTCCGAAGGATAAAAAGCATAATGGCATGATAGAGATGACCTTTGATGCCTGTATGAATTATGCAAAAAACGCGAAAAATCCGGTGGTGGGTGTAGTGGTGAATCCGTTTTCCAATAATTTTGTCATCAGGCCACGGGTGGAGCAGCAGGTGACACCGGCACAGTTCCATCTGCTGGCACGCAAAAATGTGGAGTATGTGCTTTTACCCCATAGCATTTATACGAAAGGAAAAGAATATTTTGACAGTATAGACAGTGAAGTGTTGTTCCAGTTTTTTAAGGATCAGTATCAGAATAAGCTTCCGATTCCCTACACAGAGGACGATTTTGAGGTCATGCAGCTGGGCATCAGCCCACAGCTGGATCTGATCCATATGTCTATGCCTACAAAGAAGCTGGAGCAGGGCGGCTGCATCCGTATTTATGCGACCTGGCATAAAGGGGTGGATCGTCCGGGCTACTATATGATCGTCCGGGGTGAGGACAAATCAGAGCGCAAGTTTTTGTATATGGACAGCACGGGAAAGGCATCTGATCTTGGCGAGGCACCGGTTGAAAGTGCAGAGATGCAGCAGGTCATGGATCTGGAGCTGGCGCGCTACGAGAATTGATGTAGTTTTTTCTAATTAGTTGTAGTAGAAAGGAAATGAAGGTATGGCTGGAATCATATGGTTTGTGGTTGTCATGTATATCGTGATCCGATGTGTGAGTGCCTCAAAGAAAAACAGCAGACAGACAAAGCCAAATGTGCCGCGGCAGCAGGCACAGACGAACCGGCGCGGGGGCGTTCAGAGCTCTCCAAGTCATCAGTCGCAGACAGGCGGCTGGGGCAGTACTGCAAACACAGCCCGGAATGCATCGCAGCAAAGAAACACGAGGACGGCACAACAGAGTGGGCGTACCGGATCGCAGGCATCACAGCAAAAGAGAAGTGGTGGACAGCGTCCGCCGCAGGAAAATTCGATTCTCCAGAAGGCAAAGGCAAATGCATCACAGCAGTTTGATGATGATACACTGGTGGCCCGGGGCAGTGCAGATCTGAATCGTGTGCCTCTTGGTGATGAGATTATGAAGGATAAGGCAAAAGCGCATCATATCCACAGTGAACATGAGGCAGATCATCAGGCAGAGCTTTGTAATCAGCTGGGTGTGGATGATTTTGACACCTATCATCTGATCGATGAGGTCAATGATCTGATCGTCAAGGGCTATAGCGGAAATCTGGAATTTCAACGGGATTTTCTGTCGGAAGCCACAGACATGTTAAACCGGATGTACGGTTAGTATTGCGGAAAGGTAACTATGAAAAATGAACCGGCAGCAGGATACCGTTACCTGCGGTGATACCGTATGTCGGGAATAGGAGAATGTGATATGGAATTCAATAAAGAGCAGGAGAATCATGCTGGAAATGACGCTTCAACAGAGGAAAAACCGGCACAGTTTGAGGCATTGATGGCATTTTTGGATGCTGATACCTACGAGGAAAAGCTGGAGATCCTATATCGTATGCAGCTGGATCTGAATGATTATCTGATCGATACGATGGCAGTTTCTATAGATGTGGTCATCCCGGATGGGGATATTGATGAGCGGTATCGCCAGCTGAAGGGCTGCTTACAGGCAAAACAGAAATATGAGATCAACAGATTTCGATAGAACATTTTTATATGTAACGGGAGCAGGCCGGATTACAGTTTGTAATCCGGCCTGCTCATTGTGCTATTATGATAATGCGGGTCATAGGTAACATCTTCCCCCAGCCATGCGGGCGGGGTGAAAGCCTTTGCTTCCTCTTCGCTTTGAAATTCCACCTCTGCCAGGATCAGCGGAGCCAGATCGCCCTCAAATACATCCAGCTCCACGGTAAGCCGGTCATTCAGCGGAATGAGATAACGGCTTTTTTCAATGACGCGGCCATCTGCTTTGGGTTTTAAATGTTCATAGCTTCTGGCATTCAGGGGCAGATTATATTCTTCTCTGGCCAGCAGTCCCCTTGATTTATAGGTCAGATAGTAATCGTCATCTGAGCGTCGGATGCGGATGACAGGGTCTGTGTTCAGATAACCCTGCTCGATCCGGTGCATTTCGTAGTTTTCCAGATGCTCCGGAAGCTGTATTGGTAAAAATTTGCGCTCTATTTCCATGGATGATACCTCACTTTCGATTATGCTTGTACATGTTTCCGGAGTTGAGTATACATCATAGACGGGGGCAGATGCAAGCTTATCACGCCAGTGACCTATATGAAGCATAATACAAAGGTTACATTTCAGACCTCAGCCTGAAATGTAACGAATTTGGCGATGCTTTGCATGCAAAATCGCCAAATTCATGGCTCATGTATGTTTTTGGCACGTAGCCTGCAGTAAATGCTGGCTACTGTGTGAAAGGTAACAATACAAATTCTTTGCAGATATTGAAAAAATGAGCAGATTATGTCATACTTGACCTGTATTTCGGAAAAAATCAGACAAAGGAGCGTGTGATCATGAGTGATAAAAGAGTAGGAATGCTGGTAGCAAACGGTTACGAGGAAATAGAGATGCTGACGGTCGTAGATCTTTTGCGTAGGGCAGGAATGGTCTGCGATATTATATCTGTGACAGGAGAAAGAAAAGTGATCAGTTCACACAGAGTAACCGTAGAGGCAGATCTGCAGTTTGAGGAAGTGGATTTTAACAGCTATGATGCCTTGGTGATCCCGGGAGGTATGCCTGGTACGATCAATCTCGGAGAGCATGAGGGCGTGTGCGAACAGCTAAAAAAAGCACACGCAGACGGCAAACTGATCGCAGCGATCTGTGCAGCACCGACTGTATTCGGAAAGCTTGGCCTGCTGGAGGACAAAAAAGCTATCTGCTATCCTGGTATGGAAGATCAGCTGACAGGAGCTGTCGTGACCTGTGAGCCGGCTGTGCGTGACGGAAATATCATCACAAGTCGCGGAATGGGAACGGCGATTGACTTTGGACTTGCAATTTTAGCGTATTATGAAGGAGAAGAAGCGGCAGCATCACTGGCAGAGACGATCGTATACGAGAGATAAACGATGGAAAAAAAGAAAAATAAACAGAAAAAAAACTATGTGATGCCACAGGATCAATTGACACAGACAACCGGCCGGCTGGGAACGATATTTTTGGTGACGGTAGCCGCATTGTTTATTCTTGTCGGCAGTGTTATGTTGTTTGTGGACGGAATCCGGGATCTGTACCTGATCTATATGATCAGCACACTGCTCATCGCGTTGGGCATCGGCCTGATTGTCAAATATTTTGTAACGGAGGCATACCGTAGTATCCATGACTATGGTTTTTCAGGTGGCGCATTGATCGTGATCCTTGGCGGCTGTGCATTGACGCGCGCAGAGCAGCTGACCGCGCAGATTGCGGTTTTTGTAGGATTGTTGGTGCTGGCGGTGGCAGTTGTGATGCTTCAGCAGGCATTGCAGCTGCATATTATGCGAAAAAAAGCGTGGATCGCAGTACTGGTGATCTCACTTTTCACACTTCTTTCATCAGTATTGCTTCTATTCGATCTGAGGTCCGTGACGGGAAATGTGGATGGTTTTGCGTACTGGGCATTGCTCGTTGCAGGTGTGTTGACATTGCTTTGCATGCTGATTTCGGACATAGGTGTTCGGATCTTTTTACATCAGGAGAGGGATGAATATGCCCGGATGCAGAAGGAGCAGCAGCTGGCTTTTGCCAGGGACGAGGATTGCAAGCGTCTGGCGAGTACCATGAAAAAGATTGAGGATGAAGAAACGGACGGAATAAAGGGCAAAATAGACGATGAATAAATACATTTGAACGGATGAGACCGCTGCAGAAATGTGGCGGTTTTTTGTACATTTTACAGGAAAAACAATCGATTGCTTTTGATACAAATAAGAAAAATCATGAACAAAGTTGTATCTGTACAACTTTGAAAAATTGTACAGATATTGTACATATCTGGAAAAAGGACTTGACGAATGAAAGAGATATTTGTATAATATAACCATGTTGTGGGATGAAAACCACGGCAAAATGTACATAAAACGGCGACGCATCTGTTTTTTTTCGTGCAATATAATGACAAAAATATTTGTTAAAGAAAAATATTCTCGGAAAAATGAACAAAGCAACCAGAAAAGTACAACTTTGAACAGAAACGTACAAGTTGCATGTACAGATCAAACAATCACTATGAGGGAGGAATAGGAACATGAAAAAGAAAATTTTAGGCGCTTTACTTAGCGTCGCAATGGTAGCTACCATGCTCGTTGGATGTGGTACCAATCAGGCATCTGTACCTGCAGATGATGCAGCGGCAACTGAGGATACTGCAACAGATGATGCAGCACCCGCAGATGATGCAGCAGAGGAGGCTCCTGCAGCAGAGGCAAACGGCAAGAAGGTCGGTGTTGCAATGCCTACCCAGTCTTCTGAGAGATGGATCAACGATGGTGCGAACATGAAGGAGCAGTTGGAGAAGCTTGGTTATGAAGTAGATCTTCAGTATGCAGAGGACGATGTTCAGATGCAGGTATCTCAGATCGAGAATATGATCGCATCTGGTGTGAACTGCTTAGTTATCGCATCTATCGACTCTTCCGCACTTGTAAACGTAGAGGCACAGGCAAAGGATGCCGGCATCCCGATCATCGCTTATGACCGTCTGTTAATGGATACCGATGCTGTTTCTTACTACGCAACCTTCGATAACAAGGGTGTTGGTACTGCAATCGGTAAGTATATTGAGGAGAAGAAAGATTTAGCAAATACTTCTGAGACATATACCATCGAGTTCTTCATGGGCTCACCTGATGATAACAACGCTCATATGTTATATGCAGGTCTGATGGAAGTTCTTCAGCCCTACTTAGACAATGGTACATTAGTATGTAAGTCAGGCAGAACATCATTTGATGATACCTGTATCTTAAGATGGTCTCAGGAGACCGCTCAGCAGAACTGTGAGAACTACTTAACAGGTTTCTATGCTGACGAGGATCTTGATATCTGTGCAACCGCATTCGACGGTTTCGCTTATGGATGTAAGGCAGCTTTAGAGGGTGCTGGATATACCGCAGACAACTGGCCTCTAATCACTGGACAGGATGCAGAGCTTATGGCAACCAAAAACATTATCTCCGGCAAGCAGACAATGTCTATCTACAAGGATACCCGTCTCTTAGCAGAGAAGTGTGTAACCATGGTACAGGCAGTGCTTGAGGGCAAAGAGCCTGAGATCAATGATACCGAGCAGTATGACAACGGAAAGATCGTAGTTCCTTCTTATCTGTGTACACCGGTAGCTGTTGATCAGGATAACTACAAGGAAATTATTGTAGATGGCGGATATTATACAGAAGAGCAGTTAGCTGAGTAATCCGGAAAACAAATGCAGGGTGGCACATGCTTGTTGCCACCCTCTTTTTTCCTAATAAACGAAATAGGGTAAACTGTTCAGGACAGATCAAAGCGGAACCGCGTAGATCAAGACTGTGAAGTTACTGAACAGTTACGGAACGAGACATGCAGAAACGAACAATTTTTAAGTAAAGGAGTTGGGAAAAATGTCGGATTACATCTTGGAAATGAACCATATCGTCAAAGAGTTTTCAGGTGTGAGAGCCTTAGACGATGTAAATCTGAAGGTGAGACGTGGTGAGATCCACGCCCTGTGCGGTGAAAACGGAGCAGGAAAATCCACACTGATGAATGTATTGTCGGGCGTGTATCCGCATGGTACATACTCCGGTGATGTTGTATACAAGGGGGAAACCTGTAAATTCCATAATCTGCGAGACAGTGAGGCAAAGGGTATCGTTATTATCCATCAGGAATTGGCACTGAGTCCGCTTCTTTCGGTTGCAGAGAATGTATTTTTGGGTAATGAGCAGTTAGCCATGAAAGGTGTCATCGACTGGACAAAGACCAGAAAGCACGCACAGGAGATGCTGGCGAAGGTAGGACTGGAGCACGAGGATGTCAATGTGCCGGTCAATTCACTGGGTGTCGGCAAGCAGCAGCTGATTGAGATCGCAAAAGCGATGGCAAAGAAGGTAGAGCTTCTGATTCTGGACGAGCCCACGGCGGCTTTGAATGACGAGGAGAGCCGGAAGCTTCTTGATATCATGTTAGAGTTGAAAAAGCAGGGGATTACCTGTATTATCATCTCTCATAAATTAAATGAGATTGAATATGTATCTGATGCAGTTACGATCATCCGTGATGGTAAGACGATCGAGACTTTGATCAAGGGCCAGGATGAGTTTACTGAGGATCGCGTGATCAAGGGAATGGTTGGACGAGAGATGACCAATCGTTATCCGGAGCGTAAGGGTGTGAAGATCGGAGACACGATCTTTGAGGTAAAGGATTGGAATGTATATCATCCCGATGATGCGAACCGTCAGGTTTTAAAGAATATTAATATTCATGTTCGTGCAGGCGAGGTAGTTGGACTTGCAGGACTTATGGGTGCAGGCCGTACCGAGTTCGCGATGAGCGTATTTGGACACAGCTATGGGCAGAAGATCTCCGGTACTGTAAAGATCAACGGGAAAGAGGTTCAGATGAGAAACGTCAGAGAGGCGATCGCCAGCAAGCTGGCATATGTTTCTGAGGACAGAAAGACCTATGGTCTGAACCTGATCGGAGATATCAAAGAAAATATGACGATTGCAGCGCGGCCGAAGTTCTTCTCGAAACATGGTGTGATCAATGGCAATGACGAGATCGTTGCAGCTGAGGAATACAGAAAGAGAATCAATGTAAAAGCAAATTCCATCGAGCAGGTTGTCGGTTCCCTCTCCGGTGGTAATCAGCAGAAGGTAGTGCTGGCAAAATGGATGCTGACACAGCCGGATGTACTGATTCTGGATGAGCCTACACGAGGTATTGACGTAGGTGCTAAATATGAAATTTATTGTGTTATTAACGAACTTGCAAAGGCAGGCAAGGCAGTCATCGTCATTTCTTCCGAAATGCCGGAGATCATCGGTACATGCGACAGAACGTATGTTATCAACGAGGGTCAGATCGCAGGCGAGCTGAGCAGGGAGGAACTGACACAGGAAAAGATTATGCAGTGTGTTATGGCTCATAACAGAAAGGGTGACAGAAATGAATGAGAAGAAAAAAGTAGTAAATCTTGACATGAAACAGTATGGAATGTTTCTTGCGTTGATTGCGATTTATGTGATTTTTGCAATTATGACAGGTGGAAAGAACTTATCACCTGCAAACATCAATAACCTGATCATGCAGAATGGATACGTTGTGATTCTGGCGATCGGTATGTTGCTTTGCGTACTGACTGGTAACGTTGATCTGGGTGTCGGCTCGATCGTAGCATTGACCGGTGCTGCTGCTGGTATCCTTTTAGTAGATTACAAGGCAAATATGTGGGTTGCAATTGCAGTTGCACTCTTAATTGGTCTTGCAGTTGGTATGTTCGCAGGTTTCTTTATCGCTTACTTAGGCATTCCGCCTTTCGTAGTAACGCTGGCAACCATGTTGATGGGCCGTGGTCTTACATATACCTTATTACAGGCACAGACAAAGGGACCGTTACCGGATAGCTACATTTACATTGGTGCAGGCTTCCTTCCTGCATATCAGATCGAAGTTGGCGGCGGCAAGCTGGATATCGTTTGTATCGTAGTTGCGATCATCGCTTCTGCAGCGCTGATCCTTGCTGAGATGAAGAGCATTGCTACAAAAAAGAAATACAACTTTGCTACTAATCCTGTATGGCAGACCGCATTGAAATTAGGTGTGATGCTGGTGATCATCTGGTTCTTCTTCTACAAGCTGGCTCGTTACAATGGACTTCCTTTCGTACTGCTGATCATGGTTATTCTGATCGCGTTATATGCATTTATCACCAGCAAGACAGTTGCAGGTCGTCAGATTTACGCACTTGGTGGTAACAGAAAGGCAGCAAACCTTTCCGGTATTGATACAAATAAGGTATTTTTCTGGGTATATACCAACATGGGATTGCTCAGTGCAGTAGCAGGTATCGTTCTCTCTGCACGTAATGCCTCATCTACACCGAAGGCCGGTGATGGATTCGAGATGGATGCCATCGCATCCTGCTACATTGGTGGTGCAGCCGTAGCCGGTGGTGCCGGAACGATCCTTGGAGCAGTAGTCGGAGCGTTCATCATGGGTATCTTGAACAACGGTATGTCACTGTATGGATGGTCTACCGATATTCAGAAAATTGTAAAAGGTGCAGTTCTTCTCGGTGCAGTTACCGTGGACGTAATTTCTAAGAGAAAGAAAGGCTAAATCATCTTATTATGAGAGAAAGAACAAAGGCTGTCTGGGAAACGGGCAGCCTTTTCTTTTTCACATATGGTAATTTAAAGCATCAGGTATATCCAATCAGAAAAATGATATTTTTTTGGAGAGAGTTTGAGAATGAAAACAGAAAAATCAGTTCCGAAATATGCGGAGCTGGCAAGATGGATCAACGAACAGATTCAGGAAAAAAAGATGAACGCGGGGCAAAAGCTGTATTCCGAAAATGAGTTGCGAGAGATGTTTGGCGTCAGCCGCCAGACGGTGCGCCGTGCAATCGGGTTGCTGGAACAGGAAGGAATTTTGCGCCGTGTGCGTGGAAGCGGCACTTACATTAACGATAACCGTCAGGTAAATCTTGCGAAGAGAATGCGTATATCGGTGGTGACTACTTACGTGGACGGATACATTTTTCCACGAATGATACGGGGCATTGAAAATGTGCTTCTGGAAGGTGGATATTCTGTGCAGATCGCTTTTACTAATAATCAGCATGGACGGGAGCGAACGATTCTGGAGGACATCATCAGAAGGGATGAGGTGGCAGGAATTGTTGTGGAGACCACGAAGAGTGCGATTCCCAATCCGAATCTCAGCCTTTATCGGAAGATCATGGAACGGCGCATACCGATCCTGTTTCTCAACAGTTTTTATCCGGCGCTAAGTATTCCGCATGTGTCGCTGAATGACCATATGGTAGGCTATGAAATGACAAAATATCTGATCCGTATGGGGCATACGAAAATTGGTGGTATTTTTAAACTGGATGATCTGCAGGGGCAGATCCGCTGCTCCGGCTTTGCAGATGCGATGTATGAATCCGGCTTGGAGATTGCTGACCGGAATGTTTTATGGCTGGATACGGAGGATGTCCGCCACATGGAAAAACAGGCGGGCCGCATACTTGAGCGAGCGGCGGGCTGTACCGCGCTGTTTTGCTACAATGATGAAGTCGCATATGCGGTACTGGACATATTCAAAAAAACAGGCATTCGCGTGCCGGATGATATCTCGGTTGTCGGTGTGGATGATGCCAATCTGGCGACATTGGGGGATGTTGGTATTACCACCATTCCACACCCGATGGAACAGCTCGGTCATAAAGCGTCTGAGAATCTTCTGCGCATGATCCGCGATCCGTTTTTTGATGCAAACTATGAGTTTGAGGCAAGGATCGTGGAGAGGGATTCGGTGAGGCGGCTGCATGTCCGGTGATGAGATTTGCAAAACTGTAATCGTTGTATTTTCTATAAAAATTCGCTATACTATTTGTAATTGAAGAAGTATAGCGGATTTTTTGTTGTGTCAAACAGGTGGAGGCATAGAAGATGGCAAAAACAGTTGCAATCGGATTACAAAGCTTTGAAAAACTCAGAGAGGGAAATTACTTTTATATCGACAAAACAGATTTTATCAGGGAATGGTGGGAGAATGGCGATGATGTGACACTGATCACCAGACCGCGCCGCTTTGGAAAAACACTGAATATGAGTATGATTGAGGCATTTTTTTCCGTAGACTATACCGGTCGGTCAGATCTCTTTGAAGGCTTGTCAATCTGGAAGGATGACAAATACCGTAAATTACAGGGAGCCTATCCGGTTATTTTTTTATCTTTTGCGAATATCAAAGAGACGGATTTTGTGACAACTAGAAAGAAAATCTGTCAGGCAATCGCAGAACTTTACGCTAGAAATCAATTTTTGATCGAAGGAGATCAACTTACAGAGAATGACCGTATGTTTTATCAGAGGGTCAATCCTGACATGGATGATGCGGAGGCTTCCATGTCTATTCATTATCTGGCAAAATTTATGCGCCAGTATTATGGGAAAAATGTCATTATCATTCTGGATGAATATGATACCCCGATGCAGGAGAGTTATGTAAATGGATACTGGGATGAATTGGTTTCTTTTACAAGAAATTTATTTAACGCCATGTTTAAGACGAATCCATATCTTGAAAGAGGAATTATGACCGGTATTACCCGGGTGAGTAAGGAATCTATTTTTTCTGATCTGAATAATCTGGAGGCGGTTACAACGACTTCAAAAAAATATGCGACTTCCTTTGGATTTACGGAGCCGGAGGTATTTGCAGCGCTGGATATGTATGGTTATACAGACAGGAAGGATGAGATCAAGCAGTGGTATGACGGATTTATTTTTGGAAGTCATGCGGATATTTATAATCCGTGGTCCATTTTGAATTTTCTTGATAAGGGGAAAATAGCCACTTATTGGGCAAATACCAGCAGTAACAGTCTGGTGGGAAAATTGATCCGGGAAGGGGACGAAGATGTAAAAGAACTGTTTGGAGCATTGCTGAAAGGAGAGCATATCCAGTGTCCGGTTGATGAGCAGATCGTATATAATCAGCTGGATGATGATCCGGATGCCGTCTGGAGTCTTTTGCTTGCCAGCGGTTATCTGAAAGTCATACAGTATCAGGAAGTCAATGAGGTGGCGGCGTATGAAGATCCTAAATATGAGCTTGCGTTTACGAATCAGGAGGTTAGCCGGATGTTTCGTGGGCTGGTTCGCGACTGGTTTAAGAGAACCCAGAAAGACTACAACGGCTTTGTCAAGGCTCTGCTTGCAGGAAATCGAAAGGAAATGAATATCTATATGAATCATGTTGCACTTAACATTTTCAGTTATTTTGATGCCGGTACAAAACCATCCGAAAGGCAGGAGCCAGAGAACTTCTATCACGGTTTTGTGCTGGGGCTGATCGTGGATCTGGCGGGTGAATATTCTGTCACATCGAATCGGGAGAGCGGACTTGGCAGATACGATGTGATGATCGAACCGAAAGATCCAAATGGGAATGCATTCATTCTGGAATTTAAGGTGCATGATCCTGAGGATGAAAAAACGCTGGAGGATACGGTGGCGGCGGCGCATCAGCAGATCGAAGAAAAGCAGTATGAAGCTGTGCTGACTGCAAAAGGCATCCGGGCGGAGAATATTTATAAATATGGATTTGCATTTGAAGGAAAAAAAGTGCTGATCGGGTGATATGTATGCAATGGGAAGATGCTTTCATTTGTGATTTTGGAATTTCTGCATGATAGTATGTATTAAGAAAAAGGGGT
>JALFNQ010000183.1 GCA_022773965.1 Lachnospiraceae bacterium
ATACACGCATGCAGATGGAAGGAATCAGCCGTACATCCAATGTGTTTTCATTCTCGCAGGACGAGAAACACGCCGATTACGGTATCAATATGCAACTAAAGTATTTCTACAAAAAATAGGAGGAAATCAACATGTCATTAGATCGTACAAACATGGTGTCGTTATTGGACACAGGAAAGCTGGCAGGGTCTACTACAGCACTGACAGAGATGGGCGATGGTTACACAGAGATCACAGAAGATTGGGGGCCAAACACAGAGTCCAAACAGTATGTAAACATGAAGAACGCCAGCAATACAGTAAAGGGATATGCACTGTCCATGTCACCGTCAAGGGACTATCTTTCGGACGATATGCAGAAGTGTATCGACAATCTGTTTAAGACTTTCCCGACTGGAGAAAAGTGTGAGACGGATTATTACAGATTCTATAAGACTGATATCAAGGATGGTTCAGGAGACTGCATCAAGGTTCCTGTTACAGTGTGTGCATCCAGTACCGGAGGATCTGGCGGCGATACGCTGACATCATCGATCCAGATCAATGGAAACGGAGATGTGGAACTTGGAACGATTACAATTGGGCCAGACGGTTCCTACACATGGGCAAAAAAGGAAGGGCAGCAGTCTTCAACGTAATTTAGGTGTTAATGGAAAATTAGCATATCCGGGACGCGTTCCTCTCTTTCGCGCCCCGGATTAAGAGAGGATGGTAATTATGGCAACAAGTTTAAATTTTGATAACGGCATAAAGAAAATTGAGATCTGTAACCTTGAAGGGGAACTTTTGACAGTTCTGAAAATCAATACTGCGGATGCTGATACTGCAAAGAAATTCGTTGAGTTGGCAAACAATCTGGAAGAGATTGCAAATTCCGGAGAGGAAAAGGCCAAGGAATGCGCGAAAAAGTACAGCGAGTACGAGAAACAGACGTTTGAGGAGCTTCCGGATGATATAAAAACAGGAATGATTGTAGATGCATCGAACGTGCGGATTGAAGTACTGAAGAAAATGATTGCAGAGATTGATGGTCTATTTGGCAAGGACACAATCCACAATGTGTTCCGTGAGTGCTATGAGATCAGCGAGGATTTTGTCCCTGACGAAGATGCACTGATTGATTTTGTGAATAAGGTTATGCCGGTGATGAACGATCTGTTTGATCTTAGGGCAAAAGCAATACGCAAGAATTACAACCCGAACAGAAAGAAACACAACAAGACCAAGGACGAGTTGATTCAGGAGCACAGGAAAGCGCATGAATAATGTATTGCTCGATGACCTTCCGACAGAGTGGAACGGATATCTCGTAAACACTGGGTTTGACATTGGCATCCAGCTGATGCAGGTGCAGTATGATAATGCACTCACAGAGTACGAAAAAGCGGATATGTTTCTGTGGCTGCTGTTCGGGGATGAGGATGGATTAAGAGATCATCCGCAAGGCGAGGAATTTGTAGAATGCTTCAAGTGGTTTATCAACGGATGGTTCCATGATCATCCGGATCCGGATGTGCAGAACTCACGCGAGCGAGTGGTTGACTATGACGTTGACCAGTGGCGGATATACGCAGACTTCCGACAGATCTACGGAATTGACCTTGCCGAGACGGACATGCACTGGTGGAAGTTCTGCGGTCTTCTCTGGAATATGCCATACAGACAGTCGAGCTTCTTACAAGTGGTGCAGACGCGTCAGGAGCGACCGCGTACAGGAGCGAGTGTAGAAGAGAGACAGAATCTGATCAGGCGGAAAAAGATGTATGAGCTGGAACAGTTGGAAGAAAAGAAAGAGTATACAGAGAAAGAAAAGGCTGCGATCGATGACTTTGACCGCATGATGGAAGAGAGACGAGGAAGAAAGTAGGTGCAGCATGGCTGAGTATGATGGATACATAAAAATCGATACAAAAATAAATACGAAAAATGCATCAAGAGAACTCAGTGATCTTGCTAAGAAAGCGACAAAACTCACGGATGAGCTTCGAGAGATGGAAAAACAGAAAATTCCTACGGATGAATTTAAAAATGTCCAAAAGCAGATTGATGAATCTGAGAATAAACTTAGCAAATTAAATGATCGAATGTCAAAGTTTATTGACATGGGAGGGAAAAGTGACAGCAAGACCTTTAAGAGCATGCAGTACGATGCCGAACAGCTGACAAAGACCATTGCGTATGCAAAGGGTGAGATGGAGAGCATGAAGGCTGATGGATCTGCATACCTCACTGTTCCACAGATACAAAACACCAAAGAGTACGTCCAAAAAGCAGAACAGTTATCTGCAACAAATGCGAAAATTTCTGAGTTGTCTGCGAATATGAAGCAGAATGGAAGTTGTATGGATGTTTTTAAGCAAAAAGTAAAATCCGCCGGAGAAAAGGTATCTGGTCTGGCATCCAATCTCAGGGGTGCGGCAGGTGAATTTTCAAAGCTGGCATCCGGAGCAAAAAAGGGCGGAGGAATGCTCAGAACATTTGCGTCCAGATTAAAGGGAATAGCACTTTCTCTACTTGTTTTTAACTGGACATCAAAGGCATGGAACGCAATGATCTCTGCCATTAAGGATGGAACGCAGAACGTTGCGAAGTATTCTTCTGATGTGAATGCGAAGATGTCAGCTCTCACAAGTGCGATCGCGACACTAAAAAATGCATTCGGCTCGCTTGCGGCACCAATCATAAACGCTGTTGCGCCAGCTCTGACATCGTTTATCAATATGCTTACTGCGGCGATTAACAAGGTCAATCAGTTTATTTCTGCAATTACCGGAAGTGGTACCTGGATTAAAGCAACCACGCAGGTGAAGGATTATGCTGAAGGTTTGAATTCTGCATCATCTTCCGCTAAGAAATTGAATAAGCAGCTACAGTCATTTAACGAGCTGAACGTTATCAGTTCAGATTCTGGAAGCGGATCAGGTGGTGGAGGAGATGCGAAAGATATGTTCACTACTGAGCAGATTGATCCGAACATTTCCAGCCTGGCAGATAAGATCAAAGAAATTCTAAGGACTGATGACTGGTCTGAGATAGGAAGCATGGTTGCTGACAAACTCAACGATTCGTTAAAAAAGATAGACTGGAATGCAAAGCAGGAAGGTGCACGGCATGTGGCAAGCGGACTAGCTACACTGTTAAATGGATTCATTGAAGAGGCAGACTGGGGACTGATTGGAGAAACGGTTGCAAATGGCCTGAACACAGCAATTGAATTTGCACAGACATTTGTACATACTTTCGGATGGTCAGGACTTGGAAAAGCGATCGGAAGTGGGCTGACAGGATTTTTCAATACATTCAACTGGAGTGGACTCGGAGACACAATAGGAACGTTTGTATCAGGATTGTTTGAGCTGGTCGGTGAAGCGTTCTACACAACCGATTGGAAGTCTCTTGGAAAAGGAATCGTAGATGGAATTGGATCGTTTTTTAAATCGATCAAGTGGAGCAGTATAGGCAAAACAATTAGTGGCGCACTGCATGGTTTGTCACAGTTTTTGATTGGAGCAATTGGGGAGATTGACTGGAAACAGACTCTTACATATATTGGAACGTCAATCGTGGATTTCTTTAAAGGATTTGACTGGAAATCGCTTGCTTCTGATATCGGAGAGCTTCTTGGTACTGCGCTGAAATCGTACATGGATCTCAAAAAGGCAATTGGGGAGCTGATCAGAAACGCATTTACAAATATCGACAAATATTTTGATGACAAAATCGAAGAATGCGGCGGAAATATACCAAAGGGTATATTCAAGGGAATAAAGGATGCACTAAAGAATGTTGGTACATGGATAAAAGAGAACATTTTTGATCCGTTCATAAAAGGAGTAAAGAAAGCATTCGGAATCAACTCGCCATCAAAAGAGATGGAACCAATGGGAAAATACATCATCGAAGGTATGTGGAATGGCATTACATCCAAATTTGCAAATCTCAATTTCAAGAAGCTCATGCAGGATTTTCTTAGTGAAATGAAAAATGGATGGAATAGCCTGAAAGACAAATATGTTGAGCTCGGAGCAAAGATCAAAGACAAAGCATCTGACTTGTGGAAGAAATTCAGTGACAGTTGGGGAAGCAAGAGAACAGCATATTTCAGTACAAAGAATTCAAGTAACACATCTGCGTCAAAGGTCTGGAATGCATTTAAGAATTCCTGGGGCAGCGGAAAGACTGTTACGATCGGAATTAGCTTTGTGAAAGATGCACTGAAAAATCTGTGGTCAAGCGTAACGGGATTTTTCAGCGGAAAAAAAGTAGGTGTAAGTGCATCCAAAAAAGCAGATGGCGGAATCTATTATGGAGGAATGTGGCACGATATAGCGCGATATGCATCCGGAACGATAAGCGCACCTGTCGGCCAGATGTTCATTGCAAGAGAAGCGGGCCCGGAGCTTGTCGGAACGATTGGCGGCCATACAGCCGTTATGAACAATAACCAGATTGTGGCGTCTGTATCAGACGGCGTATACCGTGCGGTGAGATCTGCTATGGGCAATGGAAATCAGCAGCTGAATGTGACTTTCAAAGTAGAGGGCGATCCAAACGGAATTTTCAGAGTTGTCCGGATGGAAGAACAGAAACATTATGCAGCTACTGGCGATCTGGTATTTGTGCATTAGAGGTAATCGATATGGGATATGGAGGATATTTAATAAAAGTAGGAGACTATACAGTACCGTTTGAGTATATTCAGGCATCTACATATTCTCCGAATATTAAAGGTCAGGATCTTGATTCGTATACGGACGAGGATGGAAAGCTGCACAGAAATGCATTAAAGAACAAGGTCATAAAAATCGAGTGGGAGACACCATCAATGGGTGAAAGCGAATTGAGGAAATTTGCAGACCGGCTATTGAATGAGTACATCCACAAAGTTGAAAAAAAGTGCATGGTGACAGCATATATGCCGGAATTAGGTAAATATGTGACAATGGCGTGCTATGTGCCCGACATTGAATACAAAGTATCATATGCAGACGAGAAGACGATAGAGTATGATTCGTTCAGGATTGCATTTATTGGATACGGGGGAGAGATTACTTGAAAGAGAATAAATATGCTGACCTTTATTTTCAGGACTCTGTGGACAAGCAGATCTTGATGGAAGTGGTCGGCACCGGAATTACAATAGACAATTCCATGATAGAGCAGGGATCATTTTCTCTTACAGAAACGCTGTGTTCGGAATCGGAACTGACATTTGGAACGTGTGAACCAAACCACTTTACAGTAACTGTTCATGACATGCCAAGGTCAATTAAAGGAGAAACGGTTGTAATCAGAGAGCATTTAGATGGACATACTGATGCTCCGCTTACATATGGTGTTTACAAGGTGTACAGTGATGTACCTACATCCGACCGCACCAAGCGCGAGATCACCGCATATGACGCCATGTACGATATCATCAACGTTGATGTGAAGTCGTGGTATGCCGGGCTATCATTCCCGATGACGCTGCGCCAGTTCCGCGACAGCTTCTTTGCGCATTTTGGAATCACACAGAAAGAAACCACGCTTGTCAATGATGGCATGACGGTAAATAAGACGCTGGTTGCCACGCAGACGGATCCAGACAGCGCGATCACTGAGGAACCGGCAATCAGCGGAAAAACCATTGTGACAGCCATCTGCGAGATCAACGGCGTGTTCGGAAATATGAACCGTGACGGCGAGTTTGAGTATGTGGAGCTGAAAGAGATCATCACACCGTTATATCCGTCAAACGATCTATATCCATCAGATGATCTTTTCCCACGTGACCCAAATTCCGTTTCACTGACCGGGCACTATATCACGTTCGACTATGAGGACTTCCAGACAAAGCAGATCACGCAACTGGAGATCCGGCCATCAGATGACAGTGCAGGAGCTACGGTAGGCACAGGCGGAAATAATTATGTGATCTCCGGAAATTTCCTCGTATCTGATAAGACGGGAACGGAGCTGGAAGATATAGCGGCAAATACGTTGTCTATCATCAGAAAGGCTTCATACACTCCTTTGAAGTCATCGGAGGTTGTAGGAAACCCATGCATTGAGCTTGGAGATCCGATCCGGTTCAATACCACGCGCGAGATCATTGAATCCTACGTGCTGCAACGGACGCTCACGGGCATCCAGAATAAACGTGACAGTATTGTTTCTCCGGGAACAGAGACGTACAAGCAGAACCCGAACAGCATCCGCGATCAGATCGCTGGTGTGCAGCGGCGCACTAATAAGCTGGAGCGGACTGCGGATCATACGTTGTCGGAGCTTGCTGACTTGGATGCGAACACAACCTCACGTTTTGAACAGACTTCGGAACAGATTCAGACGGAAGTTTCCAATCGGCAGAGCGCGGATTCCGATTTATCATCCAGAATCACACAGACAGCGGATTCAATCACAACAGAAGTTGCAAACCGACAGAGCGCTGACAATGAGATGTCATCTCGCATAAGCCAGACAGCAAATGAGATTGCTTCGGAAGTAGCTGCCAGACAAAATGCAGATACAGAGATGTCTGCAAAGATTTCTCAAACTGCGCAGGCAATAGAAGCCGAGGTGGCTGCGAGAGGAAGCGCGGATAATGAAATGGCAACAAAGATTTCTCAGGCGGCGCACAGTATTGCTCTTGTTGCTTCTGGAGGTGATAATTCTGTAGGAATTACGATCCGTCTATATGACGAAAACGGAAATCTGATTGATACAGAAAGCGAAAATGCAAATATAAAAATAGTTGGGTTTGTTGCTTTTTCTGATTTGGAAGGAAGCGGAACAACCAGCATCAACGGTGCAAACATCCAGACTGGAACAATCAGCGCAGATAAATTGATAGCAGGAGCATTGACGGCAGGAAGGGTGGAAACATCTGATGGCAGTATCATCATTGATACTGGCGCATTTCATGTGGCTTCCGGAACGATTTATGTAGGCGTTTCAAATGCAACTGAAATCGGGACAAGTTATATTAAATCAGGGAATATTTCGGCGAGCAATCAGCTATATTCATCTGGCACAATTTACTCTGCCGGGGATATTAAATGTGATGGAACAATAAGAGGAAGTTTGAGCGGAACAGCGTCAAGCGCAAGTTATGCGTCAAGTGCCGGAAGTGCAAGACAAGCTGACAGAGCTGACTATGCATCTAGTTCTGGATATGCTGATTACGCTGATACAGCGGACAAATGCGGAAACGAAACGTCAAATTCTCATACTGCAAATTGCTATATTACAAGTGCACTGACAATATATAAGGTTCCGTCCGGTTCTGCAAGAAGATTCAAGACAGACATATATACTGTTGTTGACCCAAGACTTGATCCTCACAGATTATATGATATAGATGTTGTGCAGTTTAAATACAAGCCATCGTTCTACAATCTTCCGGAAGGAACAGAAATGCCTACGGTGATAGGAATGCTTGCAGATGATATTGACCTGATATATCCGTGTGCATGCGAATATGACGAGGAAACAGGAGAGGTAATCAACTGGCTAGAGCGGTACATGATCCCGCCGATGCTTGCACTTATTCAAGAGCAGCACAAAGACATTGAGTTACTAAAGCAGGAAAACCTTGCTTTGCAAAATAGAGTATCAATTTTAGAACAGAGAATGGAGGAAATGTGGAATGTTATCAACAACAAAATCAATCAATCTTAACGGAACATCATCGGTAGAGGTCAACGGTGTAAAAACCCCGGTCGTGTACTTCAATGCGCAGATCAAGGGCGATGGCACGTACAACGTCAACTACAGCGTGCAGAATGACGAGCTTTATAAGGCAAACAAGGATGCTGTCAAGGCTGACCGTGACGAGTTTGAAGCACTGGTGGAACAGATGACAGAGTAGGAGGATTCCTATGAACAAATTATATTCGCGGATTATCTGGCAGAATTTTCCGTCAGAGAATACGGCGCTGAATGAATCCAACCTCAATCGCATGGATTTAGGGTTGGATAATCTTGATAACCGAATCATCGAGATGAATTCCACTAAGGTCGGTGTCGAACAGGCGAATCAGCTCGTGAAAGAAATCCGATACGATGAATCGACCGGAAAAATTGAAGTTGAGAAAATGAATGGTTCGATTGCCGCCATTGACACAAAACTGGAAAAGCTGGCAGTGAACTTCTCTTACGATTCCACAAATCAGAAACTTGTTATTATTCTGGATGATGGAACAAAGCATTATGTCGACCTGTCGGAGCTGATTACGGAATACGAATTTCAAGATGGAGAAATCGTATACTTCACTGTAAAGGATGGCAAGGTATGCGCTGACATTAAAGATGGTTCGATTTCAGAGGAGAAACTGCGGCCGAACTTCCTTGCAGACATAAAGGTGCAGGTGTCTACATCAGAGCAGTATGTAGGGCAGGCAAAAGGTTACAGAGATGAGACAAAGGTTCTCCGTGATGAGGTGGCATCTGATAAGGAAACAATTGACCAGACCATAAAAGAATCGCTTTTGGAAAAGTCGGAAGAAATTCTTGCGGCAATGAAAGATTATTATGACAGGGCACAGGAACTTTACAATAGCATGTATATTGACTGCGACGGGGAAAATCCACAACAGAGAGTTGTCACAATTGTATCTATTGATTGCGGCACTCCACAGTCGAGATTACATGACATAAATGGAATCTTGTTTGACGGAGGAACGCCGCTAAACAGACAGCTCGCATCATAAAAGGAGGTATAGAGAATGGCTAAAATAGCACCTTTGACGGGCACTACTTCTGACTATCAATCAGTAGTTGACAGTCTTATTTTATTGGACAGAGAAATCGGAGTAGAAATTGCAAGCCGTTCAAATGGAACGACATATACAATCATTCGGCAGGGAAATGGAAAGGACAAGTTCTTTGACTTGCCAAAGATTTTTGACCAGAGTTCCTATGAGGATGCACTTGCAAGCACTACAAGCAATATGCAGACAGTATCACAGTTTGCAAATAACATGAATGCAGCGGCTGAATCTGCGAACAATGCTGCAACATTGGCAAATGAAGCTACTGCAAAGGCAAATGCGGCAGCTACAGCCTGTGAGGGAATTGTGGTACAGCAGAACACTATGGTAGATACAGTGACGGGGAAATCAGGTGTCTTATCATTGGAAGATGGAATTATATGTGTAAGGGAGGCTTAGAAAGAAATGGCAAGCGGAGATTTAATTACGAGAGTTGCAAGCGAGGATACATCACAGAGCATTCTTGACGTTGTATCCAGAATGGAAAATGCATTGGTTGACCCAAGCAAGATTGATTGGAAGTCATTCTTTGCGGCTCGCGCAACTGGCGAGGTATTCTCAACAAAATTTTATACATATGAAACAAGTACAAATCCATCAGGTGTAAAAATGAATGCTTCAGCTGGTCTTAGATGTGAACCATCAACAGAGACATTTAAGGGAGCGGATGATTTCACAAATCACAACGCATTCAGCTATGTTGACTGCAATTTTATATGCAACGATGCAGGAAAACGTATTCCGACAAAGATTCAGGGGCAGAACGGATTCTCTCGTGTTGGAAAAGTTGATGTCGGCATTTTGACACCGCAGACTTATTGGGCAATCGAGGAACACTATGATGAAGGTTATTATATCGTTCATTTTTCAGACAAGAAGCATGAAGAATTAAACATGGTGTCTACTCCGTGGTGTAATGACCCAAGCGGTAATGAGATGGGATATGGAATCGTAACCAAGTATTATGCTGGTATGATTGATGGTATTTTATATTCATCAAGCGGAATTGCACCAAAGGGAACAGTTTCATACCAAAGCGGTCATACTCTACTACAGAATAAAGGAACTGGATATTATGGTTCAGGTAGCGAGCGTTCAGCTTATTTGTTCTGTATGCTTTGGATTAAGTATGCTACAAAAAATCAACAGACTGTGTTCGCAGGATGTACTAATTATAATATTGAAGCAACTGTATCAGAAGCAACGACCAACTGCGATTACCTGATTATTCCAACGTCAAGTGCAAACAACCTTGTTGTAAATGGATGCGTTTCAATTGGAACTGGAAGAGACAGTGGAAGCAACATCCTTAACAGAGTAAGAGTTAAAAAGGTTGAAGCCATTTCAGGAACGTCAAATAGCAAGGTATATGTGACAGGTGGAACATTCACAACCACTACGTCCACTAAATTATTCAGTGAACCATGCTACTCTGGTGAAACTGATAATATCCTTGGTGCAGATGGATATGTTGCTAATGATGGAAAGCACTCATTCAGACTTAACGGAGTTGAAGAAGGAATCGGTGCTTACTTTATCAGCATGAACGAACTTTGGAATAAGGAATCCGCAACTGTTGTATCGTACTATGTACGTGGAAATGCTACATGGAGTGCATCTAGTGTTAGTGGATATAAAAAGGTTGCAACGTTTGATATGGGAAACACAAACGACAAATGGTTTGGCGATTTAACTATGGATGTGAATACTGGTGTTTTCTATCCAAGAGTTTACGGAAGTGGAGATTCTGTAGGAGTTGGTGATATGCATTATAAAGGTGGAACTGGAACTGGACTGCGAGAAGCATTACAGCGCGGTCATCTCAGGGATGGGTCGAATGCTGGTCTTGCTCTCTCGGATCTCTGGGTCGGGGTCTCGAGTGCCGGGTGGTACTACGCGCTCGCCGTTTAATCCTCCTCGGGGGTGAATTTGTGGGACTTGTCCCCACAAAGAGGGGTTCTCCCCTTTATATCAACAGGTTAATTACTTTGCAAAATAATTAAAATAGAAAAGACCAACCGACAATTATACTCCATTTGGTTGGCATAGTTATAGGACTTACTACGTGCGCGGTAATCTCAGGAATGGGTCGAATGCTGGTCTTGCTAACTCGAATCTCAGGAACGAGGTCTCGAATGCCAGGTGGAACTACGCGCTCGCCATTTTTATTTTCCGCTTAGACGGAGGTAACGTAGTATTTCGCACGGACGAACCGTGTTGTCACATTATGTGGCACTCAAATAAGCAACAAGGAGGGTATCACTCCTATACGTTTTGGAGTGAGATATGTGCTTTAGGTGCATATCGTGGCTAGTAGTATTTAAAACCGAAGGTCACTATGTATTAAAAACGAATTTACGAAAGGAGAATGATAAGAATGTGAAGAGATATTGCAAAAATGTAGATATAACAGACAGAGAATTTATTTCCATCGCTGTCAGAGACTGCATTAAAAAGAAACTTTCAAGAAAAGATACGATTGAATTATTTTGCCAATACAGTGGATTACCATATAACGCAATCCATCGAATTGTTAAGTGTGATTATTCCAAGGGATATATAGATGGTCTGATCGAAACAATCATAGATGGCATCAGACAGGAAATCATATATCAAAGTTATGTAGTAAAACCTATCCATTATCAGACAAAAATTGATGGAAATTCAGGTAAGGTGCGTCAGATTGGAATACAAGACGTAAAACAACAGCTATATGATTATATAGCGGCATACGGATTGTGGGAGCTGTTTACTGCAAAAATAGGTTACTATCAGTGCAGTGCGTTGGAAAACAAAGGTCAGATATTCGGAGTAAAAGCACTTAAATCATGGGTAGATGACCACCATATCCGTTATGCAATACAGTCAGATATACGGCATTTTTACGATACGATTGACATTGACGTTCTTAAAGATATGTTAAGGCGCGATGTCAAAAATGAACCACTCTTACATCTCACATTCTTCTTAATAGATACATTTGATAAAGGTCTTGCAATAGGCTCATATTTAAGTCAGCTATTGGCTTGCTACTATCTATCTTTGGCATACCATTATGTAACTGAGCAGTGCTACCGCATAAGAAAACATAAAGATGGAACACAAAGCCGTGTGAATCTTGTAGACCACGCATTGTGGTTTGCGGATGACTGCGTATTGCTTGGTTCTAACCTAAAGGATTTGAAGAAAGCACATAAGTTATATACGCAGTTCTGTATGGACAAGTTGCACGTTGAAGTAAAGCCAGATATAAAGACTATTGACTTGCAGACTGGATATATTGACATGATGGGATATAAGGTATCACGAAAGAATGTCACAATTCGCTCTTCTGATTTTATACGACTTAGGAGAAATCAGAAACGGGTAGAATCGTATCCTGATGATTATATTCCGCTCCATGAAGCAAGGGGATTTTCATCTCGTAGCGGAGCACTGATACATTCAGACAGTAAGCACTATTGCAAGCGTACAGGAGCATTAAAAACAAAACAAAAATGCAATGAAATCATAAGCATAAAGGCAAGGAGGAAAGCTGCATGAAAAAAATGAGATTTAGCGAAAAGCAGAAAGATATTACTATCACAACACCAGAGGATGGCGTGACTGATGTTATCATTTTACAGAATGAAACGGTGGTGACTGAAAAGAATGAAATGTCAGAATCGGATGAAGATGTTACATCCTATGAGTACGATGGAAATATCTTCCGTACTTACAAGACTATCGCAGAAGATGATGTTCGTTCTGATTTGGACTACTATCTCAATTACGATGGGGATGATAAGCCTACAGATGAGATGGTGGAATATGCGAATAATGCAGTTGATGAATATACGCTCCATCTCATGGAAGAGGGGGTGATTTAAATGGCGAGTGTATTAGCAGAGCCGATGAAGCGGCTGCATCGTGACGGAAAAATCACAAAGGAAGATGTTGCAGAGCGCGTGAAAACCGGAAAAATCACAAAGGCAGACTATGAGCACATCACAGGAGAGAAGTATGATTAATGACAAGCAGCAGATGAGCCTGCTTAGAATCGTGCAACGTCTGTGGGGGCATGTATACGACCTGCTCTTTCTGATTAAAGGAACAGGAAGGAAAGACCTGGAGACGATAGAGATGGAGCTTGATCTTACAGAGTACTACTGCCGACCATATGCGCAGGATGATGAGGGCGAGGAAAATATGCGGGAATCTTCGGGTGCTCCGGGAGAAGCAATATAATATAACAATCTTTAGGTCATTAGTACAAGAAGAATCTGAAGAAAGAAAGGAGCGTGCATACAATTGAGAGACATTTTATATCAGACATACACAATCGCGTTGCCGATCATCCTGACAGCGCTCATGGGGTACATAGTCTGGCTGCTGAAAAACCAGAAGAAAGATCGCGACGCAAACAGTAAAGGAACCATGCTGTTGCTCCGGGTTCAACTTATTGAATATCACGACAAATATATGCAGATTGGTGACATACCATCGTATGCATATCAGAACTTCATGGAAATGTATGATGCGTACCATAAGATGGGCGGAAATGGGATGATTACAAAAATGAGGAATGAGATTGAGGAACTGCACTTGAAAAAGAAAGGGGAATGAGAATGCTTAAGAATAACGTGTTTATACCAAGCGTAAATACAGTGCGCTGGATGAGGGCTGCTGGCATCAGAGCTGTAAGGACCTCTGCACAGACAGCGGTGGCAATGATTCCTGCAGCGGCCATGATCCAGAACGTAGATTGGACTGCGGTCGTTGGCACAGCGGCTCTGGCAGGACTAGTGTCAATTCTGACATCGCTTGCAGGAATTCCGGAAGTAAAGGCAGGTGAGTAGTATGAGGATCAACGTACACGCAGGACACAATCCGGACGGGAAAATAGCCTGTGGAGCAGTCGGGCTGATGAAAGAATCCACAGAAGCACGTAACGTTAAGAGCGAGGTGATCAGACAGCTCAAGCAGCTTGGCCATACCGTATATGATTGTACGTGTGAGGATGGGACAAGCCAGACAAATGTGCTGACAAAAATCGTGAGTGCATGCAACGCACACGCAGTAGATCTGGACGTGTCCATCCACTTTAACTCAGGATATGGGGACAAGAACGGCAATGGAAAAACGACGGGAGTAGAAGTGCTTATATATAATGAAGCAAGTCAGGCAAAAGAGACTGCAGAAAAGGTATGTGAGTCCATTTCGGAGCTTGGTTTTAAGAACCGTGGAGTCAAGGTGCGTAGTGACCTATATTTCCTGCGAAAGACGAATGCTCCGGCTATGCTGATAGAATGCTGCTTTGTGGACGACAAGGACGATGTGAATCTTTATGACTCCCAGAGCATGGCGGGAGCCATCGTTTACGGCATCACAGGCAAACGTGCAGACCAGACAGACGAAGCAGAAACATCCGCGCAAAATAAGTCACAATCTGAAGCTACAGAACAGATGTACCGCGTTCAGGTTGGCGCATACAGATCAAAGAGCAATGCGGAAAGCATGCAGACAAAACTTAAAAAAGCAGGGTTTGACGCGGTCATTGTGAGAGTGTAGAATAAAAGATCATAGAATCGCATGGTTAGCAAGAATAATTTGGTGTAGTAAGCAAACTTACACAGTAGAATTCGAGCCGGGGGCGACTGCCCTGGAGCAGGAGGGCGCTGGCTATGTGGTAGCGTCTCTTGGTGTGGACAGTGGCTATGTTCCCTATACGGCATTCTCAGCAAAGGACAGTTATATGAAGGAACATCCCGAGGTGATCAGAGGATTTGTGGCTGCGTTGAAGCAGGGAATGGAATATGTTTACAGTCACACGCCGGAGGAAATCGCAGATGTGATCGCGCCGCAGTTTAAGGATACTGACAAGGAGACGATGGCCATCATCATAGGACGTTATGCAGATCAGGATACCTGGAAGCAGGATCTTGTGTTTGAAAAAGATGCTTATCAGTTGCTGTTGGATATTCTGGACGAGGCAGGACAGCTCAGTGCCCGACCGGATTATGAAAAACTTGTGACAACAGAGTATGCGAAATAGCCATATCGTTTACGGAATGTAAAAGATAATATCTGATTTTAGACCAGCAGAGCAAATATTGTGAGACAATATGATATTTGCTCTGCTGTTTTTGAAATTATGATGGACAATCCTGCGACTCTGGAAATTTATGCCAGATATAGCTGGCAAAAAATATGGTTCATTTTTGCGAAAAAACTTGGTAAAATAAATATGATAAAAACAATAGAACCGAGGTAATACACATGATAAGAGATGTTATGGATCTTCATACACATACGATCGCAAGTGGACATGCATACAGCACGATCATGGAGATGGTGCAGGCCGCCAGAGACAAAGGACTGGAGCTTTTGGGTATCACAGAGCACGGGCCTGCCATGAAGGGAAGCTGCCAGACGATCTATTTTCAGAACGTGAAGGTCATCCCACGGGAGCGATGTGGTGTGAAGACACTTTTTGGTGTGGAATTAAACATTATGGACGTTGACGGACGTGTAGATCTGCCTGATGAGCTGTTGCCGGCGATGGATGTGTGCGTGGCGAGTCTGCACATTCCCTGTTTTCCGCCGAAGAGCCTGGAGGAAAATACGAGGGCGTATATCAATGTGATGAAAAATCCCTATGTGAATATTATTGGTCATCCGGACGATCCGCGCTATCCCATCGATCTGCGCGCGGTGGTTGAGGCAGCAAAGGAGAGCCATGTGCTGCTGGAAATGAACAATTCTTCCATGGCGCCGACAAGCTTCCGAAAGGCCACCAGAGAGGGCTATCTGGAGTTTCTGGAGCTGTGTAAAGAGTATGATCAGCCGATTCTCATGGGCAGTGATTCGCATGTGGATATTGATGTGGGCAATCATGGCTATGTGGCAGATATTTTGGAACTGGCAAAATTCCCTGAGCATTTGATCGTGAATACGGATATAGAAAAAGTAAAGCCTTATTTAAATTATTATAACCGTTGATGGAAAAATGGTTTACTTTCACACTTTCGTGTGGTAAAATCAAAAAGTATGCGGAGACTCCTTCCGCCAGATTGAAACGTGACTGTCCAATGTGAGAAAGAGTCAGAGCAGTCGCAGAAAGAGGTGTGATGCAATGAGCAAGGATATTCATACAGATGCGGTAAATCATTTGTTTGATGCGATTTTGTGTTTGCAAAACAGAGAAGAGTGCTATACTTTTTTTGAGGATATTTGCACGATCAATGAGCTGCTGGCATTATCACAGCGTTTTGAGGTGGCACATATGCTGCGGGAACAGAAGACTTATCTGGACATCGCAGAAAAGACAGGTGCTTCCACTGCCACGATCAGCCGGGTCAACCGTTCATTAAACTACGGAAATGATGGCTACGATATGGTATTTTCCAGAATTGAGGGCAAAAAAGAAGAATCATAGCTGTTTCTGCCTTTACAGTTCCGATAAACTTGATGATGAGATCAGAATTATATGAGATCAGTTTTTTCAAACAATTTTCCTGTACAATAAAAGACTGCCCGAATACCTGTTGTAAGGGATGGCGTGTGATATTTGATGAGGAAACTTATAGACGCTATCTGGCAGAACCCGGGAAGAACGGGATCAGGCTACGCAGTTCCATAAAGAAAATCAATGAGGAGGTCTATTTCAGGACCTCCTTAAAAGCGTGCACCTTTTACGAAAAAGAGGGCACATGCAATTTGCAGAGAACGCTGGGAGTAGATTATATGCCGAAGGTATGCCGGCTGTACCCGCGTTTTTATCAGCATTACGGCTCCTTTGCCGAGGAGACGCTTTTTTTGTCATGCCCGGAGGCGGCGCGTTTGTTTTTGACACATTTGGAGGGCCTTTCTTTTGTGAAAAGTGAGCGGGAGATTGCGTATGAGTGCTGGGGAACGAATGAGGATGAACCATTTCTCAAATGGCTAAGGGAACTGAGAGAAGAGATGATCATGGAAATATGGGATGAAACGAGATCACGATTGCAGATCTTTGCGCAGCTTGTAGCAGTGATGTGGGAGATTCAAAACCGATGTATTAAGGGAAACGAACTACCACCAGCGAAAGAGCTGATACAAAAGCATAAAAATGCGGGTGAATTGCATATTCCGGCACAGATCACGGATCAAATGCTGACGAATGGATTTTATCACAGCAGATTGAAAAAAACATCTCCGAAGCTGTATGAGTTGTGCAGACTTTATTTTCAGGTATTTGACAGGCTGACACCGGAACAGGCTGATCTGCGAGCCGGGGAATTCACCAAAAAACTGCATGAAGATCACCCACAGCTGGAACATATGCTGCGTGGCTATGTAGTTTACTATCTGCAGATGGTGTTTTTGGAGGTCTATGAGGATTACAGCTTTGTGAAGAAGCTGGCCGGTGGAATCATGCATGTGCATATGCTGGAAATGTTTCTGGCGCTCTATAACAATAGTCAGGTGGGGCATTGGAAAAAAACGATGCCACGAATCTTCGCGCAACGGAAGCGGACGCCTGATAAGCATCCGGCAAACCGGCTGGACAGTGATGAATTGGCATATCTGATCTCTGTGTACGAACGGCGAGGAAGGCATAATGAGGATGTGGCGGAGGGAATGTATGAGAAATTCTATCCCATTCTGCAGGAGTGGTATCAGTAGAGGGTGTGCACTTGCGCGAAGGGACGATGTTTGATATGCAACTGAACCCCGTCACGCAAAGCATTTAAGCTCCTAAAAGATTAGGGGACGGGGAAATATAAAAAAATCAGCTCTGCGGTCAGGGCTGATTTCTTTTTGCCTTTACGGATTTTTTGGAAGAGGGATCGTCTGCCTGCTTTTTTGCCCGCTCCAGATCAATCATTTTTTCAATGATCATTTTTTTAAGGAATGTGTCGAAGCTCAGCATACAGATCAGTGAGAAATACTGCAGAGACTCACGATCCTCTTCGGGCGCGTCCTTGAACGTCTCTTTGCTGCGGTTGAATTTTTTGGTAATGTCCTTTGCCAGATACTGTACTTCATCCTTTTCCAGACTGAATACTTCGTTGTAGATATCGGTCAGATTCAGATCATCTTCACTGGAAAAATACTTTTCCACCAGCGGATCTAAAATGTGGTGCAGATCGTTGATGCAAAGAATGTTTTTAAAATAATAAATAAAGATCAACAGGAGCATGTGCTCCTTGGAATATTTCTTTTTTTCCGGAGGGGGCAGCAGCCCATCCTTGGTATAGTTGTTGATCATGGTCTTCGTCAGAACTTTATCCTCCGGATAGCGCTTGGCAGGGGCGAGGTTACTGTCCATGAACGTTGTCACCTGATCCATGTACAGATCAATGTCAGGGATGGCTTCCGGCTTAATGTGGTCAATACGGTTCAGACTGGCCAGAATACTGTTCAAAAGGTCTTTATCATCTATCGTCATTTAGAACACTCCTTTTTGAAAATGCATTTTCTAACTGTTACGCATCATAGCAGTTACATTTCCTATTATATAGTGTTGAAAACCAGATGACAACATTTTTTTGTTATGTTATGGATATGAGGTTATTTTTCGTTGCATCTCACAGGCCAGCTGGCTGACGTGTGAATTGCAACTAATGAATGTGTAAATTGTAACAAAAACAAGATGAGGCTTGCCTTTTTTATAGGGTATCATGTAGAATACAAAGGATAGATATATCAGATGATAACGAAATCAGGTTGCGTTTACAGGAGATTTTTATGGCTACATACGATACATTAAATGCACAACAATACGAGGCGGTGACGACTACGGAGGGGCCGCTTCTCATCATCGCGGGCGCGGGCAGCGGAAAGACACGTGTGCTGACACACCGCACGGCATATCTCATTGAGGAGCTGGGGATCAATCCCTATAATATTATGGCGATCACCTTTACAAATAAGGCGGCATCCGAAATGCGTGAGCGCATCGACAACATGGTTGGTTTTGGAGCGGAGAGCATCTGGGTGACGACGTTTCATTCAACCTGTGTGCGTATTCTCAGGAGGTTTGCGGATCGGATCGGGTTTGATACGAGCTTTACGATCTATGATGCAGATGATCAGAAGCAGGTGATGAAAGAGGTTTGCAAACGATTGGAGATCGACACAAAGATCTATAAGGAAAAAATATTTATGAACGTGATCTCTTCCGCAAAGGATAACCTCACAGATCCGACGGAGTTTGCTCTGAATGCCACGGGAGATTATGCGAAGCAGCGTCAGGCACAGGTCTACCGGGAATATCAGGCAGTGTTAAAAAAGAATAATGCCATGGACTTTGATGATCTCATTATGAAAACCGTGGAGCTGTTTAAGGCAGATCTGGAAGTGCTTGATTACTATCAGGAGCGCTTTAAATATATCATGGTCGATGAGTATCAGGACACGAACACTGCACAGTTTGAGCTGATCCGTCTTCTGGCGGGGAAATACGGGAATCTGTGTGTGGTTGGTGACGATGATCAGTCCATCTACAAATTCCGGGGGGCAAATATCCGTAATATTTTAAATTTTGAACAGTATTTTCCCCAGGCGAAGGTCATCAAGCTGGAACAGAATTACCGCAGCACGCAAAATATTCTCGATGCGGCGAACAGTGTGATCGCCCACAATGTCGGGAGAAAGCCCAAGGCGCTGTGGACAGAGCAGGCGGCGGGAGAAAAAATTCATTTTAAGCAGTTTGATACAGCTTATGATGAGGCTGAATATGTGGCGAGGGACATTGAAAAGCAGGTGCGCGGGGGCGGAAGCTACAGTGACAGCGCGGTGCTTTACCGCACCAATGCGCAGTCCCGTATGTTTGAGGAGCGTTTTATTGCGGAAAATATTCCCTATAAGCTGGTGGGAGGCGTGAATTTCTATGCCAGAAAGGAGATCAAGGATCTGCTGGCATATTTAAAGACGATTGACAATGCGAAGGATGATCTGGCGGTAAAGCGAATCATTAACATTCCAAAACGGGGAATCGGTGCCACAACGATCAACAAAATACAGGCATTTGCAGATGAACACGGGATGAGTTTTTACGATGCGGCAAAGGTGGCGGAAGAGATCCCGACACTGGGACGTGCTGCGGTGAAGGTCACGCCCTTTGTGACGTTCATTCAAACGATGCGTAGCAAGGCGAATTTTTTAAGTGTGCCGGAGCTGATCCAGAACATCATTGAGGACACTGGCTATGTGCGTGAGCTGGAGGCGGAACATACGCCGGAGGCAGATGCAAGAATTGAAAATATTGACGAGTTGATCTCAAAAGCAGTGACCTATGAGGAGAGCACGGACGTGCCGACCTTATCCGGATTTTTGGAGGAGGTGGCGCTGGTGGCAGATATCGATGAAGTGGTGGAGGGCAGTGAATATGTGGTGCTCATGACACTTCACTCTGCGAAGGGGCTGGAATTTCCGAATGTATATCTGGCAGGATTGGAGGACGGACTGTTCCCCAGCTATATGACCATCACCAGCGATCATGCCGATGAGGAGATGGAGGAAGAACGTCGTTTGTGCTATGTCGGCATCACCAGAGCCATGAAGCGGCTGACCATCACCAGCGCAAAGATGCGTATGGTGCGGGGGGAGACAATGTTTTCCAAGGTATCGCGTTTTGTTTCTGAGATACCGGTGAATCTTTTGAGTGGAACGGTGGCTACTGGTAAGAGCATTCCAAGACCTGCACAAACGGAGAAGGCATCTTCCTTTGTGAGCAATGCCAAGCAGATTTTGCGGGAAAAGCCGATCGTCAAAGTTCCGGTCAAGTCATTTACAACAGATGCCACCAGCCAGATGTCGCTGCCCTATCAGGAGGGAGATCGTGTGCACCATATCAAGTTTGGCGAAGGAACGGTCACACAGATCATTGCCGGAGGTAGGGATTACGAGGTGACGGTAGATTTTGATCGCTTTGGAACAAAAAAGATGTTTGCAAGCTTTGCAAAACTAAAAAAAGTGTAGGATTCTGTTCCGGGATTGTTGATTAATTATAAAAAAAATCTAAAATATTAATTTTTGCTATGCGTTTTGGATAAAATATGTTAAAATACTCTATATAAATTTGTATCGGAGTCGTGCAGTCTCTGGCAGATGCGTGATCTGTCTGTCAGCAATTGGTCAGACGACTTCGGACAGATGCGATCAGTAAACAGATAAAGGAGTAGGTAGCATGAACAGAATTGACGATTTACAGAATTTACTTTCAACCAACATCAGTAAGGTATCTGAGCTTATCAACAAAAAAGAGGAAGAGGAAAAGAAGGGACCGAAGGCAAAGACCATTTTTGCGATCATTGGAATCATCGTAGTTGTAGCAGCTGCAGCATATGGTCTGTATCGCTTCTTTGCACCGGATTATTTAGAAGATTTTGAGGATGATCTGGATGATGAGTTTGAGGAAGACTTTTTTGATGATGAGGATGTGAGTGCAGAGGATTCCGCAGAGAATAAGGCAGAGGATGCTGACGAGGAAGAGCCTTTTGTAGAGGAGTAAAACACAGTTGAATGATCAGGGGAGCTTCGCTTTTGGGCGAAGCTCCTTTTCGTGGTGCGCCTTGCGGAGAAGAAGCATAGTTGTTCATACCGCTCGGGCGTGGAAGTGTGCGTCAAGTGCACACTTATGTACAAGATGAAATAAGGAGTAGAGATGAAAAAAGGACAGATCTATGAGGGCATGGTAGAACACGTGTCCTTTCCGAATAAATGTAGCGTCGCCGTGGAGGGCGAGGAGAAAAAGGTAGTTGTGAAAAATGCACTGGAGGGACAGAAAGTGCGTTTTCGTTTGAGTAAAGCCAGAAAGGGCAAGTGCGAGGGAAATCTTCTGGAGGTGCTGGAGCCTTCACCGGTGGAGCTGACCGCAGCGGATGTGCCCTGTGAGCATTTCGGAGCCTGCGGCGGTTGTACCTATCAGCACTTGAGTTATGAAAATCAGCTGGCACTCAAGGAACAGCAGATCCGTGAGCTGCTTGCACCGGTTATTGGCGCAGCGGGGGGAGATTTTGAGGTAGTCTTTGAGGGCGTTATGGGAAGCCCGAGACAGTTTGGCTACCGCAATAAGATGGAATTTTCCTTTGGAGATACGTGCAAGGATGGCGAGCTTGCGCTGGGCATGCATAAGCGTGGCAGCTTTTATGATATCGTGACGGTTTCCGGTTGCCAGATCGTAGATGCTGATTTTCGCAAGATCCTGACGGCGACATTGGATTACTTCGCATCGAAAAATATCAGCTATTTCCACAAAAACACCCATGAGGGCTATCTGCGTCATCTTTTGGTGCGCAAGGCGACAAAGACCGGAGAAATACTGGTGGATCTCGTCACAACGACGCAGCTGCAGAGAACGGACGAAGTGTTCCGCTCCGCAGACGGCAAGTCGGCTCTGGCAGAGAGAGCATTTCACAATACGCAGGCACGAATCAAAGGCGAGATCATCCGGGAGGAGGAATTGCTCGATGGATTTGTAAAGACGTTGATGGCGCTTGATCTGGACGGAAAGCTTGCCGGGATTTTGCATACGCACAATGACAGCGTAGCGGATGTAGTGAAGGATGAGGGCACAGATATTTTATACGGTGAGAGCTTTTTCTTTGAGGAACTGCTGGGACTACGTTTTAAGATCAGCCCCTTCTCTTTCTTCCAGACCAATTCCCTTGGAGCAGAGGTACTCTATGATGTAGCAAGAACCTATGTTGGAGATCTGCATGCAGAGGGCGGTGACGGTGCTGTCGTTTATGACCTGTATTCCGGTACAGGTACGATCGCCCAGATCCTTGCACCGGTAGCAAAGAAGGTTATCGGCGTGGAGATCGTCGAAGAGGCGGTCGAGGCAGCGAAGGAGAATGCTGCGTTAAACGGATTATGCAATTGTGAATTTCTGGCTGGGGATGTGCTGAAAGTATTAGATCACATTACTGAAAAGCCGGATTTCATCGTGTTGGATCCACCCCGTGACGGCATTCACCCGAAGGCACTGGAAAAGATCATCGACTACGGCGTAGACCGCATGGTCTACATCTCCTGTAAACCGACCAGTCTTGCCCGGGATCTGGAGGTGCTGCAGGCGCGGGGATATCGTGTGGAACGTATCCGCTGCGTAGATATGTTCCCGGCGACCGTGCATGTTGAGACGGTAGTACTGCTTTCCCACAAAAAGCCAGACGGACATATCAACGTAAAAGTTGAGTTTGGCGAGGGTGAGGGAAAAGTTCCGCTTGATAACATCGCTAAAAGAGCCGAAACATACAAGCCCAAAGAGCGAGTGACCTACAAAATGATAAAGGAGTACATAGAAGCTAAATACGGCTTCAAAGTACATACCGCATATATTGCAGAGGTAAAAAGAGATTTGGGCTTGCCGATGTACGATGCTCCTACTGCGGTAGAAGAATTGAAACAGCCGAGGAAGCATCCGACAGCGGAGAAAGTGGAAGCGATAAAGGATGCGTTGCAGCATTTTGAAGTTATTAAATAAACAGTATTTTTCTACGAAAGGAGGGGAAATTTGTTGATGGGAAATTTCGATATAGTGAATGAAATATATAATGAAATATTTTGCAACATACAGCACGGGAACATTGACCTATTTTTATGCGGTGCAGCAAGTACAAAAGAAAAAACTTCTTATAGAGATATTATCAGGGGCAAATTAGAAGATAATGCCAATTTATCGATATTATATCCCGAAGATATGTTTATGGAGATGCTTAATAGAAAGAAATATGATTTACTAACATTAGAAAAGTTTTTGGCAAGCAACAGCGACATAATCTTGATTGTTTGCGAAAGCCCCGGTTCGTTCACAGAATTAGGAGCATTTGTTAATAATAGTGAGACGTTAGAAAAAGTAGTAGTTTTATTGCAAACAAAATATAAAAATGCCAAAAGTTTTATTAGGCAAGGACCTGTAGAGTATGTCAGAATGAAAAATAAAAATAACGTAATTTATTTCAATAACAATATTGATGAAGCCGTAGAAAAGATTAAAAAGTATTTGAGAAACAGATTTTGGTATTTAGGGTATAAAAGGAAAGAACCAAAACTCAAAGACTTAAACTTGATTTCTGGTCAATATTATTTTATAATTTTATTGTTGTACTTCTATCAAGAATTAAATGTAAAGACGTTGGTAGCAATTCTAAAGGATTTATATAAAATGAAGTACAATATAGAAGAATTTGATATTATTTATTCATCTGCAATAAAAAGATTGTTTAAAGAAGGCTTGATTAAAAAAGAAGAGTCCGCTGGGAAAGTAATCCAATATAAGCTTACAGATAAAGGATATGGTTTTGCTAATCTTCTTTTGTCATATGTTTCTTTAGAAAATAGGACGAGGACTATTGATAAAATAAGATTGAAAATTATATATAGTCAATATTATTAGCACTGCTTTCTTAGAACGTTACAGATACATATCTGTTTACGGAAGATGGTTCGTCTTCCTAAGAAAATTAACAAACACAGAGTTACTCCAATCAATGGAGAAACTCCACGACAGTGAACTTCCTCCATTGATTGGAGACAAAGAGATTAAAGGTAAGGAAGTGGTGCTAATTTTATGAAAAAGTATAGTAATAAAACAGTTATTGAGTCTTTAGGACTTCCAATGTTGACTTGTTTTGATGATTTGGTTAAGGAATTAAGTTTAAGTGGAAAACTTGTTTATTGGTTAACAAAACAGGATGCTGAAGGAAGATACAAAACTTTTTTTATTGAAAAAAAAGATGGTGATAAAAGAAAGATTAATGCGCCGTCCCTATCGTTAAAGATAGTTCAAAGATGGGTTTTGGAAAATATCTTATATAAGATAAAAGCATCACAATATTCATATGGATTTACGAAAGGAGACCGAAAAGGCTCTCCATTGGTGTATTGTGCGGAAAAACATAAAAACAATTTATATGTATTTAAATTAGACTTAAAGGATTTTTATCCTTCGATTAAGCGAGAGAAAGTGTATTATGCTTTTGCAAATATAGGATATAATGCTGATGTATCAAATTTACTAACAAACATATGTGTTGTTGATGATGAATTGCCACAAGGAGCTGTTACATCGCCGTATCTTGCTAATTTGATTTGTAGAAAATTAGATTTGAGGATAGCAGGGTATTGCAATAAAAGGAATATTGTATATACAAGGTATGCTGATGATTTGACATTTTCTTGTGATGATAGAGAATTATTAAGAAAAATATACGGCATGGTTAAAAAGATAGTCGAAGATGAGGGCTTTTGTTTAAATCAAAAGAAAACTGTTTTCATGACACCTAAAAGTCATAAGGTAGTATTAGGTGTAACGATAAATGATAGTTTATTAAAGGCTCCCAAAGAAATCAAAAAAAGTATACGTGCAATGATACATTATGAAGTAGCCACTGGTGATTACACTATGAATGATAAAATACGTGGTTATGTAGCTTATGTAGATTCTATAGAAAAGAATTATAAGAACAAATGTATAAGTTATTTACAAAAATTATCTGAATCGACACTTTGCCTATTTCCAGATGTCGTAAAAGCATATAACAGTAACAAAATATATAAAGAACTACCAGATATGATAGAAAAACGAGCAACAGATTTTGTTGAATTAAAAGATGCAGATGATTTTTATGATATGATATATTATGAACATGAGGAATATTTAATTTCAAATGGTTTATTAAATGAAAAGGAAGATATAACGGATTTAGAAGAACCATTTTAAGAGAAAATAGTGGTAGAATTATTTTGCGATTGTATTTATTAACAGTTGCACAGGCAGCTATCGCAAATAGGTAGGAGTTCTCTTTCCTTTGAATTGCCGCTTAGTTTCGAGCAGGCAGCAGCCTATCGAAAGGCTAACGGACAGTATGTAAGGAAAAATCAGTGGAGAGATACCACTGTAAGGGTATTCATAGACCTTGATTAACAGTTAAATACGATAAGCGTATCATTAGAAATAGTGGTACGCTTATTTTTTATCCCCAGAGAAACATCGGAAATATCACCTATTTTCCATATAGTAAACTACCCACTTGTTTGCTTTTTAGTGGGCAGTTTACTATTGACTTTCTATGTGGAAATCGCATATAATATAGTAAAGTACCCAATCAATAAACAAATTTGAGGCAATTAAATAGAGGTGGACAAATGCTTCGTGAAAACGATATTAAAAATGTGAGAAAGCTGTTCAATCGGCATCACTATGTAATGACTACTGCCGAGCTTCTTGAAGCTAAGCTATACTATGCAGACATTAAACAACTTTTAGATGAGGGTTTTATTGAAAGAATTAGACGAGGTTATTATCACTGGATTGAAAACTGCGAAGCCAAAGAAATAGATATCATTAACAGTTTGTTTCCCGATGCTGTTCTTTGTATGGAAACTGCTCTATTCTATTATGAATACAGCGATAGAAACCCTGCTGAGTGGAATTTTGCCATAGACAGGAATGTTTCAAAATTACGAACCAATATAGAGTACCCATTCATTAAAGCATATCGCCTTGAGTCTGATTTGGTTACGCTTGGCGAAACAACAGGTGAGATTGATTTTACAAAAGTGCGAATTTATGACCGTGACCGAACAATTTGTGATGTTCTGAAAAATATGAGTAAAATGGATAAGGAGGTTTTTAATAAAGCAGTACAGGGCTATGTTAAAGACCCGAAAAAGAATATACCGAATCTTATAGAATATGCGAAAGTTTTGCGTGTTCAAACGCGTGTAAAAGAATTGATTGGAGTGTGGTTGTAATGGCAGATGTTGCAGCTTCCGTTCTGGCAAAGCTGAGAAATAAAGCAAAAGCTTCTGGTATCAGCTACCAGCAATGCTTGCAGCTTTTTGTGCAGGAAGAATTTTTGAGAAAACTATCAAAATCCGGGTGTGAGGATACGCTAATACTCAAAGGTGGATTGTTCATTTATACTTTAACTAATTTTGAAAGTAGAGCAACAATTGATGTCGATTTCCTGCTCCGTGGATACTCTAATGCAATAGATGATGTAAAAGAGTTGATTTGTAAAATCATCGCCACACCGACGGGTAACGATTATATAGAAATGCGAGCAAAAGGCTTTGAAGAGATTTCTCCGCAAAGAAAATATCACGGTATCAGTACACAGATTATTGCCCAAATAAAAAATGTGCGTGTGCCGTTCAATGTTGATATAGGCGTGGGCGATATTATAGTCCCCCATGCCGAAGAACGCACAATCAACACTCAGCTTCCAGACTTTGAAGCACCTGTAATCAAAACTTATTCCCTTGAAAGCACCATTGCTGAGAAGTTTGATGCTATACTGCAACGTTTTGAGCTGACAGGCAGAATGAAAGATTTTTATGACATCTATTATCTTTCAAGGACATTCGATTTTGAGGGTGCAAAATTGCAGGGAGCTATATTTGAAACCTTACAGCGGCGTGGTACTCCCTATGATAGAGATAGTTTTAAGCGTGTTGTTGCACTTGGCGATGATGAAGATATGCAGAAGCGTTGGAAATTCTTTTTGAAAACCATAAAAGATAATACGCTTGAGTTTTCATTCGTCATTACGGAAATCCAGACTTTTCTTGAGCCTGTGTTTGATGCGATTGTGAATGAGAAAGAATGGCAAGAGCAGTGGAACTTTATTATGAAATGGAATAAAAATGAAAGGAGTCCCAAATTATGAGTAGCGTACTTACTGTTGAACAGCGTGAGCAAGCAGGTTCTGACTCCTATAATAGATTTGAATATCAAGTTCATTGGATTGTATGCCATATAATAGGTAAACTTCAAGAAGATGCAGAGTGTATTGTTTTTTGTGAATTTCACGATGATATGGCTGAATTTTCTCCCAATAATCAGCAGTATCAGTTTTTTCAAATAAAGACAAAAGAAGATTCTTCTGACTGGACTATTGCGGAAATGTCTAAAAGGGAAAAGAAAAAAAGTGGTAGCTACAAAAAATCTTTTTTAGGTTTTATTTTCTACAACTATTTGACATTTGGTGCTGAATGTTCGCATTGCCATTTTGTATCAAATAATGATTTTGATAAAGAGGTTTTGTTATGGCAGTCATATATTGAAGACGGGAAAAGGCTTCAGACAGAAAATATTGTGTTATATGAAAAAATCAAAGACAGGATTAAAAATGAATTTTTAGATGATATGCCGAGCAATTTTGATTCTGTCTTTGAGGAGTTTATTCAGAATACTTTTGTCCATAAATCGGAACTACAACTAACAACTTATGAATCTCAAACTATGGGTAAATTTTTCAACCACTTGGCAGACAAAAATATTCCGTCCAATACTGCCAATCTTATTTTTCAGCAATTGCTAAATGATGTAAGAAAAAAGAGTAAAGAAAAAATCAAAGTACCTATTAGTATGAAAAGTTTAGTTGAAAAAAAAGGTGTGGATATTGCTCAAATAGGCAAGAAAATTGATGGTAACATAAAGAACAGCGGAAATTATGATGCATTTCACGATTACTTGATTACTCAATCATTGTCGGACAAGGATATTAATCGTATAGAATCAGCAAAAACGCTCCACGATACAAGGTGGCTTGATGTTAATGATGTTAAATATCAAGAAATTGTTGTTGTGTTGCGAAAAACAATTTCTACATATTGTGAATCATGTGAGACAAATGGGTTTAATAATGACCTGAAAAGATTATGCATTCAGGAATTACAAAAGCATAATCTCCTATCGGATTCTCTTGATAAATCGTTAGTTGAGGTGTTGTATTATGAGCAAAAATTCAGTTGAAAAAGTTAAACAAGAGCAAAAGTACAAAATTTTAATTAGAAATTTACGAAAACAGCAGGAGGAAAAAGATAATGAAAAGGCTAACGATAAAAAAACTGATAGTAATCAGTCAAAGTGAGTCTCGGTCGTTAGAGGTTCCTTTTGAAAATGGGCTTAATATTATTTTGGGAGGAAATAAAACAGGCAAATCTTCAATTATCAAAAGTATATTTACTACTTTGGGATGTGAATGCAAAAGAATTGAAACTGATTGGAAAAAACTGATTTCCGCTTATTTGTTGTTCTTTAAATATGGAGAAAAGCAGTTTTGTGTTGTTCGCCAAGGCAAAAAATTTCAGATTTTTGAGAATAATGAGGATTCCTATTCTTGCATTATCGAAACGGAAGCTTTTCACGAATATAGTAACTGTTTAATGGATATTTTAGAAATCAAAATGCCCTGCATTTCAAAAGATGGTAAGCAATTCAATGTAACACCGCCATTACTCTTTAGATTTCAATATATTGACCAAGATGAAGGATGGAGCAAAATAGCTGATTCTTTCAGTAATGTTGCGTACATTAAAGATTGGAAACCAAATACAAATAAATA
>JALFNQ010000212.1 GCA_022773965.1 Lachnospiraceae bacterium
ATGACAATGCCTCCTTCCTTGTTTCTTACTGAATCAGTATAACAAAATCCTTGAAATATTAAAAGTGCATTGGCGAAAGAAGCAATGCCGTATTCAGAAAATTTCAACTTATAGTGTGAAAGCTCTCAAAGCATTGACGAAAAAATATCAAAGTGGTAGTATTGTTTCGTGACAAGGCATTAAAAAACTTTGCAAATTTTTTTAAGAAAAAGGAGAAAAAAAATGTCAAAAGAGTATGTTGAAAGAGTCATCAATTGGGTTAAAGAAAGAAACCCAGGCGAAGTTGAATTCCATCAGACAGTAGAAGAAGTACTGACTTCACTGGTTCCTGTTGTTGAACAGCATCCGGAATATGAAGAATGTGCTCTGCTGGAAAGACTGGTAGAACCTGAAAGAGGAGTTACTTTCAGAGTAGTATGGGTTGACGATGCTGGTAAAGTAAACGTTAACAAGGGATACAGATATCAGTTCAACAGCGCTATCGGACCTTACAAAGGCGGTCTGAGATTCGCACCAAACGTATATCCTGGAATCATCAAGTTCCTCGGATTCGAGCAGATCTTCAAGAACTCACTCACAGGTCTCCCTATCGGCGGCGGCAAGGGTGGTTCAGACTTCGATCCTAACGGCAAGAGCGATGCTGAAGTTATGAGATTCTGCCAGGCATTCATGACTGAGCTTTACAGACATATCGGACCTAACACTGACGTTCCTGCAGGAGACCTCGGTGTAGGCGGAAGAGAAATCGGATACCTCTTCGGACAGTACAAGAGAATCGTTGACAGATATGAAGGCGTTCTTACAGGTAAGGGCCTCTCATACGGCGGACTTCTCGGAAGAGCTGAAGCAACTGGATTCGGTATCGTATGGTACGCAGAAGAAATGCTGAAGGCTAACGGCGAAGACTTCAAGGATAAGGTTGTTGCTATCTCAGGATTCGGTAACGTTGCATGGGGTTCCGCTTGGAAGCTTATGGAGCTGGGAGCTAAGTGCGTTACTATTTCAGGTCCGGACGGATACATCTACGACCCAGACGGAATTTCAACTCAGGAAAAGGTTGACTACCTCCTCGAGCTGAGATCATCAGGAAAGAACATCTGCTCACCTTACGCAGAGAAGTTCCCTAACGCTAAGTTCTACGAAGGCAAGAAGCCTTGGGGCGTACAGCAGGACGAAGGCATCAAGGTTGACATGTTCATCCCTTGCGCTATGCAGAACGACGTTCACATGGAACACGCTAAGCAGATCGTAGAAGGCGGCTGCAAGTTCTACTGTGAAGGAGCTAACATGCCTACAACTAACGATGCTCTTAACTACCTCATCGAGAACATGACAGCAGTTGGTTCAGCTAAGGCTGCTAACGCCGGTGGCGTTGCTTGCTCATGCATCGAGATGGGACAGAATGCAGGACACACTGTATTCCAGCACCAGGCTGTATATGATCAGCTCCACGACATCATGAAGAACATCTACAAGAACAGTGCCGACGCTGCTGAGAAATACTTCGGCAACAAGAACCTTCTGGTTCAGGGCGGAAACATTGCCGGCTTCGAAAAGGTTGCTGCTGCAATGATGGAACAGGGTCTTGTATAATCGCAGAGTTTTGACCGAATAATTAAAAAGGACTGTCGCTTCAAGCGACGGTCCTTTTTTTCGTGTCTGCAGATCAGGTACACTCCGCGATTCACACATCGACAGAGTATGTTGCGGCCCAGGTCCTCGTCGCAGGCCGTGGTCTTGACTCCTGAAGGCGGGGCGAGGAGCTTACAGCGGGCTAAGTCCTGTAGATTCACGATTGTCCATTTTCATTGAAATTTTCTCAAATGGACAATTTACTGTCCATTATTTTTATTCTTACATGTAATGGACAATCACAGGCAGCTTTCGAACCATATATTTCCAATTATTGTCCATTTGCTATAAAAAGTAGCCTGAATGGACAAATATCCTGGAGGTTTTTGTCCATTTCAGGACTAAATCCCAAGATTGGACAAAAGATTGTCCATTCAACTCATTCCTCTCTTAATTGGACAATCTAATATTTTTTACATATCTCAGCCTTTGATACCGCTGCCTTTACTGCCTGCCTCTATAATCCATTGACGAATCCTCTGCCGCACGGGCTACTTCCTCAAGCAGCATCTCAACATTCCGATACAATTCCTCCTCGTCGTCGCCGCGGGCTTCTGTGCAGTATTCATCCAGCCAGCCTTCGTCATATGAGGATGGGCTGTCCTTATATGGTACCGCTCGCGGCTTGCCCATGTTATAGAGCTTGCAGGTTTTCGGCCCATAGCAAAAGCTTTCAAACCTGAATCTCTGGCTGACGCCCCAGTCGTATTCAATAGCTACATTCGCCATGCAAGCCCACTTGCAGGTGAAGCATTTGCTCTTATATCTCCTTGTATCGAGCATCCTGCAGCCAAGCCAATCATATACGGCAAGCTCAGGCACTTCGCCCGTCCATGGCATCCCCTCCTCTTCCTCCGGAAGCTCTGCTGCGTTTAGCTTTTTTAATGCGCCGGCTCTATAAAAGTCCGCGTACTCACATTTAGGATACTTCTTCGTCCAGGCAGTGCCGCTGATTTCATCGCCTATATGAAAGCGGAGCTTCTCCTGCTGCTTTTGCGAGATGGCCACAGCGAAGTCCCCTTCTTCGCCGTCTGCGACTCCCGTCAGGAATATGTTGTACCCTGTGGTACTATGGCTGCGATTATCCACTCTGTATCGCCACACGTTGGCTCGCGGCTGAACAGAACGAATACGGCCGCTGAACTTAATCTTCACCTGTTCTTTCATGATAACAGCTCCTCTCAATCAAATCCTCAACTGTGCATCCCAGAGTTTTGGCGAGGCGGTAGACGGTTTCTACGCCGGCCTTGTTAATGTCCTTATGCCTTTGCTCGTACATCTGGATGGAGCGAAGCGATACCCCGGAATCCTCTGCCAACTGCTTCTGGGTGTAGCCGTAAATTTCCCGCCTGCGTTTCAACGCCGTCTCGGGATAATGCGCCCTGACTCGTGCATCGACAATTTCAACAAACTTGGTTATATCCGCTTCGTGAAGAGTATGATACATCTGCTCCAAGTCTCGGTAAGGGACAGCCTCGAATATGTCCATGAACTTTCTGTCCGAATACCACTGATAGTAGGCAACCGCCCACCCGATCCAATACTCGGCTGACCTGCCAAAACGTTCTTCAGGCTCAACCTCGAGATCCTGGCCCTTCGCTTCTCTTATGATGTCTCTGACAAGCTCGATGCCGCTTTTGCCCGCAACACAAGCGGGATCCCCGAGTTGAATGCGTTTGCTCATCGGACTGACGCAGAACATCTTTCGGAAGTCTTCGCCCGGAATTCCGCATGTATTAACCGCATAATCAAAGGCTTCTCCCAATAATGCCTGAGCTTTAGTCAGATACATTTCGTGGTATGCGTAGATCATCGTTTTTAATGGCTCCTCTCACAATATCCCGGATATATAATCCGTCGTCATCCTCACTCAACATTTCGAAGTACATCCTGTTGGCCTCTGAGTCTCTTGATTTTCGCAGTTCATAATACTGACCTTTAGCGGCGGTATTGTAGCCCCGGTACTCTAATTTCGAGAAGGCATATTCTGATTTAATTACTATCTGCTCTCCCGGCTTCCCGATGTGCATTGCCCGGGCAAGCTGCTCCACAGAAATCCCGTTATTCAGAAAGGATTCCGCATAGTCAAAATACGAATCGTCCGCCCTATATCCGGTTACTATATCGAAGGCATTAACATTAACACTGAAATTATCCAGCAAATACCGTTTCGCCCTCCCGGCAACAGGTGTTTTGACAGGAAAGACTCTATGCTCAACTAAAACGGTAATCCAGTTTAATATGGTGTATTCCGGACTGTTAAGATTCAAAACATTTAAATATTCCGTATCCAGAGAGTAACAATTAGCATAGCCATCATTTAAGGCAGATACCGCCCATTCCTTGGCAAGAGCTTCACTTGCCGTGCAATAAAAACCCGGGCCGAAGTCATTATGCCTTCTTCCCTCTCCGAAGACCGGTTTTTTTATAATTTTCTCCGAGCCATGATATATAGTGATTGTTTTATCCATATCTCCACCATCCTGTCCTCCGCCCTTATGATGTCACTATAGTGATAGTTTATCAAGATTTACCTTATCGTCTATGTGATGTCTTTCTGCCTGACGTTCCGCAAAGTCCAGATACCCGGAGACAAGTTGTCCCATGGCACGAAGTTCATTTTAATCCAGGTAATTTTTAGCAACAACCGCATTTTTATCCAATTCACCTTCATCAAATGGGCGCTCTATAACGTCCCTTCTCTGATCAAACCTGATATACTCCTCTTTACGGTTTTATCTGCTTCTACCATTTCTCATAGCGCACTATTTCATCCAAAGTCTTTCGCGGTCTCATCTCCGGTTCCTCATCTGCATAGCCTAATGTTACCACGCCGCTCACATACAGATAATCCGGCAGGTCCAATGCAGCCCGCATCTCCTCCTGGTCATACCAGCCGGTCCAGCAGGTCCCCAGGTTCAGCTGCTGAGCCTCCAGCAACATATATGAAATCGCTATCGCCGCATCCCGAATCACCAGCTTCAGTTCCGGCAGCGGACTGTCCTCGTTAAGGCTAATCGCCTCCACATCCCCCATACGCGCTCTGATATCAGCAACACATACAATGAATACAGGTGCCATCAGCATCCATTCCTGATTGTGATCTGCCTCTACAATTCTCTTCCTGGTAGCCTCATCCTTAATAACGATAAAATTCCAGGGCTGCGAATTGATTCCCGACGGCGCCAGTCTGGCCGCTTCAATAATCCGGAGAATGTCTTCATCTCTGACCCGGTCCGGTTTGTACTTCCTGATGCTTCTTCTTTCTCTGATGGCTTGTAATACAGGCATGGTTTTGTCTCCTTAAACACTGGGTTTCCTCATATGAAGTCTTAAACGATATCGGTTATTTCAACAGCAGATCTGCCAAGCAACCTGCAACTATCTCCAAAACGAGCTGCAATATTTTCCATTTTTGTCTGCAAATCTGCACTTTTGAAAAACACCTGCTTCTGATGAGATTGATAATATTATATTACATCAAAGCCTCTCTTTAATAAACTTACTTACCGTATTTCTATGTACTTTATATATTTTTGAAATCTGAGTTATCGAAACATTTTGCCTCAACAATTCTCGTATAATTTCTTCTTTTCCCGACAGCTTTACCTTGGATGATTTGCTTCCAACTGGCCTTCCGAGAACAACTCCTTCCGCTCTTTTTCGAGCCAAAGCCTCTTTAGTTCTTTGGCTAATAAGGTTCCTTTCTATTTCTGCTGATAAGCCAAATGCAAAGGCTAAGACTTTGCTCTGAATATCATCACCTAAACGATAATTGTCTTTAATGGTCCAAACTCGACATTCTTTTGACATGCATATATTTAGTATTTCCATTATCATAAAGAGATTTCTTCCCAGCCTTGATAATTCAGAACAAATTATTACATCATCCTTTTTTACCTTTTCTAATAGCACTCCGAGCTTTCGCTTATCATAGTTTTTTGTTCCACTTATGGTTTCTTCAATCCAACCATCAACTTCGAGTCCTTCTTTTTCACAATACTTTTCAATTTCAAATCTTTGGTTTTCAACAGTTTGCTTGTCGCTACTAACTCTAATATACCCGTAAACCATAATATGCTCCTTCCAATATTAAGGAGCGTTTTTGTTCAGCAAAACTGCTCAAAAATAAACTTTTCGGATTCAGATAGTTGGACTGTTTTGAGCCCAATAGAAATGAGTATAAAGCACAAAATAGAAGCTATTGGTACACACTTGAAAGATTGGGATATCTCCATCAATTACGGTATTAAAACAGGATATAATGATGCCTTTATTATATCCGGCGCAGTAAAGGATGAGCTTATTGCTGCTGACCCAAAATCAGCCGAATTAATACGACCGATTTTAAGAGGCCGTGATATTAAGCGTTATTGTTTTACAGATAATGATCTTTGGATTATTAATACACATAATGGAATCAAAAATAGAGATATCCCTCCGATAGATGTTAATGATTACCCAGCCATC
>JALFNQ010000023.1 GCA_022773965.1 Lachnospiraceae bacterium
CTCCACGTCTGCCTTCATATATTCTGTCACCACCGCCGCACCGATCCCCACCAAAAGCGCTCCCGCAAAGAGCAGCGCCATGCGCAGGATCTTCTTTTTCAGATCATCCATACGAAAATAATTCATAAAAAAGCCCGCTGCATACATTTGGTTTATTGTATGCAGCGGGGGCTTGGTCAATGAATCTTTTGCTGTTGATCGCACCATTGATCTAAGCTAAAAAGGTGCACAGCAAGATCTTACCGTCTCACTAATCCCTGATCTTCTTTCTTGGGTTCAGCATCTAATGCCTTCTCTTTTTTCGCTTCCTCATGTGTTTTTTCAGGTGCTTTCTTCTGTTTCTTCATCGTTGTTTCTACCTGCTTGAGGATTTTTTCACGTGAGCTCGCACTCCGGAAGCTTTTGAGGAAATCACTGGTTGGCATTTCTGATAATGTTTTCACCGTTTTATCATTCAAAAGACCATTCACCATCTTAACAGCCATATCCGGATTCTGGATAAACGGTTTCGGATTCCTTTTGATCATATCCAGCACGATGGCTGATGTGACTCTTTCCGGTGAATTTTCCAGATCTCCTGAATTTTTCGTCTCAGAAAGATGCGTAACGATCTTTTTCACTTTATCCAGATCTTTTTGTGTGTTGGCGATCACCTTTCCGTCCTTCTCATTCAGGATATTATCAAAGCTATTCACAATACGGACAAAAGCCTCCGCAGAATCGGTGAAACGATCGATCTGACGGGCTGCAGCTTCTTTTTCCTGCAGCGTCTCTTTTGAACGGAAAAAATTTGCTATTTTTTCAAATACCGTTCCCCAAAATCCTTTTTCGCCGGTTGGCGCAACAGCCTTATAACTTCTTGAATTTGCATCAAAATAAGTAACGATCGGTTTTGTGGGGCATCCGTTTTCCTCACCTGTGAAAATAATCGCCGGTTTGTGCTTTATGGTTCCTTCGATCAGCTGTTCAGCATCACTCGGTTTGTAAGTAAAGAGTAAGTCACCCTCACCAAAGGCTCTTTCTCTTTTAAAGCTTTTATCTAATTCTAAATTTCCAAAAAGCGGGTCAAAGGTTGGATTTCCTTTTTCGTCTGTTGAAATCGACCAGAATCTGAATTTTTCGCCCTGGCGTCCCTCCAAGTTGTCAAGATTGAGATCATACTGATATAAAATGTTTCTCACACTGTTCTCTTCATACCCACCGTTCACTGAATATAAATCCTTACCCTTCATCATCATTCCTCCTCGTATCAGACTTTTTTGTATGTAGGTTTTGTTAAATCCTATTATATTCAGCCGGGTAGACAAAAGTATGACAAATTTCTCAAAATTCAGGAACGCCTCTGCGTTTTTGCTACGGAATGCGCATTGCGATAAAAGCTATGTCTTTCGCAGATCATAGATATCTGCCAAAAACATAGCTTATTTTTTTAATCCTCTGCCCTGGAGCGGATGCCCTGTCGGAGTTCCTAACGTGATTGCGGCTTCGCACGTCAGATGCGAAGCCGCAGACATGCATGCTTCCTAATTATTCATAATGTAATTTTTTATAATTTCCCTGCTCATCATAATTCTTATGTACGCCGTCATCCTCATACAGGATGTATTGTGCCCCTTCAAATCCTAAGAGCTCAAGCTGCATTGTATCGATCTTTTCCACGCACTGTGCCGCTTTTGCGACAGGGATGCATCTGCCCTCGCGGATAAACAACGGTACCTCATCCAGAGCCACTTCCACATAATGATGTCCTTTTTCCAGAACCTCTTCGGTGTATGCGCCACCTTTTCCAAACTTCACCAGCTTCATTTTCTCCGGCAAATATACATAACGTCCTCTCGCATTCTGCGTATACACCGGCGCGATCATGATCTCATTGCCCAGCATCATTTGATCCTCTACGCGAACTGCAAATGAATCATCCGGATAAACAAATGCCAGCGGCTTGAAATACATGTCATCACTCAGCGCCGCCTTCATATATTCGCTGTAAAGATACGGGATCAGGCGATAACGTGTCTCAATAATGCCCTTGAAATCCTCGATCCTTTCAAACTGATACGGTTCCTGCTCTCTCGTTCCAATCGCAGAATGATTGCGCATCAACGGTGTAAAGACACCCAATGCCAGCCAACGCAGCACCAGATCCCTCGTTGCGTCAGCACCAAATCCACCCAGATCCGCTCCTATATACAAAAATCCACACATATTCAGCGACGGCATCATTTTGAGATTCAACAGCAGGTGTGACCACCAGGACTTATTATCCCCGGTCCAGATACCTCCATAGCGGTGCATGCCCACATAGGAAGAACGGGAAAACATCAGAAAACGCCGATCCGGATCGATCCGCTCAAAGGCCTCGCCTGCTGCTCGCGTCATATTGTAGCCGTACAGATTATGCACCTTGTCATGACGGATTTTCTCACCATTCACCTGATGGTAAAAACGTTTATAATCTTCCGGATTATTTGCAAGCGCCCCCACCTGATCACCCAGGGACCATACCGGAACATCCGCTTCAGAAGCGCTGTACTCCTGCAACGTATCCTTTAAATCCGCCATACCTTCCCTAGAATAAAAAATGGCAGGCTCATTCATATCATTCCAGAAGCCCTCAATACCCTGATCGATCAGATAACGGTAATGATCGCCAAACCATCTCCGTGCATCCGGATTCAATACATCCGGAAAATGTGTATATCCCGGCCAGACTGCTGCGGCAAAATCACTGCCATCCTCCCGCTTGCAGAAATAATTGTTTTTCACACCCTCTTCATAAACAGAGTAGCCGTCTTCGATCTTTACTCCGGCATCGATGATCGGTACCAATCGGATGCCCTGATCCTTCATCCCCTGCACGAACTCCGGAAAATCGGAAAATTCCTCTTCGTTGACCGTGAAATCCTTATAATCCTGCATATAATCGATATCCATATAGATCATATCCAGCGGAATCCTGTTTTCCCGATACCCCTTTGCTACATTTTCAAAATCCTCCCTGGTCTTGTAGCCCCAGCGGCTCTGTCCCAGACCGAACGCAAATTTCGGCGGGATGTAGCTTCTGCCAATGAGACCGCGAAACTGTTTTACGATATCGTATGCATTTTCCCCTTCAATCACATATAAATTCAGATTTGCCTCTTCGCAGCTCACTTTCATAATATCCTGTTTCGTATAACCGATATCAAATATCATTTTTGCCGGATAATCAAAAAACAATCCCACGTTCTGTTCTCCTGCGATCACCACCAGATTGTGTGCCCCGTACAGCGAACGCTTATCCTCCGTATGGTTCGGATCATCCGAGCAGTCACTGATATAGCAATAGCCTCTCTTATTTAATCCGCGATTGGCCTCTCCCAATCCATACACGATATCATCCTCTGCCAGAGGATAAGTATACGAAAATCCTTCTTCCAGAGAAATTTGTCCATATGTCGGCATTCCCTGCTCCGGCTCCACTTTTTTCACGATCGCTTCTGTCTCAAATGGCTTGCCAAATATATATTTTCGTATCATCTTATGCTGTTCCTCCCATCTTTACCGTTGCTTATTGTTACTATAATAACATGATACCATCTATCGTACAAGAAACATTTATATCCGGAGGCTTTTGTCGTACAGGAGACAACGTTTCCTATACAGCAAAATACCCCGTTGCCAAACGGGGTATTTAAATAATGATTTGCCTGATTTATTTTTTTCTTGCAGCCAGCGCCTGATCTTTGACGTAGATCTCGATAGTATCGCCCACAGACACCTCGTCTGCCAGGATCAGCTTTGCGGATAAGGTCTCAACCGTCTTTTGCAGATAACGCTTGAGCGGACGCGCGCCGTAGACCGGATCGTATGCCTGCTCAATCACGAGGTCTTCTGCCTCCGGTGTCAGTTCGACAGCCAGCTCACGGTCAGCCAGACGGCTGTTCAGGTCTGCCAGCAGCAAACGAACGATATTTGTCGTATCTGCCTTGGTGAGCGGTTTGAACATGATGATCTCATCCAGACGGTTCAAAAATTCCGGCCGGAAGGATGCACGCAGATCACCCATGACAGCTTTTTCCGCCTCTGGCTTGATATTACCGTTTTCATCAATACCATCCAGCAGATACTGTGCACCGATATTTGAAGTCATGATCAGGATCGTATTCTTGAAATCCACGGTACGTCCCTGGGAATCTGTGATACGCCCGTCATCCAATACCTGCAACAGCACATTGAACACATCGGGATGCGCTTTTTCTACCTCATCAAACAAAACAACAGAATACGGTTTTCTGCGCACCGCCTCAGTGAGCTGTCCACCCTCCTCATAGCCTACATATCCGGGAGGTGCTCCAATCAGGCGGGATACGGAATATTTCTCCATATATTCACTCATGTCAAGACGCACCATATTGCTCTCATCGTCAAACAGGCTCGCCGCCAGTGCTTTTGCAAGCTCTGTTTTACCGACACCGGTAGGTCCTAAGAACAGGAAAGAACCAATGGGCTTGCTGGGATCCTTAATGCCCGCCTTAGAGCGGATGATCGCCTCGGTCACACGGGTCACGCCCTCATCCTGACCGATGACACGTTTATGCAATTCTGCATCCAGATGAAGTGTCTTGTTTCGCTCGGACTCGTTTAATTTTGCCACAGGAATTCCTGTCCAGCGTGAGATGATCTTCGCGATCTCTTCCTCGCTGACATTCTCGTGTACCAGTGACAGATCACGATCTTTCACCTGCTGCTCCTCAATATCAAGTTGCTGCTGTAACTGCGGCAGGCGACCATATTGCAGCTCTGCTGCCTTTTCCAGATCATAGTTCTGCTGGGCAGTGGTGATGTCGTTTTTCACCTGCTCAATCTCCTCCCGCAGCTTCTGTACCTTCTCCACAGAGGATTTCTCGTTTTCCCACTGTGCCTTCTGCGAGGCAAAGGTATCCTTCAGCTCTGCCAGTTCCTTCTGAAGATTAGCCAAACGCTCTTCGGACAGATGGTCGGTTTCCTTTTTCAGCGCAGTTTCCTCGATCTGCAGCTGCATGATACGACGGTTCAGCTCATCCAGCTCTGCCGGCATGGAATCCAGCTCTGTCTTGATGAGTGCACATGCCTCATCCACCAGATCGATCGCTTTATCCGGCAGGAAACGGTCACTGATATAACGGTTTGACAAGACTGCCGCCGAAACCAGCGCACCGTCAGTAATCTTAACACCGTGAAATACCTCATAGCGCTCCTTCAAGCCACGCAAGATAGAGATCGTGTCCTCAACAGTGGGTTCATCCACCATGACCGGTTGGAAACGACGCTCCAGTGCAGCATCCTTCTCAATATATTCCCGATACTCATCCAGTGTGGTCGCACCGATACAATGCAGCTCTCCACGGGCCAGCATCGGCTTTAAGAGCTGCCCGGCATCCATCGCGCCGTCCGTTTTTCCCGCTCCAACGATCGTGTGCAGCTCATCGATAAAGAGGATGATCTGTCCGTCAGAGTTTTTGATATCATCCAGAACGGCTTTCAGACGCTCCTCAAACTCACCACGATATTTTGCACCTGCCACCAGGGCGCCCATATCCAGTGCAAACAGTTTTTTATCTTTTAATCCCTCCGGCACATCGCCCTTGACAATACGCTGTGCCAGACCTTCTACAACGGCAGTTTTTCCGACACCGGGCTCACCGATCAGACACGGGTTATTCTTGGTCTTTCGGGACAGGATGCGCACCACATTCCGGATCTCCTCGTCACGTCCGATAACCGGATCCAGCTTCTGCTCACGGGCACGCTCCACCATATCGTAGCCGTATTTTTCCAATGTGTCGTAGGTTGCCTCCGGGTTATCCGAAGTTACGCGCTGATTGCCGCGCACCGTTGACAGTGCCGAAAGAAAACGGTCTCTCGTGATGCCGTACTCCTTCCACAGCTCTTTCATGGCCTTGTTCGGGTATTTCAGCAGTGCCAGAAACAGATGCTCTACAGAGACATACTCG
>JALFNQ010000024.1 GCA_022773965.1 Lachnospiraceae bacterium
GTAGGAATCTAAACCGATCCACTCCGCGTTACAATTCACACGTCAGCCAGCTGACCTGTGAATTGCAACGAATTTGGCGATGCTTCGCATGCAAAATCGCCAAATTCATGACGCATGTACGTTTTTGGCACGTAGCCCGCAGTAAATGCTGGCTACTGTGTGAACAGTAACCACTCCGCGACACTGTTTGCCGGTAAATTCTTGCTTGACGTGAATCTTTGATGATGCTATATTTAAACTAACTATAGATATGTACGGTTTTTATTTTTGCATAGAAGAAGGGGTGGGCAGGGATGAAAAAATATACACGGCCTGTGGTAGAGGTTGCGGAGCAGTTGGCGGAAGGCGTTTATATGCTCAGCGGAGACAATGAGGTGGATCTTGCGCAGGTGCTGGACGCTGCAAGTATGGAAAAGACCGCGGATCAGAATTCAAATGCGTCAGATATGACCAATCCGGTCACGGAAGCAACAGATGGCGTGTCCGGTTCAGCAATTCAGGAGGGTGGAGCAGCGACAGCTACACCGGGAGCGGTCACGGCGGCTGAGGGTGAATTACAGGCATCCGGGTCATCCGATGATCCACAGAATGATGATACAGATGAGAATACGGATCACGATGCCGGTCTGATGAACGAGGATGGAACGCTTCAGCGTGCAATGCTGGTTCAGTGTAACAGTAAGTATATGGATGGGAACTGGCAGGCTCCTATGACAGGTTCCTTTGGTGACGGTATGAAAGGCTGTAAGGAAGTATTGGGCTGCAAGGGCTGCCCTGCTGACAAGACATACGGCTGCGGCCTGCAGGAACCGAATGCGGACAGTCTGTATTACCACGATCTGGGTTCACTGATGCCCGAATGGGAGGCGACCGGAAAAACACCGTCCTCCAATCCATATGGATTCTAAAAGCAATGAAAGCGCTGCAATGCTGCAGCGCTTTTTTCAAGTGGTGAAAAAGTCGGAAAGGTAGAAGGATATGCGTGTAAAGAATCTCATGCGCAACAGTTTTTTTAGTGTATTCAGCCAGATCGTGCTCATCGGCTTTGGATTTGTGAGCAATCGTGTGCTGAATCTGCGTCTGGGGGAGGCCCTGGTAGGACTCAATGGCGTTGTTTCCAATATTATTTCCATCCTGTCGGTATCGGAGCTTGGTATTGCCACGGCGGTTGTTTATCATTTGTATCAGGCGCTGGCAAAACAGGATGAGCGGGAGATCGCGGGACTGATGAACCTGTATCGCAGGGCATACCGGATATTTGCGGTGGCCATTACGGCATTAGGGCTGGCAGTTCTGCCGTTTTTGCAGTTGTTTTTGAAGGATAATCCCTTTACCACCGACTATGTGAGGATCATCTATCTGCTGTGGCTGCTGCGCACGGTATTATCTTATCTGCTGTCCTATCGGAGGTCACTGCTCATTGCGGATCAGCAGGAATACATCGTCAGTATCACAGCGCTTTTCGCCAACGCGGTCAATTATTCCGTAGTCATCGGCATTGTGAGCGTGACGGAAAACTATGTGCTGGCACTGAGTATCAATATTGTTGTGGAAGCAGTAAGCAACCTGTGGATTTCGTATTATGTAAACAGACGCTATCCGTTTTTAAAGACATTTCGCAGACAGGCGGTGGAGGATGGCGTCAAAAAAAGTGTATTCGGAAATATTAAAAATATTTTTGTTGTCCGGCTGGCAAACAAGCTGCTGACAGCTACGGATAACGTCATCGTTTCCGGGTTTATCGGTGTTGCATTTGCGGGGCTGTACAGCAATTACTGCCTGATCGTCAATGCACTGATCAATATTGCGGTAGCACTCTCAAATTCTCTGCAGCCGGGTGTGGGAACGATGTTTGCAGCGAAGGAAAATGAGCAGGGCGAGGGGATGCTTCGGATCTCCACCTTTTTATTTTTCCTGCTGGCCGCCTCTGCGGGCTGTGGCGTGTATGCCGGAGCAAATTTCTTCGTGCGGGATCTGTGGCTGGGTGAGCGGTATTTGATGGATCTATCGGTCGTAAGGAGCTGTGTGGTGAATTTCTATGTGCTGGTACTCAGCCTGCCGATCAGCGTGGTGATGGGTGTCACGGGATTGTTTGAGAGAGAGCGCAATATCGCGGTGATCTCAGCGATGTTAAATATGCTGCTGTCCCTTGGAATGGTAAAATACTGGGGAATCTTTGGCGTGCTGGCGGGAACATTCGCGGCATATCTGGTGCAGATGTGCTACCGTATCTATGTCTTTTATCACGTGTATCTGGGAAAAGATATGGGTGGATATGTGGCAGAGATCCTGCAATATCTGGTGCTGGGGGCGGCAGAGCTGTGGCTTGTGCACACCATTTCTGCACCGGTATACGGTAGTGGCGGGCTGTTTCGCTTTCTTTTGCTTTGCCTGGTAGCAGCAGGGCTGCCCCTTGCGCTGAATCTGCTTTTCTTTTGCAGAAGCGAGCGGCTGCACCGCATTTTTTCAATGGTTTGTCATGGGAACAAAAGTGCATGAGAGACGGTAGACAGGAGGTCATTCGGGTGGAAGAGATGAAGGATAAGGAACAGCAGTCTTTGGTGATCGCAGTGGCGGGCACGGGTTATGTGGGACTGAGTATAGCGGTGCTTTTGGCACAGCGGTGCGAGGTGTATGCAGTGGATGTGAATCGGGAGAAAATACAGATGCTGTTGGAGGGACGCTCGCCGATCATCGATGCGGAGATCGAGGCGCGTCTGGCGGCGGGGAAGCTGCATCTGCATCCTACAACGGATGGCGCAGATGCCTATGCACGCGCGGATTATGTGGTGATCGCAGTGCCCACAAACTATGATCCGCAGAAAAACTTTTTTGATACTTCTGCGGTGGAGGCGGTGGTAAAGACGGTGCGCAGGGTCAATGATCACGCGGTGCTGGTCATCAAATCCACCATACCGGTGGGTTATACGAGCCGTCTGATGGAACAGACAGGGGAAAAACGGATCTTGTTTTGTCCAGAGTTTTTGCGGGAGGGGCAGGCATTACATGACAACCTGTATCCGTCACGTATCATAGTCGGTGTGGATGGGAATGACAAAAAGCTGCGCAGGGCAGCAGAAACCTTTGGTGAGCTGTTAAAGAGCTGTGCGGTAAAGGAAGATGTTCCGGTTCTCTATATGGGAACATCCGAAGCGGAGGCGGTAAAGCTGTTTGCAAACACTTATCTGGCACTGCGGGTTTCATTTTTTAATGAGCTGGATACCTACGCGGAGATGAAGGGACTGGATACGCGCTCCATCATTCAGGGTGTTTGTCTCGATCCGCGCATTGGGGATTTTTATAATAATCCGTCTTTTGGCTATGGCGGTTACTGTCTGCCAAAGGATACGAAGCAGCTTCTGGCAAACTATGAGGATGTACCGGAAAATCTCATTGCCGCCATTGTGGAGGCAAACCGCACCAGAAAGGATTTTATTGCAGACCGGGTGCTAGCTATGGCAGATGATTATGCAGCTGGTGAGGATTTTGGGCGGGGCAGGGAAAGGCGGGTTACTGTGGGTGTTTACCGTCTGACGATGAAAGCAAACAGCGACAATTTCCGCCAGAGCAGCATACAGGGCGTTATGAAGCGCCTGAAAGCCAAGGGTGTGACGGTCATCATTTATGAGCCAACGCTGGAGCCTGGTACGACGTTTTTTGGCAGTGAGGTGATCGGTGATCTGGCGATGTTTAAGGCGCGTGCCCAGGTGATCATCACGAACCGTTATGACAATGTGCTGGATGATGTGAAAGAGAAGGTATATACGAGAGATCTGTACGGAAAGGATTGATTATGAAACAAGTATTGGTGAGTATCATTGTGCCGGTATATAAAGCAAAGAAATACCTTGCACGGTGTATGGACAGCATTTTTGCGCAGACTTATACAAAGCTGGAGGTCATTCTTGTGGATGACGGTTCGCCGGACGAATGCCCTGCGCTTTGTGATGCATATGCGGTGCAGTATCCATTTGTACATGTGGTGCATCAGGAAAATCAGGGAAGTGGAATGGCAAGAAATGCAGGTATCCGTGAGTCGAAGGGGGAGTATGTCTGCTTTGTGGATCCGGATGACGAGCTTGGGGATTCTGACTGTATTGCACAGATGGCAGCCTGCGCCTTACGCGCAAATGCGGATATTGTACAGGGTGATTTTTGCCGTCTCTATCCGGATGGAACATGCAGTGGTGCGGATCATCATCATTTGCGCCCGGGAACATATACGCGCACCGCAGACTTTCGGTTTCAGGGCTTTTACTACTACGGGCATCTGGCATACAATTGGGGAAAGCTGTATCGGCGTGCGTTTCTGGTGGACAATGAGCTGTATTGTAGATCATATCCGTTTTCGCAGGACAAGGCACATAACGTGGCGTGTTATTCTTACCGTCCGCGTTATGCATTTGTGGATACATGTGTGTATCGCTATCGCGTCAATGAGGATTCCGTGACATTCCGTTATAAGGAAAATTTTATACCGGTGTGGACGGCGATCGCAGAGGATTATATGCAGTTTTGCAAAGAGCGCGATGTGCGGGCTTACGAGGATCTGATGGCTTTTCATATGTTTTTTGGCAGTTTTTTTGTGGCAAAGCAGGAGTTTCGGGCGGGAAACGGTGTGCGAGGTGCGACACGCGCACTGAGGCGCTACGGCAGCGAGCCATTAGTGGCGCGCTATATGATGGAATCGTCTAAATGCAGGTATACGAAGCGGATCCGCGGCGGTGTCTGGAATCTGCTGATTCCAATGGCGGCATGGCTGTTTCGTGTGCATGCATATGGGATATTCGCAGCTGGAAACTGGCTGTTGTATCAGCTTGAGGTTGATCGCAGGATTTCACGGTCCCGGCTTGGAGAAAAGGGTAACAAGCGATGAGAAAAAAAATTGCTTTTTTTTCGGGAGATATTACAAGAAGCGGGGGAACAGAGCGTGTCGGTACACTGATTGCGAACGGTCTGGCGGCGCGGGGAAACTATGAGTTGTTTGTGCTCAGCCTGACACATAGCGGATCACAGCCCGGATTTCATCTGGCACCGGAGATCCATCGGGAAGCGTTCTCACCACATTGGATAAAACCGGGAGTGGGATATCTTCCGATCATTTTTCGATTGAAGGAATATGTCCGCCGCCACGGAATTGATGTGCTCATAGACATTGACGGTGTTTTGGATGTGCTTTCCATTCCGGTAAAGTGGATGACAGGTGTGCGGGTGATCTCTTGGGAGCATTTTAATTATTTTGAAAATATGGGAACCGGTTACCGGCATATGATCCGTGTGCTGGCAGCACGTTTCGCAGACGCGATCGTGACACTCACAGAGCAGGACCGGGGATTTTATATGGACAATCTGAAGATTCGTCATGAGATCAGGGCGATCCACAATCCGGCAGATTATCTGGTGCCTGATCATACCTTGCCGGAACGGGTCTTTGACAAAAAGGAACTGCTCAGTGTGGGAGGACTGGTGGAGGCCAAGGGGTTTGTGAAAATACCGATGATCGCACATTTTCTGGAGGAGCAGTATCCGTCACTGGATTTTATGTGGCGCATTGCAGGTGAGGGTGCGCAGAGAGCGGAGATTGAAGAACAGATCCGGTTGTGGGGCGTGCAGCATCGTGTCAGGCTGCTCGGTCATGTGTCAGAGGTTGGTGCACTGTATGCACAGGCGCTGGTCTATGTGATGACCTCAAAGCGGGAGGGGCTTCCAATGGTACTTTTGGAGGCGAAGCAATACGGATTGCCTTCCGTGAGTTTCGATATCCGCACAGGTCCGTCAGAGATCATCGAGGATGGCGTGAACGGCTATCTGATCCCGGTCACGGGAGATGAAAAAAAGGATGCTTCGGTGATGGCAGATGCCATCGGAAGGCTGCTGACAGATGAAAAACTGTATGACTCCTTTGCAAAGCACACAAAAGACCACATGGAGGATTTTTTGCTGGAACGGATCGTGGGACAGTGGGAGGAGCTGATCGGGCAGGTGACCGGCTTGTGAGGGGCGTCTGTCGCTTCGCTTTTTTCGATTATATAATAAAGACGGGGGAGGATTTGCACATGATCAGGACAAAGAATGCAGGAGTTGAGAAAGCAAAATATGTCATACAGGAGATGAGTCTGACGGAATCACTGCGTGAAGCGGTGGAATATTACCGTAAGAAAAGGATGGATCGGAAGTCTGAGGATGCCTATGTGTACGATCAGGGATTAGAACAGGGAAAACAGGCAGAAATATTTACATCTGTCCAAGATGGTGACTATGGTGTAGAGCGTGGCGCACAGAAAATGGGTGTTTCTGTTGATGAATTCATGAAATGTATGGAAGAAGCTGGATACACGGTCAAATAAAATTTCATCATCAAACGCAATCTTCGCCGTGAAAGTTTCGCGGAGTGGGATCCGTCACGGTCGTTTTCCGGTTTAGCAGAACAGGGTACGATGGAGATTATTTCACCAAAGATACAGAGGAGAATTTGCATATGATCAGGACAAAGAATGCGGGGTTTGAGAAAGCAAAATATGTCATCCGGGAGATGAGCCTGACGGAATCGCTGCGTGAAGCGGTGGAATACTACCGCAAGAAAAGGATGGATCGGAAGTCTGAAGACGCCTATGTGTACAATCAGGGAAAGGAAGCGGGAGAACAGCTTGGAATGGAGCGTGGTATCGAGATCGGGAAAGAGGCGTTACTGATGGAGCTTGTTTTGAGTGGAAATCTGGATGTAGATACAGCGGCAGAAAAATGTGGAATTACACCGAAGGAATTCCAGGAGAAACTGGCAGAGTTTACGGACAAGGCTGGGGAAAAGGGATAAGTCTGGAAAAACAAGAGCGTCATTATCAAAATGGCAAAGCTAGGGTAAATTTATTGTAGGTTTTTGAAAAAATACAAAAAGAGAGAACACCAAATGTGATAGTATAGATTCGCTAAAAAAATACGTCACAAAAGAAAGGTGTTCTCTCATGAATAGTATAACCGAATTTATTAAAAATG
>JALFNQ010000069.1 GCA_022773965.1 Lachnospiraceae bacterium
CCCTGCGTGTGCACCTCATAGGCACTGGCTTCCCGAAACACAGGAAGCGGTGTAAACAGCTCCTCCAGCGCGCGCAGCGTATCATAGCGCGGACTGGTCGTCTCCCCGGAAAAAATCTTCTGGATCGTGCCGACAGGCACGCCGGAAAGATCCGACATCTGTGCATATGAATATCCTTTTTCCTGTTTTTTCTTTTTCATTTCCTCGATCGTCATATATTCCTCCCATCCAGACTACCATCAGATATTGTTTCTGATATCATTATAGTCCGATCGGTTCCAAATGTCAACCGAATATTATCCGTTTTTTATCCATCCGTGTCTATTTCGTCCTGATTCGTCCTGTTTCACACTGTTATTCTCCTATTTTTATCCGTTATTTATTCTTTTATCTTCTATCTTCATCCGTTTTATCTCCTTTTTATTGATACCTATATCTTTGTAGCTGTTCCTCACGTCCATTACTTAGACTGGTCCATATGCCGCTTGCGCAGCTGTCCACAGGCCCCGTCGATATCGCGTCCCATCTCGCGGCGTACCGTCACATTGATACCGCCCCGCTCCAGCTTCTGTTTAAACGCCTCCACAACCGCACGGTCGGACTGTACATAGTCGCGCTCCTTGATGGGGTTCACCGGGATCAGATTTATATGGCAGTTTTTGCCCTTTAACATGCTGCAAAGCTCTGCAGCGTCTGCATCGGTATCATTGACACCACCCACCAGTGAATACTCAAAGGTCATGCGCCTTCCGGTCTGTGCAAAATAGTAATCGCAAGCCTCCATCACCTCGGAAAGATCATATTTGTTGGCGATGGGCATCAGCTTCAACCGTTTTTCCTGCGTGGATGCATGCAATGACAATGCCAGCGTAATCTGCAGTTTCAGATCCGCCAGTTCACGGATACGCGGCACCAGACCGCAGGTGGACACCGTGAGATTGCGCTGGCTGATATTCAGTCCGTGTTCATCCGTCAGCATCCGGATAAACACCAGCAGATTGTCATAATTATCCAGTGGTTCCCCGCTGCCCATCACCACAACGTTGGAAATGCGCTCTCCGATGTCACAGCCGATCCGGTAGATCTGCTCCAGCATCTCCGCCGGAGTCAGATTTCTCGCCAGGCCATCCAGTGTGGACGCACAGAACCGGCAACCCATCCGGCAGCCCGCCTGCGAGGAAATGCACACGCTGTTTCCGTGCTTGTAGCGCATGAGCACACTCTCGATCACATTTCCATCTGACAGCCCAAATAAGTACTTTCGTGTGCCGTCCTGCTTTGAGATCTGCACATCGATCTGTTTTAGCACCGTAAATGTACACTGCTCCTTCAGCTGCTCACGCAAATTTTTTGAGAGGTTTGTCATCTCGTCGATTGAGGTCACATGCTTCACATGCATCCACTCATAGATCTGCTTCGCCCGAAACGGCTTCTCGCCGAGGGATGCCACATATTCTGTCAATTGTCTATAAGGTGCTGACTTTATATCAAATCGTTCCATTTTTTCTTCTCCAAATCTTATTGATACAAAACGATTCAGCCACATCCTGATTCCGCTGATACTTCATCCTGATGTGGCTGTCCGCCAAAAAATCTCCAAAAATATCGTCAATCATGCCGGCATCATTCCGATCCTGGCAGCAAATACGATCCACCTATTTCGTTTTACGATCAAATACCGCGATGTAAAATCCGTCCTGTCTGTCACTTGGAAGAATCTGTCTGTCACTCTTCTTTTCAAACTCCGGATGTGTCTTTGCAAACCACGCTGCGTTATCCTCATTCTCCGCCCGGTTTACGGTACACGTACTATAAACCAGCCTGCCTCCGGGCTTTACATAATCTGCAACAACTGCGAGAATATCCCGCTGAAGCACCGCCAGTTCCCGCATCTGCTCCGGCGACATCTTATATTTAATATCCGGCTTGCTGTGGAGCACGCCAAGCCCGGAACAGGGCAGATCCGCGATCACAAGATCTGCTTTTCCAACAGCATCTTCATCAGGCACTGTGGCATCCCACACCTTTGCGGACATATTTTCCACCTGACAGCGGTCAATATTATCAAGGATCAGATCCACCTTGTATTCCGTCAGGTCTCTCGCCTCCACGTGTCCACTGCCCCGTAACAGCTGTGCGACGTGGATCGCCTTGCCACCGGGCGCTGCGCACACGTCGATCACATTCCAGCCCGGCTGTACCTCTGCGGCATACGCCACCTGCATGGAAGAGAGATCCTGCACATAAAAATCACCGCGTACAAATGCCGGCAGACTGCCCAGGTGATCATAGCCGGAAATAAAGAGCGCATCCGCACAATCGGGCACAGCTTCCACTGTCACGCCCCCCGCTTTCAGCTCCGTTTTTAATGCCTCCACAGAAATCTTTTCCATATTGACGCGGATCGCCGTGGGCCGTTCCTTTAAAAATGACCGGCAGATGGATTTTGCAGTTGCATAATCATAGGTATGTATCCACTGCTGAACCAGCCACAAAGGAATCGAGCAGCAGACCGATAAATACTGCTCCGGATCTGCCTGCTCATCCGGATACTTTTTTATGAGTTCTCCCGATGACTGCGCCCTGCTAATGGCACGCAGCACGCCGTTGACAAACCCCTTCAGTCCGGAAAATCCCCGTTTCCCCGCTAGTCGCACTGCTTCGTTGCACGCAGCAGACGCCGGCACACTGTCCATATAAAGAAGCTGGTACACGCCGCTGCGCAGAATGCAGCGGATGACCGGCTTCATCTTTTTTACCGGCGTTTTTGAGTAGCAGTCGATCACATAGTCCAGCTCGATCATCCGCTCCAGGGTTCCCTGCGTCAGCCGGCTGATAAATGCACGGCTCTTTTTTTCGAGAAACTGATACTTTTCCAGTACCTGCCCCGTGGCAAGGTGAGAGTGTACGCCATCTCTTGTCACCAGCAGTAAAATATCCAATACCAGCTCCCTCTCATTTACTTTTACCGTTTCAGTCGCGGTCATCTCTTCCTCCAAATAAAATTATGAGTCGAAGCAGCTGCAAAATAGCTGCTGCCGCACTTGCTACATAGGTAAGGGCTGCTGCACGCAGCACTTTTCTCGTTTTCGGCAGCTCGTTTTCATTCAGGATGTGCATATCCTCAAGCATTACCAGTGCACGGCGGGAAGCGTTAAACTCCACCGGAAGCGTCACCAGCTGGAACAGCACCGCAAAGGAAAAGCAGACGATGCCCAGCTGAATCAACAGGCTCCCGCTCCTGCTTGAAAAGAACAACCCGATCAAAATCAGCGGCCATGCCAGCGTGGAACCGATATTTGCCACCGGAACAATCGTGCTGCGCAGTGTCAGCGGAAAATAATTGACATTGTGCTGGATCGCATGCCCGCACTCATGGGCTGCCACACCCACCGCTGCCACAGAACGCGATGCATACACTGAATCCGACAGATTTAAGGTCTTATTCCTCGGATCGTAGTGATCAGTCAGGCTGCCGGAAACATGACGGATCTGCACATCATAGATGCCTGCCGCCCGCAGGATCTGATCCGCTGCCTGTGCACCGGTCATCCCGCTCATGCTCATGTGATTTGCATATCTGTTATAAGTTGTCCGCACTTTGGCGGAAGCGATCATGCAAATGACCGCGCCGATCACAACCAGAAAATAGGTCGGATCCCAGTAAAATCCATAGTAAGGCATAGTTATTCCTCCTTTTTTGTTGTATGGTAATGCGTACATGGTTAACTTGATCATGCGTCCTTTTTCTGCAAACTGGAATATATCTTAATTTATTGTTTCTTGAATGCTTTTCCAATGCACATACATCCAACAACCATAAAAATCAATGCAGGTATCAGAAGGAGTATGTTATTGAGCGCCCCAAATGACCACCAGGCAAATAATAGTGCCGCAACAATATTTAGAATTCCACTTAAAACAAACATCACAATACTGTCCTTTCCTAATCTTTCAATTCCGCTTCTATTTCTTCTATTGTAGGCATTGAGTTCTTGTAATCTTCCGGAATCAGATTGTTCATATCATATTCTGAAATGCCTATTGGTACATTCACAGCATTTACGGCATATTTAGCAAGTACGTTATCTTTTGTCTTTCAAATAAGTAAGCCCACTGTTTGATTATCATTTTCGCCCCGCAGGATTCCATCTGCTGCTGCAACATAAGTTCCCAGCTGCCCCATATCCCCAGGCTCAAATGCTCTTGTCTTTATCTCCACAACTACATAACAATGATTTACTATGTTATAAAACAACATATCAAGAAACTGCTCTGTTTCCCCCACTTCCAGACGATATTCTCTTCCGACAAACGCAAATCCTTTCCCTAACTCCAGCAAAAAGTTTTGCACATTTTCCATAAGTGCATCTTTTAATTCTTTTTCATCGTAATTCTGACGAAATGTTAAAAAATCAAAATTATACGGATCCTTTGTCATTTCCTGCGCCAGATCACTTTGGATATCAGGAAGTATTTTTTCAAAATTGGTAATTGCTTTTCCTTGTCTCTCATAAAGATTTGTATCAAGGAAATTCATAAGAACAGCTCTGGACCAATTATTTTCTATCACTTTTTTAACAAAGAACAGCGCTTTATCCTGATGATTCTTACATTTACTCAAAATCTGAATATGATGTCCCCATGGAATTCGAAAAATATTTTCATCTATAAAATCGTCAACAAATTGTTGACGCAAAGAGAAAGCAGAATTGCCAACAACCTGTTGACGATTTTTCTTCTGACAATACATTTCATAGAAATACTTCATATATTTTAAGTTTGTAACAGAAAATGACTTTACATCAGGTAATTCTTTTTGCAGGTCGGAACTTAATTTTTTATAGAATTTCGAACCATAATCTGCATAGTTTATCATCATAGAAATATCTCTTCCAAGACTCCAATAGAATCTTAACATTTCTTCATTCACGCTAGAAGCTGCTTTAATCTGACATTGTTTAAAATTGGAACCAATATCTCTTATCCATTCGGCATATTGGGGATTCATTATAATTAACTCATTCATGTTTCATCTCTCCTATCCGAAATATCCTTAACCTATTAAATAGTAATAAAATTTGTATTTAGCAGCTTATCTCATTCTCAGCGCATAACCAAAAACGTAACACCCTATCCCAGCACAGTGCCGACCTCAATCGCATTGCCCCGCAGAAAATCCCCGGCGGACATTCGCTTCTTACCCTCCAGCTGCACTTCCCTGCACACAAGAATTCCGTCGCCGGTCTGTACGCCGAAGCTGTCTTTTTTCATAAAAACAACTGTTCCGGCAGCAATCGAAGCTCCATCAGAAGCCAGATTCACATCAATCATGCCAGCGTCTTCACACACATCCGCCTCCCAGAGCTTCAACGTTTTTCCTGCAAGGGAAGTATATGCACTTGGCCACGGATTTAAACCGCGCACCTGACATTCGATTGCCTTTGCCGGACGGGAAAAATCAATGAGACCATCCTGTTTTTTGATCATGCCGACCTTTGTCGCCAGGCTCTCATCCTGTGGTGTATACACCGCTGTCCCATCCACGATGGAAGGAATTGTTTCCACACACAGACGCGCTCCCACCTCTGCCAGACGGTCAAATAACATTCCACCGGTCTCCTTTGGCGCAATTTTCACCTCTGCTTTTGAGATGATATCACCAGTGTCCACGCCGAGCGCCATACGCTGGATCGTGACACCTGTCACCTCATCATCATTTAAGATCGCCCACTGGATCGGTGCTGCCCCACGGTATTTCGGGAGCAGGGAAGCGTGCACATTGATACAGCCGTATTTCGGCAGATCCAAAAGCTCCTTCGGTAAAATCTGCCCAAAGGCTGCCACAACGATCAGCTCCGGCTCATAGTCCTTTAACACGCGAAGGGAATCCGGTTCCCGCACACGCTTTGGCTGAAAGACCGGAATCCCAAGCTCTAACGCTTTCTCCTTGACCGGCGGTGCCACAAGCACCTGTTTTCTGCCCTGCGGCTTGTCCGGCTGTGTCACTGCAAGCACGATCTCATATCCTGCCTGAACCAGTGCCTCTAATGTCCCCACTGCAAAATCCGGTGTTCCCATAAATATGACGCGGGGCATGTTTGCACGGACTTCGCGTTTCTGTTCTGCCACGCTCTGAATCGTTCCATTTTCCATATTTCCTTACTCCTCATCGTAGGTCACATCGTGAAGCTGACCCTCCACTTTTTCCGTATACATATGTCCGTCCAGATGATCGATCTCATGGCAGAATGCACGAGCCAGCAGTCCCTCGCCCTCCAGCTCACGCTCCTCCATATTTTCATCCAGTGCGCGCACAATGACATGGTTCGGCCGTGTCACCTGACCCGCCTTTCCGGGCAGACTTAAACAACCCTCATCCCCGGTCTGCTCCCCATCTGAAGAAACGATGACCGGATTGATCAGCACGATCGGTCCCTCGCCCACATCGATCACACACACGCGCTTTAACACACCCACCTGCGGGCCTGCAAGACCGACACCACACGCATCATACATCGTATCAAGCATGTCACCGATCAGCTCCTTGATACGTGGTGTCATTTCTGTGATCTCTCTGCATTTTTTTTCAAGCACTGCATCTCCCTGGATGCGAATCTGACGTAAAGCCATTGTTATTTCCTCCTGTTTTTTCATCCTTATTTTTTAAAATCCGTTCATCGGGTTAAAATCAAACTGTACATTTGTCTGCCGCCACAAGCCCTGTGACAGCATCTTCTCCAACCCGTCCTTCGCCTGCACGAGCATTTCATAGCTCTCGCTTTTCAGATAAATGACCCGCCGGTAGATATCATTGACTTTTGCAATCGATGCTTCCGTTGGTCCAATGATGCGAAGCAATGGCTGGTTTTTCTGCAGCCACTGCCCGATACCCAGACTGCATGCATCTGCCTCCTGCTCCTTCGGTGAAGACACCGCGATCATCAGAAGATTCCATACGGGAGGATAGCACATCATCTCCCTGTAAGCAAGCTCCTGTTCATAAAAGCGCTCATAATCCTGGTCTTTTGCGGTCTGAACCGCGTAATGATCCGGCTGATAGGTCTGGATCACGACCTCCCCTGCCCGCGCTCCGCGCCCCGCACGCCCTGCTGCCTGCGTCAGCAGCTGAAAGGTGCGCTCTGCGGCGCGGTAATCTGACGCATGCAAAGACAGATCCGCTGCCAGAATGCCCACCAGCGTCACCTTCGGAAAATCATGCCCTTTTACAATCATCTGCGTGCCGATCAGAATATCCGCTTCCTCATTGGCAAAGGCTGACAAAATCTTTTCATAACTGTCCTTGGTCCGCGTGGAATCCTGATCCATCCGTAGCACCCGTGCACCCGGAAACCGCTGTCTGACGATCTCCTCGATCTTCTGTGTACCGGCTCGGAATCCACCGATATATTTTGAACCACAGAATGGGCAGCGGGTCACCTGCGGCATCTCATAACCGCAATAATGACATTTGAGCTTTCCACCCGTGTGCAGACTCAGGGACACATCACAATGGGGACATTTTACTGCCTCGCCGCACTCGCGGCAGGACACAAATCCTGCCATACCGCGACGATTTAAAAAGAGCATGATCTGTTCCTGCCGCTTTAAACGGTCCTCCATCAGCTCCTGCAGCTGCCTGCTCAAAATTGAACGATTGCCGGATCGCAATTCCTCCCGCAGATCCGTCACATAGCAGGAGGGCAGCCTGCTCTCATCTTTCGCGCGGTTTGTTAAATAAAACCGTTTCAATAATCCCTTTTGGGCACGATAGCTGCTCTCCATGGAAGGTGTTGCCGAACCTAAGATCACACTTGCCCCTGCCATCCGGCCGCGGGCAATGGCAGTCTCTCTGGCGTGATAGCGTGGCACGGTCTCCGATTTATAGCTGCTTTCATGTTCTTCGTCAATAATCATATACCCCAAATTTGAAAACGGTGTGAACAGCGCCGATCTGGGGCCGATCATTACATCCAGTTCCCCGTTTTTTGCCCGCAAAAACTGATCGTAACGCTCTCCCTGTGAAAGTCTGGAATGCAGAATACTCACCCTGTCTCCAAACCGGTTATAAAAGCGCATCACCGTCTGAAAGGTCAACGCGATTTCCGGGATGAGGACGATGGACGAGCGCCCTTTCTTTGCCGCCCGGGCGATCAGTTCCATATACACTTCTGTTTTTCCGCTTCCGGTCACTCCCTGCAGCAGATAATTATCATATTGACCAGCCTGAAAATCAGCATCGATCGCATCTACCACCGCCTGCTGCTGCTCATTCAATATAATATCATAGCCTTGTTTTGTCAGATGACTGACCGGGTTTCGGTAACAATCCTCGCTGACAATGCGGATAACGCCCTGTTCCTCCATCCCACGCAAAACAGCTGCTGTAATATTCAGCTTGTGGGTGACTACCTCATAATCAATACACGGATTTTCCAAAAGGGCTGCCAAAAGACGCGCTCTGGCTGTGCGATGCTTCCGCTCCAGCTCTGCCAGCAAGCTCTTTGCCTCTGCCATATCTGTCAGAGCCAGCATCACCGTCCGCTTCTTTTTCAACTGTTCCTTGCGTTTTACCGGAATCACAGTCTTTAGTGCCTGATTCATCGTACCGCCATAATTGCGCCGCATCCACGCAGCAAGCGCGATCAGCTGGGATTCGATAGGAACCGAGTTTTCCACGATCCCTGCAATATTTTTGATCTTATTCACATCATAGTCCGCCCGTTCCGAGATATCCACCACATACCCTGTGCGCAGGGTATTTCCTCCGCCAAAGGGCACCTGCACCTGCATACCGATCACAAGATGTGCAAGCATCTCCTCCGGTATCCGGTACTGAAAAACCCGGTCTAATTTTTCATGTGATATATCAATGATAATATCTGCATACATGTATCACTTCATTTCCTTTTTATTTCTCAGCACATCTGAAACAGCATAGTTTTCCACGCTGCAACTTACATACGAAAGCGCGGGAGCACCATCGCTTCTCATTTTCTCCCCACTGTGTCTGATCACTCGCTCTTCAACTCCTCAAGCACCTCAGCGATCAGCTCCCGCTCATCCATGTGATGCTTCACGCCATTGATCTCCTGATAATCCTCGTGTCCCTTTCCTGCCAGCACGATGACATCACCAGGCTGCCCGTTTGCAATTGCATAGCGGATGGCCTCCTTGCGGTCCGGGATCTCCACATACGTTCCATCAGTTTTTCCAATGCCGATCTTGATATCATCGATGATCGCCTGCGGCTCCTCGTTTCTGGGGTTGTCAGAGGTGATGATCGTCAGATCCGCCATCTTTCCACTGACCTCTCCCATCTCATAACGGCGCAGCTTAGAACGGTTGCCGCCACAGCCAAACAGGCAGACCAGTCTGCCGGGATCATATTCCTTTAATGTAGAAAGCAGGCTCTCCAGACTCATCGCATTGTGGGCATAGTCGATCATCAGTGTAAAATCATCAGATACTTTCACAATTTCGATGCGTCCTTTCACCTTTGCCCCGCGAAGAGCCGACTGAATATTTTCCACCGTAACATGAAAATGGTGGCACACTGCAATGGCTGTCAGGGAATTGTACACGCTAAAACGTCCGGGCACATGGATCTCAACCGGACAGTCGATCAGTCCCTTCGCATGATATTTCACGCCAAGATACCCCTTTCCCTTGATCAATTCCATATCTGTCGCGCGAAGATCTGCATTTTCTGACAGACCATATGTCTCGATCTCACACGTATGCCCTTCCAAAAGCTTCTGTGTATGTGCATCGTCCGCATTGACAATGCCGAGCCTGCACTGCCTGAACAGCATCGCCTTGCACTGTAAATATTCCTCAAAGGAAGCATGCTCATTCGGTCCGATGTGATCCGGCTCCAGATTTGTGAAAATACCGATATCAAAGGTAAAACCGCCAACACGGTGCAGCATCAGTCCCTGGGAGGATACCTCCATGACAACTGCATCCAGCCCTGCATCCACCATGTTACGGAAGCTTTCCTGGATCACATAAGATTCCGGTGTCGTGTTCACCGCAGGAATATGCTCCTCGCCAATGATCGTCTCAATCGTACCGATGAGTCCCACCTTGTAACCGGCATGCTCCAGAATCGATTTGATCATGTAGGTCGTTGTGGTTTTTCCTTTCGTTCCCGTGATGCCGATCGTCTTTAACTGCTCCGCCGGATGTCCAAAATATGCAGCTGACAGCTCTGCCAGCGCCAGACGCGTATTCTCCACCCTGATGACGGTCACATGCTCCGGTACACACACATCATCCTGCACGATAAGCGCTGCCGCACCCGCCTCACATACCTGCTCTGCAAAAGTATGTCCATCCACAACCGCGCCCTTGATACACACAAAAACGCTTCCTTTTTCTACTTTTCTCGAATCATATACGAGGCTCGTCACCTCAATGTCTGCACTGCCCTGCACGCATTTGTATTCCATCCGTTCTAAAAGAGTCTGTAAAATCATCGTTCTCCTCCCATCTCACATCAGCCCATATAAGCACGCTCCACAGGAATTCTTCTAAAAAAGCTGCGGCGAACCATCTGGTAGCTATCTTATTCTCCAATTATCTTATTGCTTTTTGGAAAATGACGCAAGTAAATTTTGTTGATTTTCATCCGCAAAAATCAAAGGGTTACAATTTACACGTCAGTCAGCTGACCCGTGAATTGCAACGAATAAAAAACAGGCAGCCGCACATACTTCTTCCATGAAACATACAACAAATCTTCTCCCAAAAAATTTTTTCATCTGCGGTCTGACCGGCTGGTGCATGGAGATCGTATTCACCTCCCTCAAAGGGCTGCACCAGCATGATCACAAGCTTCTGGGACAGACCTCCATCTGGATGTTTCCCATCTA
>JALFNQ010000076.1 GCA_022773965.1 Lachnospiraceae bacterium
ATCGTATCGATATCTTCATACAACGCTGAAATCTGATTCAAAGCAGCCCAAAGTCCATGATAGGGAAGATCCCTGTTTGGCACATAGACAGAAGAAACGATCAGCCGGATTCCGACTTTGCGCCAGTGCAGCAGATAATGATTTTGGATCACGGACCGCTCTCCCATACAGTATCTGTGATAAATCTCTCCTGCCAGATCCAGATGCGCATCAACGATCGGATGCTCCCGATGAATCCGGCATGCCCTCTCATAAAAGGAACGTTCTTTCATACCTGATCAACACCTTCATACCATATTATATATCATATGAAAAAAGGCAGATGCCTATGCACCTGCCTTTTTTCAGACATCCATCGCTATTTCCGGGCAATGCGATGCAGCTGCGGGCGAAGTGTGATATCTCCCACGACAAGTCCGTCCCGCTGCTCAAGCACATATCGGACAGCCTCTGCTACCTCGGAGGGTTTTAAGAAACTTTCCTCTTCCTCTGCGCAGGTGAAATCCGCATCCCGATACAGATTGGTCTGTGTCATATCCGGATGAATCGTTGTCACCTTCACACCGTATTTGCGCGCCTCATCAAAAAGACTCTCTCCAAAGGCGGTCAGTCCCGCTTTGGTCGCTGCGTAAGCACAGCCGTGGGGACTGCTCTGCTTGGCAGTGACAGAAGAGATATTGATGATAGAACCGTTATTTTCTTTCAGCACACGGAGCAGCCGGTTCGTCAAGATCAGTGGCAGTTCCAGATTGGTGCGCACCAGTGTCTGGATCTGCTTCACGCTCAGATGTTCATGCAGTCCGTAGTAGCCGACTCCTGCTGCGTTGACCAATATCTCCACACGTGCTTCCCCGATGATCTGCTTTACTCTTTCACACACAGTCTGCGTATCCAAAAGGTCTCCGATCACCGGATGAAATGCATCTGTACTTTGGATCAATTGTGCGGTTTCTTCCCTCTCAAAATCCCGTCCGAATCCGTAGACATCATAGTTTAATTCGCATAATACCCGACTGATAGCAAGACCGATCCCCGAACTTGCTCCCGTCACAATCGCTGCTTTATTCATGATAAATGTTCTCCTTGTCGATTCTCTTTGACAGCTCACCGATCAGATACGCTTCCATCTCCGTTAAGAGCCTCGGCGGATACTGGTATACACCGCCAATATTCACATACGGAAACTGCACTGCCGGTGCCATCGGCTGGACACGCCGCAGTTTTTTCAGGTAATCCTGTGAGATACGAAAGGTCCCCACACTGACATCCGTAAGCTTTTGCATCGTAAGCCCCCTGTCAGTAAATGCCGCGTCAAGCTCTGACAGAAGTTCTCCGTAATCTTCCCGCCACGTGGGCAGGTACAGCATCGGATCAAAACACAGCCGAATGGGAAATCCCCTTTCCAGCCCCGCAAGCGCGCACGAAATTCTTGCCCGGCCGGTGGGTGTGCCACTCTCACAGGCGTCGATCATCCGTTGGGGAGACAGTGTAAATGCATAGATCACATTGGACAGACAAGTCAGATTGTCCCACATGGCAGTTCTTGCGCTTTTTGTACGGATCTCCAGCTTCAGGTTCTCATGCAGCGCAGCAAAATCCGACCACAGCTTCGCATAGCCCGCAACCGGCTCCATAGCCAGCAGATCCGCATCATAGGACACGCACAGATACATAGACCGCTGTGCGAGCATGCGCTCCAGCTCGGCAAAATAATCCTCCAGATTCACAAAGATCACCAGATGCCCGGATGGGTACATGCCCTTTAAATAACAATAACTGCAATCAAACAGACAATTCATCATCGTCGAACAGTAATAAAAGTTCGTGTTGCCGAAATCCTGACAGACCGGTGCTCCCTCATAAAAAAAATGATCTTCCTTTCTCGCCAGAATGAGGCTCTGGGACCGATGCTGAACCAAAGCATCCTGCCCGCGCCTGTTAAATACATCCTTGTAGTGGTCGATCAACACAATCTGCGCATTTGGAAAATGCATCAGAAGCTCCCTTGTCC
>JALFNQ010000133.1 GCA_022773965.1 Lachnospiraceae bacterium
AGGAACGTCTGAATACGAGTTCGTAATCCCGCAGCACGCCTCTCCCCTTGAGTCTTGCGTCCGGGCATCTTTCCATCATCTGAGTTACATCCATGTTGCTTCCGTATGAAACATATACCTTTGTCATAACTATCAACTCCCCTCGTTTTTTCTACTCTAAGGATATCATGGATTGTAGTAGTTCCTCTTAAAGCCTGGCTTTAAGTTTTCGTTTCCACTTCAATTTTCAATATGATCTGAGCCGATACAATAAAGTTGTAATGGGTAGATGCCTTTTGTAAAATAACTGAAAATAATATCCAGCCAAACCTTCTTCGAAACTGGAAAAAGGAGTTTGAGGAACATGCGGCAGCTGTCTTTGACACCCGCAAGGACGACTGGATGGAAAAGAAACTTCAGGAAGAGAAAAAAGCAAAAGAAGAGTATGCTAAGAAGGTCGGCCAGTTAACAATGCAAATTGACTGGTACAGTCGATATCTTGTTGAGTGGGAACTTGATGAAACACTGGCTCTTCGGCCAGTCGTAAATGCGGTCAAGAAGGCATTCAAAATAGCCAAGCCAGAGATATTCAACTCTGATCAGAGAATACAATTTCGCAGCCCATGGTACAGCTATATTCTAAGCGAGAATAATGTTAAACAAAGTATGGACGGCAGAGGCAGATGGCCAGACAAGTAATTACGATATAAAAAACTCCGGCGATTTCTCGCCGGAGCAAAAGTCTAACCTTTTGGGGTCACCTCAAAAGCTTCCGGCCCCTTTGAGTTATCTTAGCTGTTTATTTCCAACACGTCTTTTGGGTTTTCCGTTCCATGGATACGGTTTCCCGCATCCGGGACAATTGTCCTCAAGTACGAAATCCGAAGCTTTCGGAGGTATCATGCTGGATCCATAAAAATTCCAATCTTTAATTATTCTCCCACATTCCGGACAGGCATCAATCAGCGGCTGTCCGCACTCACGACATGTATGCCCTGCCTTTGCACGCATGTAATCTATTTCATAATGTCCATTCGGACAGGCTCTGACAAAAAAATGGCTCATTCCAAATCCTGTCTCCTCTCTCATGTTAATTATTTCTTCTTCTGCCAAGAATAATTACTGTAACGGCTCCTGCAAGTGCGAGTATCGCTACAGCTGCCCAGAGCATCACATTGATGTTATCCCCGGTATCCATGGTGCTGTCAGTATCGGCATCAGCTTTGCCGTTACCCGATCCGTCGGAACCGCCGGACTCTCCACCCGGCCCGTCGGAATCACCGCCAGGTCCGTCGTAATCTCCGCCATCCTCGGGCGCTTCCTGAATGGTGTATTCCTGTACCAGCTGACTGTATTCCATCGGCAGCTTGTAATTGCTGTTTGTCAGAGAAACTGCCACTGCCAGGTATGTGCCCGGCTGGATCCTGTCACCGCCAACTACTTTCACATCACACTGATCGCCCTTCAGAAGGTCCTGTGCCTTTGCGGTGACATTCACCGGTTCTCCTGTATATACGAGATTGGATACATCTGACCAGGTAATGCTTATCATCTTTGGCGAAATGATATACCATGCAGGCATCACAGTTACATTGTAATTGCCGGTTCCGCATTCTTTCTTAACTATCTTATAGGCGCCGACAGGGCTATTGATACTGTCTCCATCCTCACCTTCGCCGCCTGCTGCCGTCAGGGTCAGCTTCAAATCCTCCTTGGTATCGTTAAGAACCAGCTGGGATTCATCCACTTCAAATTCCAGTCTAGTTTCTTCACCGTAGATTTTCTTACCGGAAAGCGCGTTAACTGTAATGGCTTTCGGTCTTACAGTTACAGTTATATCTCCGGTTTGCACATCCTGTTCAGTATCACCTTCTTTAGGAGTATATCTGACCTTGTATGAATACTTTCCTGCAGCATCAGGTACATTCTCACCTATATCCTTATCATCATCATCTACAAATGTAAAGGTTCCCGGTCCTGAGAGTCCTATCATCCACGCATCGGAGAGCTTTTGCCCGTATGTCATTATTGCTGTCTCAGGCATTTTGACATCAGTTGTATCAGCTCCTCTTACATAATACTGAATCTCCAGATTATCGTCAGGCAGCTTATAGTTGAAGCGGTCTTTTCCGGTTAATCCTGTTATCTTCGCAGTATATGCAGTTAATTCGCCATCATTCCAGCTTGACTTGTCTGTACCATTTTCGCCGGTTTCAGGGTCATATTCCACAACAGCAATGCACTCGTCATCATTTAACAGATTAGTCACTGCAGCTGACGGGCCTGTACCTCCAGCCGTGATATTGTGAACAGGATTCCATTTGATTTCAGCCAGAAGAGGATCTACCTGAAGGGTCGCCTGCTTAAAATCAATTGAATAATTGTCATTCTTTGTAACGCTGCCTTCGCTGTCGGCAAGTATTATGCTGTAACTTCCCACGTCGCAGTATTGGAAATCTCCGCTGCCTGCCGTCAAAACAAAACCGAAATCGTCGATGCTGTCATCGGCAACAAGCTGGGTTTCATCCATATACCAGGTAAGTTCAGGTGTATCCTGTCCGTACACCTTCTTCTGATTATTCGCAGTAACGGTAAGATTCTTAGGGTTTACGGTCACCTTTACTTTACCGGCTGATTCAACTGTATTGCAGTTCTCAGTATCGTCAGGTACAAAGCTTACTGCAGCTTCATATCCGCTGTCAGCTACAGTCAGCAATCTATCAGGCTCCTCCAGTATGAATTCGCCTGCCACATTACTGCTCTCCCCTTTAAGCACAGCCTGTTGCAAAGTCTGTCCGTAAGTTATTTCAGCTGATTCAGGGAATGTCACTTCAGGAGTTGCCTTGACAATTTCATAATCAAATGTTCTCTTCGCATTTTCAGCGAACACATAATTCCCGTTGGTGAGAGCTGCAGCTCGTGCTGTGTATGAGCCGACTTCTTTACGGTTGCCTCCCACCACTGCAACCTCACAGTCATCCTTTTTTGCAAGCGGTGAAACAATCTGCGCATCAACTCCCACCGGTTCTCCATTGTACGTGTATTCAGTCTGCTCAGGCCACTTAATCTCAACCACACGCTTTGAGACAGTCAGATAAGCAGGAGTTACCGTAACGTCGTAATTACTATTCTCACATTCAGCCTTTGCAATACGATATTTCCCTGCGTCACAGAACTGATCATCCCCGTCACCGGCTGTCAGTGTCAGACTGAGATCGAATTCAGAGTTATCTTTATCACATTCCGGAAGCTGGGTATTGTCGAATTTATATGTAAGCTTAGGAGTTGCGTCTCCGTAAACCTTACTCTTCGCCTCTGCTTTTGCAGTCACATGCTTCCGGGAGACCGTTACCTTGATTTCTGTTGTTTCAGCATGTTCCAGGGTTGTATCTGCCGGTATATATGCAATCTGATACTCATGTTCGCCTGCATTTGGTACCGTATCGCTAAGGTCGGTTATTGTTCCCGAATCTGCATTCACAAAGACAAATTCACCATCACCGGAGGCGCCCACAAGTGTCGCTTCCGAAAGCTTCTGGCCGTAGGTCATTACCGCTTCCGAAGGAAAACTGAAATCATCTGCATTCGCTCTCTTGATATAGTAATCCTTACTGCTTTTGCTTTCAGGAATCCTGTAGTTGGCACTGTCCGCGCCGGAAAGGGACGCTGTCGCCGTATATTTTGTCGGGTTTTGCATATCATCAGTATTCCAGCTTGGCCCAACCTCATCTCCGCCGGTTACCTGAACCTGACAGTCATCATCATCCAGCACCCCTGTAATATCAGCCGTAACATTTACAGGGTCTCCGGTATATACAAGATTTTTCGTATCACTCCACTGTATACCCAGGGTTTCAGGTTCCACCGTCAATGTGCCCTCAGTAAACTGCACATCGTAAAGATTCGATGATGATGTTCCTTTTATCGGATAGCTTCCTGCCTTCAGCATGCCTGCAGAGGAATAAGCCGGCGAGTCGATTTCCAGAGTTATTCCCAGATCATCGGCAGTATCATCTCCAACAAGGGCTGATTCCTTAAAGGTAAAGGAAAGCTCAGGAGTATCCCCATATGCAATTGTCTCATTATCTGCAGTTACATTTACCGGTTTCTTGCTAAAATCAGTTATCTCAACTTCTGCCGTAACCTTTTTCAGACCTGAATCATTAGGCGTAAAGGTCATCGTGAAGCTTTCCTCGCGTATAAATTCTTTATATGTAGGTATATGTGTCCCGTCGTTGAAGCTCCATGTTCCGTTTCCGGTCTGTCCGCTGATCACTGCCTGATCAAGAGTCTGTCCGTAAGTTATCTCCACTTTGGTGGGAGCTGTTGCCTTTGCTGCAAAAAAGTTGCCGCCGGTGAAATTCGTTTCATATATCAGTCTGGACATCTGCGCATCGATAAAGTTCAGCATCACCATACCCAGCCTGCGATTATCAAAGTACTCTTCTTTCTTATCGTACAGCCAAGGGTTAATAATTGTAGATTCTTCGAGAGGCAGTCCCACGAAACCGAAAGCTCCGGCGCAGCTGGTGTAATTATATATCCACGCAAAATCCAGAATCTTATGAGCCGGATCCGTATCCTCTCCCACTGTCTGCTTCAATGTTCCTTCAATAAAGTCGCGTTTAAGAAGAGCCTCTTTATCAAAAGCATCCTGCACATGGACAAACACGGGGTATTCGTTATATATTTTTACAGCGTATTTATAATCATGATAGGAATAGTCATCCCAGTTTGACAGGTCAATACCGAAACCTGACGTATCTTCGAATTTGGATTCGTCCACCGGAAATCTTCTTATAAACACAATCTTTCCCCGGGCTTCTTTCATTGACGGAATGTCATCTCCCAGATACACGTAATCCTTGTTCTTCCGGATAAAGTCATTCAGGGCATACGCCAGCCCCTCCGAACTGCCGGCATCAGGCTTCAGCATCATGACAATCGCTTCTGTATTATGGTTTTTCAGAAACCTGACGCTGTCATCAAGTATATTATCAAGGGTCAGAACAGTTATACCGTCACGGTTAATACACTGCCAGACACTGCCTCCGTGAATAATCCTTACGTCCTTCGGCTTAGTATCCGAACCGCTTTTGGTGGCATTGCATCGCACGTCAAAACTGCGGGCACCTACATTCAGCTGCTCGCCATAATAATATTTCTGACAGGAAGTCATAGAAAACTCCTGCATGAAATCCTCCACTATTGCCGCAGTTCCGGTATCGTGGGTTCCCGGAATGTTCACTGATGACAGATACGCGTCATCGGGAATATTTTTCATCCAGTCAACAGAATAGTTGAAATTAACAGGATCATCTGTACCTGCAAAGGCATCTATCGTAAGCTTGTCACCTTCCTTCGTAAGCTTGAGAGTTCCTAATCTGATCGCATCCAGTACACTGCTTTCTTCTTCAATATACTCTCCTGTTCTGGCATTCTGTATCTTATAGCTTCCGTCTGACTGCCTGATAAACCTCCAGAACTGGCTGGTGTTTTCATTTGTGTCGTTACTTTGGTCGGTCCACAAATGTACCCATCTGCCGTCTTCCGAGACTACATCCCACACCTGATTGTTTCGTTCATTTTCACCGTTGCTCACAGCATATATCTTATAGGCAGAGTGAGCTTCATCCCATCTGATAAGCCACTTGCAGCTTGTTCCCATCTTATGAAAATGCAGACGCGTCCCGCTGACAGCGTGATCATCTGCTCTGTTAACAGACTTAATCGTTCCCTGCTTAAATATTTCTATATAGGCGCCGTCTTCTTTAGTACTTTCCCCTTCTTTGTCGGCTATCATGTTTTCATATTCATTGCCGGTCTTGGGGATTACACCATTTGTTATTATCCAGAGCTTTCGGTTCTCTTTAGAGGTCTGTACGATTTTATCGCCGGAGTCGTTTTTGTTATTTCCGTTGGAATCCTCCACACCAAGCCATAATTCGCTGTTTCTGTTCTGGATATAATAGAGATCATTGCCGTAATCATCTTTGCCCTGAAAGTAAAATGCGAAATGGCGATGGGGATTGTTTATAAGCTCCTTATCCTCTGTCTCGTAAAGGTGAAGCTTCTTGTTTTCCTCTTTACTCTTTCCTTCTATATCAGCAAACCTGTCACTCCCGTTATCCTTTATGAATTTAATTCCATAGTAGCCTTTCAAATCAGGATCATCTATATATATGTCATTACCTTCATCATCCTTATCTTTTTTCGGTATATTATATAATTTAAATGTACAATTGCTGCCGGACAGTCCGTCCAGATGGATTACGCTGTTTCTGTCCCCGCTGTCATTGGCATTCCATCTGAGGTCTGTATTCTCCGCAAGGGTAATGAACAGTATAGAGCCCACCGGCATGTCCTGCGCCCTTTCTTCATTACCGATGCCGGTGTTCTCTACGGTGCTCTCTGCCATTACAGGCACTGCACCGCAAAGGCACAAAATACTTATAAATAAAACTGCTAAAACTTTTTTCATTCTCTGCCTCCTGACTGAAAGTTTTAACTGCTGCGATTACATACACATCATTCATCTAAATTATATAAATTCATATGTTTTTTATCAATAATAACATCCCCGCTTCTTCAAATCAGGGATGCATATCCTAAAATGATTATCGCCAGAACAAAACACCCGAAATACAGCTATAAGGGGATTGAGATTCATGATATAGCGGATTGGCTGTTAAAGGAATTTTGATGATGAGCTTTTCGCCAATCTTCCGATTGATATTTCGCCAACATTCCGAATAATATTACACCAACCTTCCGAAAAGTAATGCAAAAGCCAATTCCGGCTAAAATAAAAAGCTGTTTTGATTTAGACGATGCATTCTTGACCAAAGCGTTATCATTGGCTATAATAAAATCAAACTTTAGAATGGCCGAATGTTTTTCAGAGATTTGAGCGCATAATAATACTGAAGGGAGGCAGCTATGACATATATAAAAAGAGCTGCAGAAGAAACTGTTTTGCAGGTTTCCAAAATGTTTCCGGTGCTGCTTTTAACCGGCCCCAGATAGGTCGGCAAAACAACACTGCTGCAAAGACTGGCTACTGAGGAGAAAAAAGAAGGAATAGAAAGAAAGTATGTTACATTAGATGATCCGGACGTAAGGTTTTTGGCAAAAAGAAATCCTGCGTTTTTTTTGCAAAGATATTCTCCGCCTGTACTTATTGATGAAATACAATATGCAACAGAACTGCTGCCGTATATAAAAATGAGTGTAGATAAATCTAAAAACAAGGGGGATTTCTGGATTACGGGTTCTCAAGTTTTCCGTCTCATGAAAAATGTAAGCGAGAGTCTGGCAGGCCGCGTGGGTATTGTGAATCTGCTTGGATTATCTGACACCGAAATTTATCAGGAGCCAAGCGAGCCTTTCCAGCCGGATGCCGCAAAGGTTGCAGATGAAATGCAGTTTTACAATTTTATGACGGTGGTTGCTGCGCATACATCAAAACCTGTTGTCTATGAGGAACTGGCAAATGCAACCGGCATTTCCGCTCCGACAGCGAAGAAGTGGCTCTCCATTCTTGTATCTTCCCACATCATTGCTCTTGTGCAGCCCTACCGTAACAACGCTCTCAAACGTGTTGTGAAGATGCCTTTGCTTCACTTCCTGGATACCGGTCTGGCTGCGTATCTTCTGAAATGGGGAACCCCTGAGGTCTTGGAAAGAGGAGCAATGTCCGGCGCATTCTTTGAGAGCTATGTGTTCTCAGAAATATATAAAAGCTATTTGAATGCCGGTAAAGAGCCTCCGATATTCTATTACAGAGACAAGGATAAAAAGGAAATAGATCTTCTGATATATCAGAATGGCGTACTGTCTCCAATAGAAATAAAAAAATCGGCCTCTCCGGGAAAGGAAGCTATAAAGAATTTCAAAGTTCTGAAACCTGCCACACATGAGGAAAAATTTGACGGATTAGATTCCCTAAAAGTAGAGATTGGAACAGGAAGTGTAGTATGCATGGCTAATGACCTGCTCCCTGTGGATAACAAGAACTGGTATGTTCCGGTTTGGCTTATTTAATAGATGATTAGAAGGAACGTAAAAGAGTGTAAAATTCCGTATATGGTTTTTTACACTTTTTTCTGTTTTGGATGATAAGGATATGAACATAAATGAACAGGCCGGTGCTTTGGCTCTGTGTTTTTATCAGCGGATCTGCCGCCAAACAATTTCCTGAAAAACACTCATACCGATAGGCTCCTTAAACTTCATGCCTTTGCCAAAGACGCATTCTTATACGCTTCGTCTTCGGTGACCTCTCTAAATGTCAATAATGAATTCCATCGAATAAACGTTGAAATTTAGACATTTTCCTTTCTGAGACTTCGCCAGTTTCAGAGCAATCTGTGGATAAAATCTGCATCAGATGTGTCTTCCTGTGCGATTTTCAGTCAGTT
>JALFNQ010000111.1 GCA_022773965.1 Lachnospiraceae bacterium
CCCAGTGCAGCCTCCAGCTCTGCCTTGGCTGTAATGATTGCCTGCTCGTTATCTGCATCAGATCTGTTCAGTGCTTCCTGCAGTCGTTCGATTGCAGAGCGTACGTCACTCACCTTTGTGTCAATATCGTTTTGCAAGGTTTGTGTGGCAGATTCACGGCTGGCAGCCTCCTCAGCAATGGAACTGTCTACATGGTTACTGAGGTATAAAAGCTTCTTGAGCAATGCTCCCAACTTGGCAAAAATCGTTACTCCTTCGATCTCTTCTGCTTTTTGTTCCAATACAGTATTTGCAGAGGAATGGATCTGTTCCTGAAGTGCGGCATCTGCATTGGCACGGGTCTGATCATTTTCATTGATAACTACTTTCACTGTATTGAGTGACTGGTTTAACGAAGATAACGCCAAAGCAGTAGTAGAATCAGTTGTACGGAGCGCATCAATATTGCTTTGCAGCGATGAGATATTTCCATTCATCTCCGTTTTCCATTTATCCATGGCTGCGAGCTGTTCGGATCGCAGATCAGAAACATCTGTTTGCAGTGTCGCAAGTCCTGTCTGCAGTCCGGAAACGGAACTTTGTATGGAAGCGGTTGTTGATGTATGTGCACTTGTAAGAACATCCAACTCCTCCTGCAAAGCTGTGATGGCAGCTTCTCTGCTGACGATTTCTCTGTTCAGATCCAACAGCGCCTGATCCACATCGGCTTGCTGAAAATCTTTCAATTTCAATGACAATTCATTTACATTCTCAAAAAGCCGTGTCACATTCTTACTGAGTCCATCCGCATCTGATTTGGAAATATTCATCTTCTGACTCATAGATGTCAATTCTGATTTTAACTGCTGAAAGTTTTTTGTCGTTTCATCTGAAAACTTTGTATAGTCAACAGTGGAAACCGGGCTGTTTTTTAAAGTCGTGATCATTGTCTCCAGTGCAGCCATCCTAAGTGCCAGTTGACTGATCGTCTGCTCGTTATCGCTTGTGTTGAGCAGCCCTTTTTCCAGTATATTCAACTGAGTTTTCATGTCAGAAAGTTCCACTGGTATGAGCTCTTTATCTGAAATCTGACCGGCAGCCTTGGCATATGTGGATTCGATTTTTTTTACTGCAATATCCAATGCTTTTGTTGAAAGAAGATCAGATACGATTGTGTCTGCCCTGACAATTTTGCTCTCACCGATTACGAAAGAAACCGCGTAAGCGGCAGCATTCGCCAAATAGGACTTGGAAAGTTCCGTAAGATTCCCATTAGAATCAAAGGTGATCATACCTTGTTCATTTAATGACAGAATCAACTCTTTGAGTGTATCCTTGATCTGTGTTCGAGCTTCAGCCGTAATCTCTAACGAAGATTGGTTCAACTGCCCATCAATGGATTTCATCAATGAGATGCAGACGCTATCCCAATCTTCCGAACGCAGAAACGCCGAAATGTCGGATGCATCCTGATATACACTTGTTTTAATCGCATCTGCCATCGACTGCACTTGATGGGAAATACCAACGTGTACATAAACTGCAGATACAGATATCACAATCATCATCAGTATTGCCAGAAGAAAATGTATCAATTGTTTATGAGTATGGAAAAATGTTCTCATACAACTCCTTTCATGACCCGACCTGTCAAAAAAAGAGCAAAAAAACGAGACAGCATAACAAAACTGCTGTATAAAAGTGGAAATTATTAAAAAGGATATTATAAAAAGAAAATAAAAAATAAATTGTTTGAATTATACACAATGTGTTTCAAAATATCAATTGGTAAAAATATACAAAAAAATGTGTGCGCAATTGAACGAACCAATCACACACACATTTTGACAAACTTACATCAATGATTTATTTTCGCTGTGCAAGTTCTTTTGTGATATCTTCCCAGGTAACTCCTGTTTCTACCATCATTGTCATCAGATAGTAAAGTAAGTCAGAAATCTCATACTTAATATGTTCCGGATTCGGATTTTTAGCAGCAATAACGACTTCTGTTGTCTCCTCGCCCAGCTTCTTTAACATCTCATCGAGCCCCTTGTCGAATAACTCACTGATATAAGATCCCTTTTTAGGATTTGTCTTACTATTCATAATGGAATGATAGCTGTTTTCAAATACCTTGAGCGGGTTATTATCGACATATTCTTTTTTGACAATCTCATTAAAAAAGCAGGTCGGGTTTCCGGTATGGCATGCAACGCCTACCTGCGAAACCTTTGCAAGAATCGTGTCATAATCGCAATCGGCAGTCAGTGATTTTACATACTGTAAATGTCCGGAAGTCTCTCCCTTTGTCCATAATTCCTTTCGGCTGCGGCTAAAATATGTCATCTTACCGGAAGACAATGTTTTGTAGTATGCCTCTTCATTCATATAGGCAAGCATCAGCACTTCGCCTGTCTGGTAATCCTGCACAATGCAGGGAACCATACCATCTGAATTTTTTTTCAGCTCTGCCCATTGAACCTGTGGCTTAAAATTGTCCATCCAGAGTCCTGCTTCGCCCAGGTTGGTCTTATATTGCATAATATCAGTCTGAGGATCATTGAACAGCGGACCACAGATGCCACGGGCATTCTCACGCTCTAACAAAGCATAGATCTCAGCAAAATCAGCTCCATCGTAAAGCACAACATAGGGCGTATTTGAAAGATTGTCTACTGCATCGAGCACAGAATCCTCCATGACAAGAACCTCGTGAAACAGCTCGTTCATCTCTTCCTGATTTTTGAAAATAAAGTCCACATTATGTACGGATACCAGTATACGATCCTTGCCGTAACGATCTGCCGCCTTGCGTGCCAGATCAATACAGCCACTCTTGGCAGCATTGAGCATGATCTGCTTGCAGCCGGCGTAGATCAGTTTTTTGACATCTTCCATTCTCCGGATATTTCCACCACCGCAGGTAGGAATATCGATCATACGGTTTAATTCCCGGATAGCCCTCAAATTCTTCTCGTGTTCTTCATCATCATCCGAAAGATCAAACACAAATATTTTATCTATGCCACTATCATTATACAGTTTTGCATAGGTACGCAGTTCTCCGATTGGTGTCAGATCCCGATTGTTTTTTACAGGTTTTCCGTCTTTGATATAGAGTGTTGCAACCAGAATTTTTTTGTCCATAATTTTCTATTGATACCTTTCTGAAAAACTTAAATGCTTAATCCTCAAAACGCACGCGGATTGAATTTGCATGTGCGGTCAGCTGCTCACATTCTGCAAATTGTACAATATCCTTGTAGATCGGCTCAAGCGCTTCTCTTGAATAAGAGATAATACTTGATTTCTTAATAAAGTCATCCACAGACAGTGCAGAGAAAAACTTGGCTGTTCCGTTTGTAGGCAGGACGTGATTAGGGCCTGCAAAGTAATCTCCCAGCGGTTCACTGCTGTAAGTTCCAAGGAAGATTGCACCTGCATTGCGGATCTTTGTCATGACGGTAAAAGGATCCTTCATCACGATCTCAAGATGCTCAGAAGCAATATCATTTGCAGTCTCAATTGCCTCTTCCTCGCTGGAAGCAACCAAAATATAACCATAATTATCAAGTGATTTCTGAATGATCTCTTTTCGGCTCAGCTGTGCCACAAATTTATCAACCTCAACAGATACCTGCTCTGCCAGCGTCTGGCTCGTCGTTACAAGGATCGCAGACGCCATCTCATCATGCTCTGCCTGTGAGAGCAGGTCTGCGGCAACAAATCGGGGATTTGCGCTTTCGTCTGCTAAAACAAGAATCTCGCTGGGACCGGCAATGGAATCAATGCTTACATGTCCAAAAACAGCTTTTTTCGCCAGCGCTACATAGATATTTCCAGGTCCTACGATCTTATCTACCTTCGGAACGCTTTTCGTACCAAAGGCAAGCGCTGCGATGGCCTGTGCGCCACCTACCTTGTAAATCTTATCCACACCGGCTTCCGTGGCAGCTACGAGCGTAGAAGCACAGATTTTTCCATCCTTTCCGGGAGGCGTTGTCATGATGATCTCATCCACACCGGCTACTTTCGCCGGAAGAACATTCATCAGTACAGATGAAGGATAAACGGCCTTTCCACCGGGAACATACACACCGACACGCTTTAAAGGAGTCACTTTCTGACCGAGGATGATGCCATTTTCTTTGGAATCAAACCAGCTGTACTGGCGCTGCTTTTCGTGGTACTCCCGAATGTTTACGAGCGCCTTGCGGATGACATCCAATAGTGTCGGATCAACATTTGCATACGCCTCTTCAATTTCCTCTTTTGTCACTACAATATTATCAGCGTTGATGTCAGCACCATCAAACTGGCTGGTATATGAAAAAATCGCTTCATCGCCTTTTTCGCGAACAGTATCAATAATCGCTGCCACGCGCTCTTCATAGGCACCGTAGCTATTCGGGCTGCGCTTTAGAAGATCCTCTAAAATATTACTTTTTGTTTCCTGACTTAACTGTAAAATACGCATGTTAGTTCTCCTTATTTATGACCTGTTTTAACTCAGTGATCAGCTTTGTGATCCGCTCATTTTCCATTTTCATGCTCACCGGATTAACGATCATTCTTGCTGATAGCGGACACACCTCTTCCAGCACCTGAAGCCCGTTTTCCCGCAATGTGGAGCCTGTCTCAACAATATCCACGATCACTTCAGAAAGACCGACGATCGGCGCCAGCTCGATGGAACCATTCAGCTTGATGATCTCTACTGTCTGCTGTTTTTTATTGTAAAAATAGTTTTTGGCAATGCGTGGATACTTGGATGCAACACGGATCTGCTCGTGATGTAACAGTAAATCCTTCGCACTTTCAGGTCCGCACACACACATGCGGCATTTTCCAAATCCAAGGTCCAGCACCTCATAAATATTGCGCCCTTCCTCTAAAATCGTGTCCTCGCCGACCACGCCGATATCTGCTGCTCCATATTCTACATAGGTGGGAACATCCGGACCCTTAGCGAGGAAAAAACGGAGTTTTAATTCTTCATTGACAAAAATCAGCTTTCGCGTCTCCTTATCCTTCATCTCCTCACAGGTAATTCCGATTTCTTCAAATAATTTTAACGTCTGGTTTGCCAGTCTGCCCTTTCCAAGCGCGAAAGTCAGATAGCGTTCACTATTCTTGTTTTCCATGATATGTGTTGTCTCCAATTGTTGATTTGTGATTCAGAACACATGGGCTTTTATACCAGCCAGGTGATACGTGCGATCTGATTTGCAGCTGCATAGCGTTCATAGGCATCGCGCCCACGTTTCTCATCGAAGCGGATCAGTTCTGCCCTTCCACCGCCGCTGCGGGCTTTGCGCGCCAGTACAACTGCATCCTCATGGTGGGCGGCGCTGTATACAATCAACTGTGTGTGATGTGTGATCGGCACCTCGATATTTTGTTTTGTGATGGCCTCCAACAGCTGATCGATCACAACGACAAAACCGATGGCTGCTGCTTTCTTTCCGAACATCGGAAGCAGTTCATCATAACGTCCACCTTTGACGATTGGCTCACCAGTACCAAAGGTATAACCGGCCAGCAAAATACCTGTATAATAATGATAGTCACTCACCATACCCGGCTCAAAGGAAACATATCCATCGATGCCGTAGATCAAAAGCATATTTTGTAGCTGCTCTAACCACTGTAAGGCAATATAGACAGTCTCGTATTTCTTTGCAGCCTGTTTAAACTGCTCCAGTTCTTCTGCCGAAGTGTACATACAGCTCAGTAGTCCAAAGCATTTCCTGAGATCTTCCGGAAGATTCCGGCTACCCACAAATTCCTCTACTCCAAAAAAATTCTTATTGGATAGCAGGCTTCGAAGCTCTGAAATCTCATCTTCTGAAAAACCGGCCGCTTCGACAAGACCCTTGAAAATACTCGCATGTCCAACGCTGATCTGAAACTCCTTCAATCCGGCCATCTGCAGACAATCTACGATCATGGACAGCATCTCTGCATCTGCATCGATCGTATTGTCACCCATAAGCTCTGCGCCAAGCTGGGTACATTCCTTCATCCTGCCCCGCAGACTATGATGATTGATAAAGGTATTTCCCTTGTAACAAAAGCGCAGCGGCATATCATCATCCATATAGTATTTTGCTGCCGAACGTGCGATCGACGGCGTGATATCAGGCCGAAGCACAAGTGTATTTCCTTCACGGTCAAAAAACTTGTAGAGATCCTTTGAAGGTGTCGTTCCGACCTCCTGCCCAAAAATTTCAAAAAATTCAAATGACGGTGTCTCAATCGGATGATAGCCATAGCCTGTCAAAACAGAAAACAGCTTCTGCTCCAAGTAGAGCTTGCGTTCACACGCAACACCATAAATATCCCGGACACCCTCCGGTGTATGTAAATTTTGTTTCATGATTCCTCCATAACAACGGTTTGTACGCTTTATCGTAGTAACGTGATAATCTGTTAGCACATTGAACCTCATTGATTATACGTGATAATCTTAGAAAAGTCAACCGCGCTCATTTAAATCCAGCTGCAACGGCTGTAAGTAAGGGACAAACACGCCACCTTTTCCCATGGGGAAGAAAAACTTTTCATCCAGCTCCTCAAAACGGAAACTTTTTCTGCCGCCCGCCTCCATTCGCTGCCAAAAGATCAGCAGCTGACGCAAAGTTAAATAGTAGAAAATATCCCGTTTTGTAAAATGAATGAGAAAAAAGGCGATTCCCTGCTGTCCTTCAAAGCGCCGCATGAATGCTACCTGATGTGCATGTATATTCTGCAGCGGGAAGGTGTCGGTATGACACTCCTTTGCATCAAAACAGACCGGTATCCCCTGAACCGCACCGATATAATCAACCGTACTTTTCTGGTCAAAATATGCAAGGGTAATATGTCTCGTGTTTTTATCGATATTGATGGGCGTGATGGGGGTTGGTATCTTCTGGATCAATGCAAGTGCATTTGCTTCGTATACTTCATTGGTACGGTTGATCAGATCCTCCAGCGCGGACCCGCGCAGTCCTCTTGAATTCCATGTTGCCATGATGACTACCCTTTCACTGGCTCTTTCGGCATCCGGCTGCGAAGCCAGGACAGAGCTGCTTCAAAATCCTCCGGCAGATCTGCGATCACCTCGCTGCCGTCAGAAAATCGTACACGGTATGCATGCAAAAGCTGACGGTTTGTGCCTGCTTTATTTGCAAAGATCCGGTTCTGACGTGCATCACCATATTTTGGATCACCGATGACCGGATGCCCAAGGGATGCCAGATGTGCACGGATCTGATGGGAACGGCCGGTGATCAGGTGCACTTCCAGAAGCGTATAATCCCCAAAGCGTTCCACCGGATCGTATTCTGTTTCGATATATTTACGATTTGGTGCCCCATTCTGAAATATAGAGACTGCATTTTCCCGCTCATCCTTGAGCAGATATCCCTTTTGCAGCTTTTTTTTCGGAACATCACCTTTCACCAGACAACGGTAATATTTTGCCATTGAACGGCTCTTGAGCTCTGCTGAAAGACGCTGCAGACCACGCAGTGTCTTACCTGCCAACAGTAACCCGGAAGTATTACGATCCAGCCGGTTACAGATGGAAGGACGAAAGGTATGCAGATCTTCCTCTCTCAACGCCTTTGATTCAAGAAGATAGGCGATCATATGCTCATTTGCGGAGATGTCAGCTTCCCTCGCCTTCTGGGACAGCATCCCCGCAGGTTTATTCATGATCAGTACATCCTCATCCTCATAAACAACCGAAAATGCCGGCTGTACCGGTATACGTTTGAGTTCTTCAATCGTATCACCGGTGCTTCGCGAAAACTTATCAAAGGTCTCATCAGACAGAAAACAGACCACTTCATCTCCAACTGCTAAATGTTCTGCTCCGGTTGCCTTTAATGTGTTGAGCACGATATTTTTTTTACGAAGCATTTTGTAAATAAAGCTTCCCGGTGCATCGGGCAAAAGCTTTCTCAAATATTTATCAAGCCGCTGTCCGGCTTCATTTTCCCTGATGATAAATGACTTCATTGTTTTGTTTTTCCTGTTTTTCTATCAGTTGCACAATTATCTGTGAGCCTTCTTTTTGTGTACATTTCGAATCGTTTTCTTTTTTGCTGTTTTTGCAGTCTTGGTACTGTTTGAACCGGTATCTGCCACATGCTTTTCATTGCGCTTCCATGTATTGGCCCCGGTATTTCGCGGACGAATCAGACATTTTGACCCAAAACCGATCAAATCTGTCCGACCGGCGCGCTCCAACGCTTCTTTTACCAGCTCATAATTTTTTGGATTGCGATATTGCATGAGTGCACGCTGCATCGCCTTCTCGTGGGGATTTGTCGCTGTGTAGACCGGTGTCATATCCCTCGGATCCAGCCCGGTATAATACATACAGGTTGAGATCGTAGATGGTGTCGGATAGAAATCCTGCACCTGCTCCGGCATATAGTGGATATCCCGCAGATATTCCGCCAACTCAATTGCCTCGGTGAGCGTTGCTCCCGGATGCGAGGACATCAGATACGGTACGAGATACTGATTTTTTCCAAGTTTCTCGTTCATACGGTGATACCGCTCTACAAATTCTCTGTAAACCTCCGGTGCAGGCTTCCCAAGCTTGTCCAGCACTTTTTTTGAAATATGCTCCGGCGCAACCTTCAGCTGTCCACTGACATGATGCTCACACAGCTCGCGCAGAAAAGCGTCATTTTTGTCTGCCAGCACATAATCAAAACGGATACCGGATCTTATAAATACTTTTTTTACTCCCGGAATTTCACGAAGCTTCCGCAAAAGCCGGATATAGTCTGTATGATCTACTTCCAGATTTTTACACGGTTTCGGAAACAGACATTGTCTGCCGGGACAAACACCTTTTGTCAGCTGTTTTGTACAGGAGGGCTGCCTGAAATTGGCTGTCGGTCCACCCACATCATGGATATATCCCTTGAAATCCGGTTCATAAGTAAGCTTCCTTGCTTCTTCTACAATAGACGCATGACTTCTTGTCTGAACCGTTCGTCCTTGATGAAACGTGAGTGCACAGAAATTACAGCCACCAAAACAGCCACGGTTACTGATCAGTGAAAACTTCACTTCACGGATCGCCGGAATGCCACCTGCGGCCTCATACATCGGATGATAGGTACGCATATACGGCAATGCATAGACACGATCCATCTCCTCCTGTGTCAGCGGCTTTGACGGACGATTCTGTACGACAAACAGTTTGTCATCATAGGTTTCATATAATGTGTCTGCTACAAAATGATCCGTATTGCAGTACTGGATATAAAAGCTTCTGGCATAGGCTTCCTTTGAGGCCCGCACCTCCTCAAAGCCCGGCAGTGCCTTCGCATGATTTTGTTCTAACAGTTCACGGTCTCTTGTCTTATAGACGGTTCCATCAATGAATGTGATATCTTTTACTGCAATCCCGCTGTTTAAGGCATCTGCAATCTCTATAATACTGTGCTCTCCCATTCCATAGGAGATCAAGTCTGCTCCGGAATCTAATAATATCGAACGTCTTACTTTATTAGACCAGTAATCATAGTGACCGAGCCTGCGCAGGCTTGCCTCAATACCTCCGATGATGACCGGCGTGTGTTTATAGGTACGGCGGATCAGATTTCCATATACGACCACTGCATAATCCGGGCGCTTTCCCATCTCGCCACCGGGCGTATAGGCATCTGTCTCGCGGCGCTTTTTGGACACTGAATAATGGTTGACCATCGAGTCCATATTTCCGCCGGACACTAAAAATCCCAGGCGCGGCTCGCCAAACACCTGGATGCTCTTTTCGTCCTTCCAGTCGGGCTGTGGTATGATGCCCACCGTGTATCCGTGGGATTCTAAAAGACGGCTGATGATCGCAGGTCCAAAGGAGGGATGGTCTACATATGCATCCCCGATCACGTACACAAAATCCAGCTGCCCCCAGCCTCTTTTGTCGCAATCTTCTCTTGTCACCGGCAAAAAATCGTGTATCATATCGTTCCTCACTCAAGTGTATTTCTTCGCATTTTCTCAACACTTTATTTTATCATAAACAGGATGGCATTACAACCGCAGGCTGCATAATTCGCGCGAATCCCCCAGTCGCTCGTAGGGTTACATTTCAGACCACAGCTTGAAATGTAACGAATTTAACGATGCTTCGCATGCAAAATCGCCAAATTCATGGCTCA
>JALFNQ010000075.1 GCA_022773965.1 Lachnospiraceae bacterium
AAGTCTGCCCAGCCAGATTACACACATTGACCCTGACCGGGGAATTGTGGACATATCTTGCAGACCTGAACGAACAGGCACAGAAACGGTTAGACACCATCATGGAGCAGATGAAAGCTGCCGAGGGCGTGACCGAGGAAATGAAGCGTACCCGACAAATGGAATGGGTGCAGCGTTGCAATAACATTCACAACCGGGCAGAAGAAATTGTTTTACATGAGATGATTTATTCATAACGGTATGGTAGAATGATTATTACAAATTGTTAAGGAAACAATCGGAGTTGGTGTAAACGAAAAAGCAGTCTTGCGGTTTTATAAAACTGCCCTTTCGTTTACATCAATTTCGATTTTTTCTTGGTGAACAAAGTCGCGTCCCTTTCGCCACTATCTATGGGGATTCAATCTTTGCTCTCTTCCATAAGTCTATCATATCACATGGTTTATTAACAGATGGTTTTTGCCAAAAGAATTATTTTTAGGCATAACAAACAGACTCCCTTTACGGAAGTTTTTCGGACTATTCAGTTATATATTTTAACATCTCATATGTGCAAAAACAGATGGTGTATGCTTATCCGGAAGATGTGGAACCATTTTCCCTCCACAGGAAGAACATTTGCATACATCTATGTTATATAGCAGCCTGATCATTTCAGCGGCATTTCGGTTTTTCAATGCAGAAATATATTTTTTACATCCAAGCAGATTTCTACAATGCGTCATCTTTTTTCTCTTGTTTCGGCACGACAGCAAACCATAGTGCCGGATTCTGACAAAACGTTTTGGAGGAACATGCATTAAAAATCGACGGATGAACTCCTCACCCGGAACTGTTTTCTCTTTCCACTGACCTTTGTTTTTATAGTCTTTTACAGCATATGTAACAGTTGCTTCCGTCATGGACTTGATCCGATGATTACTAATTGCTATCCTGTGAGTATATTTTCCAAGATAATTTATGACTGACTGTGCTCCATTAAAAGTCTCCTTACAATAAGCAACCCAGTCTTTTTTATAGCACTCATCGAGAAGTTCTTTGAAGCAATAGTGATTTTGATATTTCTCCGCTGTACCATGAAACTCAAGCTTTGAATCATTCCACAGGCTTTTTAATTCGCACAAATATTTTCCACGGAACACTTTTGCAATGACCCCATACGGGAGAAAAAACTTCCCACCGGTATCTTTCCATTTGTTGTCCTTATCAAGTCCGCCACCTAGAACAATGGTATGGATATGAGGATGATAATTCATTGCAGAACCCCATGTATGAAGAATACAGATATATCCGATGTCAGCTCCCAGATACTTTGAATCTTTCGCCAGCTCGTTCAGAGTAGATGATGCAGCATGATACAGTGCATCATACAGAAGTTTCTGATTGCTATAAATGATAGGATGCAATTCCTCAGGGACCGTGAATACCACATGATAATAAGGTGCATCCAATACATTCTCCTTTTGCGCATCGATCCATTTTTCTTTTGGAAACTCCTGGCACATGGGGCAACACCTGCTTCTGCATGAATTGTTGTGAACACTGATACAGCCGCATTCCTCACAGACACTGATATTCACACCAAAAGCCCCGGTTTTACAGTTCATGATGTGAAAAGCTGCTTTTCTGTGGTGAGCAGGAAGCTCATGTGTTTTTTCATAAACAGGATAAAACCGTTCAAAGACATCCTGTATCGTACATGATTTTTCCACGATTACTCACCACCCATCTCATCAAATGGGCTTTTAATACCGAGCAGAGTCTTATTGCTTACATGAAGATAAATCTCTGTTGACCTTGGATCGCGGTGTCCCAAAAGGGCCTGAATGTATTTCACGTCACACCCGGCTTCAAACAGATGGCTTGCGAAACTATGGCGCAAACAGTGTGTAGAGACATGTTTCTGAATTCCAGCCCTTTTTGCGCTTTCACGGAAGAACTGAATGACACTGTCCCTCACAAGATAATTCCCTGTCCATGAACTTGGAAACAGAATTCCTTTTGGTCTTCCACATTTAAACCAGTATTCTGTAAGTATCTCAAGTGTACGGTCAGCAAGTAAGGTATAACGGTCAAAGCGGCTTTTGCCATCACGGATGTGTATTGTTTTATTGGTGCGTGAAATATCCTCATAGTGAAGGTGCGTGACTTCTGATACCCGAAGACCACCTGAATACATTGTAGCAATCATGGCTTTATGTTTCAGGTTTGGCGTTGCATCAAGAATCGCTGATATCTCTGCTTTCGTAAGTACGGTTGGCAGGCTCCTGTCTCTTTTCATACGTGGGATATCATCGTCATCCCAATTCATCTTTAATACTTTTTTATAAAAGAAACGAATACCGGAATGATAGTGGTTGTATGTTTCCGGTGAAATCCCGGAAAGTCTTTTTTGGATCAGAAATGTGTCAACATCATCTGTTGTCAGAGCATCTATTGGCTTATCTGTATATTTTAAAAAGTGAGCAACACTTGTACAGTATGCATGAATAGTAGAATCTCTTAGATTCCGTTTGTTTGCAGCATTTGTAATCTGGCTAAATATTTCATCGTACATAATAAAATCCTCCATGTAAAGTAGTTAATGAGAAACCCTGCTTACATGGAGGCGCATTGGCATAATAAAACCGCTTGTCAGAAAAGCGGTCAAATGGTATTCTTTTCATAGGCAGTGGTGTCTTTCTGTATTGAATTGTTTTGTGTGGTAACTTTACAATATCAAATGATGGTAAGAATTGCCATTGCCTATTTTATTATTGAGAAAAGAAAGCTGCGCCACAGCCTCGGCAGGCCATCGCGCAGCGATTTTGTTCAATTAGAAGTTGTAAAGGAGACTTTGTATGGGTAGAAA
>JALFNQ010000095.1 GCA_022773965.1 Lachnospiraceae bacterium
ATATCCTTACCTGTCATGGCGTATCCATCACTCATGAACTGTTCCAGATACCGGAGATCTCTTTTCACATAGCCAAGTTGTTTACGGAACGCGTTGCGAATTTTCTTTGCCGTGTGTTTTCTGCTTTTTGCAAACGCAAGATATTCTTTCCTGGCACATCTGCGGTATCGTCTGGGCAGTTTGAGTCCATAGGATTTACAAAACCGGTAAATGATATTTTCCAGCTTTTCTCTTGCTTCATTCAGAAGCGAGATGTCCTGCGGATAACGAATATTTGCAGGTGCACAGGTTGCATCAACGGTCAACGTACCTTTGTTTGTATCTTCTTCTGCAGTATTGTCACCACTGGATGTTCCTGCTGATGGAGGAATGTGGTTATCTTTTTCATCATCCTTGTGGGCAAGAAGATAATCGTTTACTTCCATCAGCATTTCTGCTGAAATGCGCTTACGGAAGAGAACCAATGTACTTGCATCAAACGGGGCTTCTTCCTGAAAACCCGGAAGACCAATAAAGTATTGCAGATATGGATTCTCTGCAATCTGTTCCACGAGCTCACGATCAGAATACTGGAATTTTGTCTGGATAATCAGCGCCCCTAATGCCATACGAAACGGCTTGGCAACATTACCTGTATCACTCGGGAACAACGCGGCATATTTTACTTCAAACTCATCCCATGGGATTTGGTCAGCCAGTTTGACCCAGCGATTATCCGGATTCATGTGAAGTCCCATCGGTTGATTGAAATCAAGAAATGAATGCTGTGATTTGTCGACCGGTTTATACATTGATTTTACCTCTTTATATTAAAAATCTGAAAAAACCTGCAAGAAAAACGATTTGATTTTATCAAAACCCTTGCAAACATTATATCAAAAAACGGGGAAAAAGTCAGTAAAATCAGGTGTTTTAGCCCAATCAGCAGCCACTATTTATAAGAATAGTGTAACTAGTTTAGCCTAATTTTGCGCAAAATTCAAGGGCTGTCATCAGACAACCCTTGAAAAATCAAACTGTAGTTACAGTCACAAACAATCTTTTATCCTTCTCCCGCGAGTTCCTGCTCCTGTTCATAACGCTCCAGGATCATTTGCTGAATGCGGTTTCTGGTCTCCGTCTTGATTGGATGTGCAATATCGCGGTACTCTCCATCCGCAGTCTTTTTGCTCGGCATTGCAATAAACAGCCCCTTCTCACCATCCACGACCTTGATATCATGCAAAACGAACTCATCATCAATTGTGATTGAGACGATCGCCTTCATCTTATTGCTGCCTTCCAGTCTACGGATCCTGATATCCGTAATCTCCATGTGTGCTAACCCCCCTCTATTTTACCACAACATTTCCACTTTCACGCTTACAATATAACGTTCAGTTAGGAAACGTCCGGTCAGATACCATACCGATTGCTTTCTCCAACAACAACCTGTATCTCCCCATCTCCAAAATAATACATATTCGGCTTCAATGTTCCACGACTCTCTACGATGCAGTTCTCAATGTGAGTATTATCACCAATATATACTTCGTTGAGAATGATTGAATTTTTGATGATACAGTTTTTGCCGATGAACGCCTCCTTGAAGAGAATGGAATTCTCAACCTTTCCATTGATAATGGAACCGCTGGCAACCAGAGAATTGCGTACGTCAGAGCCCTCGTTATACTTCGCAGGCGGCAGATCATCCACCTTAGAATAAATGCGCGGCTCCTCCTTAAAGAAGTACTGGCGAACCTCCGGCTTCAGAAAATCCATATTGGTCTGATAGTAGGAATCGACTGTGGAAATATTGTTCCAGTAGCCCTTCATCTTGTAGCCGTAGATACGCTTCAGATCTTTATAGCGGATCAGGATGTCCGTTACAAAGTTCCATCGATCCTCAGATGCACACTGCTCCAACAGCTCGATCAGCTGTCTGCGTCTGATGACATACACACCGGCTGAGATTGTGCTGGACTGTGCCACCATCGGTTTCTCTTCAAAATAGGTAATCCGTGAATCCTCGTTCATGCGAACCACTCCAAAGCGACTCACATCTGCACCGGCAGGCATGTCCTTGACAGCGATCGTGATATCTGCCTTCTTCTCAATATGATAATCCAGCAGCTCGTTGTAATCGATCTTGTATACACAATCACCACTGGTGATGATTACATAAGGCTCATGGCAACGCTTCAGCCACTCGATATTCTGATACATCGCATCTGCGGTACCACGATACCACCAGCTATTGTCTGCGGTGACCGTAGGTGTAAATACAAACAGCCCACCCTGCTTTCTACCGAAATCCCACCATTTTGAGGAGCTCAGATGCTCATTTAAAGAGCGCGCATTGTACTGTGACAGCACTGCTACCTTCTGTATGTGGGAGTTTGACATATTACTAAGCGCAAAATCGATGCAACGGAAGCTTCCTGCTACAGGCATTGCAGCGATTGCTCTCTTGCGGGATAACGCATCCATTCTCTGATTGTTACCACCAGCTAAAATAATTCCTAATGCTTTCATGCCTTCACACCTGCCTTTATAATAGAATCTCCGCTTTCCAGGAAGCTGTTTGTATAATCAGCTGCCTCAGTCACTCCTGAGATGGCTGTATTTCTTCCAATCGAAACGTTGTCCGGAACAACTGATTTCTCACCGATCACTGCCAGATCACTGCTGTAAACCTTCGGATTAAACTTGCTGGGCGCAAACTGACCAACACCGACCTTTACGTTGCTGCCAATATGGCAGTCCTCTGCGACAATGGCCTTGTCCAAAACAACATTATCTCCAATGACCGTTCCCTGCATCACGATGGAATCCCGGACGACACTGCCCTTTCCGATCACCACATTTGCACCGATCACAGAGCCGTATACCTCTCCGTAGACCTCACTGCCCTCGCCGATGATACTTCTGACAATTCTTGAGTCAGATGATATGTACTGCGGCTGAATTGCTCCCGTGTTCGTGTAAACCTTCCAGTACTTCTCGTACAGGTTAAACTCCGGGATCAGGTCGATCAGCTCCATGTTTGCTTCCCAATAAGAGCTCAGTGTTCCTACATCCTTCCAGTAACCATTAAACTCATAGGCAAACATTCTGCTGTTGCGCTCATGCAGATAAGGAATGACATGCTTACCAAAGTCACAGCTGTTCTGATCCTTTAATGCCACCAGAGCTTCGCGCAGAACCTTCCAGCTAAAGATGTAGATACCCATGGAAGCAAGGTTGCTTCTCGGATGCTCCGGTTTTTCCTCAAATTCACTGATCCGGCGCTCTTCATCTGCAATGACAACACCAAAACGGCTCGCCTCTTCCATCGGAACAGGCATCACTGCGATCGTTACATCTGCATTGTTTGCCTTATGGAAGTCAAGCATGACCTCATAATCCATTTTATAAATGTGATCTCCGGAAAGAATCAGAACATACTCCGGATTATAGTTTTCCATATAATTTAAGTTCTGGTAGATTGCATTCGCTGTGCCAGTGTACCACTCACTGTTCGTGCTCTTCTCATAGGGTGGCAGAACAGTCACACCTCCCGTATTGCGATCCAGATCCCACGGAATACCGATTCCGATATGGGTATTCAACCGAAGGGGCTGGTACTGTGTCAGGACACCGACGGTGTCAATTCCTGAGTTGATACAGTTGCTCAACGGAAAATCGATAATACGATACTTTCCACCAAAAGCTACTGCGGGCTTTGCCACATCTGCTGTCAGCACACCAAGACGACTTCCCTGGCCACCTGCAAGCAACATGGCAATCATTTCCTTACGAATCATATCGCTCACCTCTTGCTCATATTTTTTAGCTTATCAACTAGTGTGATATTAGATCTATTAACTATATAAGTTAAAATTATTATACCACTTTGTTTTTCATTTGTACATCATAATATACAAAAAACAGCCAAAACCTTTTTCATTTTTGTAACTTTTTACAAATTGCATTTATCCTGAAATTTCGCGCAAAGACACTCACCCGCGACCACAAAAAAGTGGTATACTTATATAGGACATAAAAAATTCATCGAAAAGTGAAGGTAAAACAGTATGAATGAGTATACAGTTAATTTTTCCCGCCCCTGCCATGTGCATTTTATCGGCATCGGCGGTATCAGCATGAGTGGTCTCGCACAGATCATATTAAAGGAGGGCTTTACCGTATCCGGATCAGATATGAAGGAATCTGCCCTCACCAGACAGCTTACGGCCCTTGGCGCGACCGTTTCCTATCCCCAGAAAGCGGACAACATCACAGATCACATCGATGTGATCGTCTACACCGCTGCCATTCACGAGGATAACCCGGAATTTGTAGCAGCGAAGGCATCCAAAAAGCCGATGCTCTCCCGCGCAGAGTTTTTAGGCCAGTTGATGAACAACTATAAGCGTTCAGTGGCGATTGCCGGAACACACGGCAAGACCACCACCACTTCCATGCTCACACATATTCTTCTGGCGGCCCAGGCAGATCCGACGATCTCTGTCGGCGGTATTTTAAAGGCCATCGACGGCAATATCCGTGTTGGTTCCTCTGATTGCTTTGTGACAGAAGCATGCGAGTACACAAATAGCTTTTTACATTTTTATCCCAAATATAGTGTCGTTCTCAATGTGGAGGCGGAGCATCTGGACTTTTTTAAGGATTACAACGATATCCGTCGCTCTTTCCATCAGTTTCTTGCCAATACTGCAGATGATGGTGCCATTATTTTAAATGGCGAAATTTCAGACCGCGCAGAATTGACCGACCAGCTTTCCACAAAAGTGATCACCTATGGCTTCGAGACGGATTTTGACGTGTATGCATCTGACATCAGCTATAACGATTTTGGCTGCGCATCCTTTGTTGTACACACAACAGAAGGCACTCAGACTCCGATCCAGCTGCGTGTTCCCGGAAAACACAATATTTCCAATGCCCTGGCGGCTTATGCAGTTGCCTCGCAGATGGGCATTGCCCCGGAAGCCATCGCAAAAGGCCTGTCCGCATTTACCGGCACCGACCGCCGTTTCCAGTACAAGGGAACCTTGCGCCGTCACACCGGTGCATCTGATGCTCCTCTGACAGAGATCACTATCGTAGATGACTATGCGCATCACCCCACAGAGATCCGTGCGACGCTGACAGCTGCCAAAAATATCTGCCATCCAAATGATCCTGACGCTGCCTCATCCAAAAAAGACCGCCGGATCGTATGCGTCTTCCAGCCACATACCTACTCCCGCACAAAGGCTTTTCTGGATGATTTCGCAGATGCGCTGTCTCTTGCAGACATTGTCGTGCTGGCAGACATCTATGCAGCCCGCGAAACAGACGATCATTCCGTCAGCTCAAAGGACATTTTAGACCGGCTGAAAGCCCGTGGTACCGAGGCTTATTACTTCCCTACCGATGAAACTTTTGACGGCATTGAAAAATTTTTATTAAAAAAATGTATTGACGGTGACCTGTTAATAACTATGGGTGCCGGAAACATTCTGGAAGTGGGCGAACACCTCCTCGGCCAGTAAGTTATCCACATTATCCACAATAAAAGGTTGAAAAGTTATCCTCCTCTTGTTGTGGATATTTTATTTACATAACTTGTCCCTCTCACTATAAAGAATATGCTGGAAGTATGCGGTTTATGACATTTACTTTAAGGTTTACATAAGATCTTATCCACTTATCCACATTTTTTTGAAAAACCCGCAAACCCTTGATTTTCAAGGCTTCCCGAGAAAATCCGGACTTCCCATTTTAAAAATCCTGTGCTATAATGTGCGAGCAATAGGAAAGCAGTTCATGCTTTTGTAAGAGGAGAAGATGAATTTATGGCAGACATTACATTACACAGAGACAACGGATTTCAGAAGACAGTCGTACCCAATTATTTTATTGACGCATATATGGTACACGCGAATGGAGAATACGTGAAGGTATATCTTTATCTCCTTCGGTGTATGAACGATCCCACAATGACTTTTTCCATTTCTGACGTTGCGGACAAGTTTGAGCACACAGAAAAGGATATCGTCCGCGCACTCAAATACTGGGAGAAAATGCATTTGCTCCGGTTGGAATTTGACGAAAATAAAGAGCTGACAGGCATCTGCTTTCTGGATGTTGCCAGCATGCCCAGCCCTCAGGCTCCGGCTATCTCCATGCAGACAAAAAAGGTCTCTGCGTCTGATGTTCCGCCCCGCGAGAACTACAGTGCCGCTGAGCTGCGCCGCCTCAAGGAGGAGGCAGATATTCAGGAGCTTCTGTTTGTAGCGGAACACTATTTAGGACACACCTTGAACACCACCGAGATGAATGCGATCCTTTACTGGAAAGAATCCTTAAATTTCTCTGGCGATCTGATCGACTATCTGATAGAATCATGTGTGGCAAAGGGCCACAAGAGTGTTCATTATATGGAAAAGGTGGCTTTGTCCTGGTCCAAGGCTGGCATCTCAACCGTAACAGCTGCCAAAGAGGAAGCAAGCCGCCACAATGAGCTGCATGTCGCAGTCAAAAAGGCCTTTGGCATTCAGGGACGTGACTTTGTTCCTTATGAAAAGGAATACATAAATACCTGGCAGAAGGATTACGGCTTTGGTACAGAGATCATCTCTGCTGCCTGCGAGCGCACCATTCGCGCCATTCATCAGGTCAGCTTTGAGTATGCCGATTCTATTTTAAAGAACTGGAAAAAGCACAACGTTGTTTCTCCTGCAGATATTCAGGCACTGGACGCACTGCACCAGGAAAGAGCAGCCGCCAGCGCACCGAAGCATACCGAAAATACCGGAAAGAGAAATCGTTTCAACGATTTTCCCCAGCGTTCTTATGATACAAGCCAGTTAGAAAAGGAATTGTTAAATTATGGCACTAACTAACAGTCAGTATGACCAGATCATGCGCACCTATGAAGCAAAACAGCGCGCCGCCAGGCTCCGTCTGGAAAAGAAAAAAGCGAGCATTGATGCGGCAGTTCCCGCCCTACGGCAGTTGGAGGAGCAGATCGCTACCTTTAGTGTGCAGCAGGCTCATCTGCTTTTAGAGGGCGATGAAAATGCACTTGCGACGCTAAAGGATCAGCTTGCCAAAGCGCACAAGAAACGGATCTCACTTCTCGCACAGGCAGGCTTTACCCCCGAAGATCTGGAACCGGACTATGAATGCCCGGACTGTCACGACACCGGCTATATCGGCGGCAAGCGCTGCCACTGCCTCAAGCAGGCGATCATAGACCTGATCTATACACAGTCCAACATCAAAGCGATCCTGGAAACAGAAAATTTTGATACATTAACCTTAGATTACTACTCTGACCAGTCCATTGATCCGTCAACCGGCCGCAGCCCTCTCGACAACGCGAAGCTGGCAGTGAACACCTGCCATACATTTGTCGAACAGTTTGACCATACATTTGAAAATCTGTTTTTTTATGGTTCCACCGGTGTCGGAAAGACCTTTTTGTCAAATTGCGTGGCAAAAGCATTGATGGATGAAGGTCATTCTGTTTTATACTTTACATCTTTCCAATTATTTAATATATTAGAGGAAAGCAAATTTCATCAAAGCGCGGATGCAAAGCAGCAGGCAGAGGATCTGTTCTCCTGTGATCTGCTCATTATTGATGATCTGGGAACAGAGCTCACGAACAGTTTTTCTGTCTCACAGCTGTTTTTATGCTTAAACGAGCGTCTGCTCCGCAAAAAATCCACGATCATTTCCAGCAATCTGGATCTGAATAAGCTCTTTGATACCTATTCAGAGCGCAATTTTTCACGCATTATCAGCAATTATAAGCTGTTAAAGCTCACAGGCGCGGATATTCGCCTGCAAAAGAGGACACAATAAATTTACATCAGATGGAGGAAATTATTCATGGCGAATGAAGAAATTCAATTAGAGTCTATCCCTCATGGTAAGCTGGGTCTTATCACCTTAAAGAGCAGTCAGTCACTTGGTGAAAAGGTGGACGGATATCTTGTAAAATGGCGTTCTACCAGACAGCAGCTTCACCCGAATGACATCGCATTCAAAGGTTATCAGCGTGACAGCTACCTGATCGATCATTCACTCCCCCGTTTTGGAAACGGCGAAGCAAAAGGAACGATCAAAGAGTCAGTGCGTGGAGATGATCTGTATATCATGCTGGATATCACGAACCATAGCCTTACCTATAAAATGTGCGGAGAGATCAACCATATGTCTCCCGATGACCACTATCAAGACCTGAAGCGTATCATTGCTGCTGCCAGCGGAAAGGCAAAACGTATCAACGTGATCATGCCTTTCCTCTATGAGAGCCGCCAGCACAGACGCTCTTCAAGAGAATCCCTAGACTGTGCGCTGGCTCTGCAGGAGCTGGTAGACATGGGTGTAGAAAATATCATTACCTTTGATGCTCATGATCCCCGCGTACAAAATGCAATTCCTCTGCACGGTTTTGAATCAGTTACCTGTGCTTATCAGTTTGTAAAAGCTTTATGTCATCATGTAGATGATCTTGTATTTGACAATGACCACATGATGATCATCAGCCCGGACGAGGGCGGTACCGACCGTGCTGTCTATCTGGCAAACGTGTTGGGAATCAATGTGGGTATGTTCTACAAACGCCGCGATTACAGCCGTATCGTAGATGGACGCAATCCGATCATCGCCCACGAATTCCTTGGCTCCTCTGTAGAGGGCAAGGATGTATTCATTATCGACGATATGATTTCTTCCGGCGAGAGTATGATCGATGTTGCAACTGAGTTGAAAAAAAGAAAAGCAAAACGTATTTTTGTCATCTCTACCTTTGGTCTGTTTACAAACGGTCTGGCGAAATTTGATGAGGCAGTTGAAAAGGGTATTATCTACCGTGTACTCACCACCAACCTGATCTATCAGTCCGAGGAACTGCTCAGCCGTGAGTATTATATCAGCTGTGATATGTGCAAATATATTGCTTATATCATTGATACCCTGAATCATAATGCTTCTCTGAGTGAGCTGTTGAATCCTTATGACAAGATCAAAAAGATCGTTGCTTCTTATTCTAATGGTGAGCTGGAACACCACTAGATCATGGGCTAATGGTAAAAATAAAGGAGACGTGTATTTTGCTACGCGTCTCCTTTTGGTTTTCTATACACTTTTTTGGTTTTCAGCTTCGTCAGATGGTCATTGCGTCACTAGTACACCGAATATTAATTATTCAGGGTACTAATATAGCTTCTCTGCGAGATCACAGATATCTGCCGCCGCACGTGAATTGATATATTGCTGCTGGTTGCTGATCATATGTTGTCTTGCCGCCTTATCCCGAAGCAATTCTTCTGCAAACCGGATCACCTCCTCCGGGTCACGTGCCCAGACACTCATTCCATGTCTGGAAAAATACCTCGCATTATAGCTCTCGCAGCCAGGAATCGCCGCCGTGTGCAAGATCGGTACATTTCGCACCGCCGCCTCTGTAGATGACAGCCCACCCGGCTTCGTGATAAACAGCTGGCTTGCTCTCATATAGCCTTCCATATCATCTGTATAATCGATCAGTGTAACTCCCGGCATACGCTGTTCACTGAGCTTTTGGAAAAGCGCCTGATTGCTGCCGCAGATGACAAGCAATTCCACATCTTTCTGCCCGGCAAAATGATCGCAGAGCACGTTGATCATCTGCCTGATCTTTCCTCCGCCCATACTCCCTCCGGCTACCAGAATATAGTTTTTATCTGCATCCAGACCCAGTCGTTTCTTTGCCTGTTCACAGGATTCTTCCGCCATAAATCGATTGCCGGTGGGAATGCCAAGCGGGTATAGCTTATCCCCCGGAATCCCTTTTTCTGTAAAATGATCCTCCAGATCTTTCGCCGGAACCACATATGCATCGCATTCCGTCTCCTCTGTAAAGGGAATGCACACATAGTCTGTCGCTATAAACATCGTCTTTGGAATCTGTAATCCATGCAGCTTCATATTCGTCAATATCTCTGCCGGAAACAGATGCGGCATAAGGACAATATCCACCGGATGTTCTGCAAAATATTCCTCCATCACCGTATCCATCACATGATTGGCGAAGTAAACAGGGGAACGAAAAGGCAGACGGCGATACAAATTTCCTATCTTATAGACTGCCCCGAATGCGTCCGGTGCGCGCTGCGCCATGGAGATATACGTCCTGTCAATCCCACTGGAAAGCTTCTTACTCTTCAATGTATAAGGATTTAACATTGTAACGTGATGTCCCCTTTTTTCCATTTCCTCTAAAATCGCAATTCCGGCAGAGTTATGCCCGCCACCGGTTCCGCAGGACAAAATCAATGCATCCATAACAATCTCACTTTCATTTTTTCCTTTTCTTCAGAGCTCGCGAACATCCGAGTACATACAATCATCGTAATGATCACGAATCCCAGCAGCGCATCTCTTTGCCCGATGCAAAATACCATGCAAAAAAGTGAACAAAAATAAGCCGCCAGCGTCCGGTAATAATGAGGACTGATGCGTAAGATCAAAGAAAAAAAGATAAAAAATGCTGCCAGTATCACCGCCGGTTTCCAGTAGGGAAACAGCCCCAGCAGGCATCCAAATGTCGTAGCGATCCCTTTTCCACCCTGAAATCTGTAAAAAACAGGAAAGACATGACCAAGGACCGGTGCCGCCAATACCAGTGCGATGGCCAGTTCACCGGTATGCACCACCTTTGCTGTACGCAGAAACAAAAATACCGGCAAGAATCCTTTTCCAATATCGCAGATCAGCGTCAGCAATCCGCACCAAAATCCACCGTACATAAATGCGTTTGCTGTTCCCGGGTTGTGATCTCTACTGCGCTCCAACATCGCTTCTTTTCCAAATAGCCGGGTGAATAAACGGGCATATAAAACACTCCCTGACAGATAACCCAGCAATATATATCCGACTGTCTTCATATAAACAACTCCTTTGCGTTGCGTTTGAATAGCTACCATTATACGTAACTGTTCAGTACCCTCACAGTTACGATGCAAAAATCCATGAGAATCGTCTTCGACGATGGGATTTTTGCACTCCTGAATCATGTTCTCACGGTCTCCGCGGTTCCGCTCCGACCTGTTCTGAATAGCTACCATTATACTATATTTGTGATTTTCTGTCCAAAAAAATAACACCCTCGCCCATATTTTGACAGGCAACGGTGTTTCTTATCGTATGAAAATGGCCTTTTGGCGTTTCTGCCAGACATTTCACATACTTCTACACGATTTTTAACGCGTCCATCTGCTGCAGATAAGCAATCGTGTCTCTCACGCCCAATATATATGAGACCTCCTGTGCACGGGAGCTGGCACTCTGCATAACTGCCTCATAATCATCCAAAACGATACTCTGTTCCTCAGAGATCATTTTCTTTATATATAAATTTAACTGCTTTGCATCCTCCATGTCCTTTGTATAGACAGAATCCTCCTGCAGCTGCGCATCAATGGCATATTTTAACAATCCAGAATCCATGATTTCACGGATTATCTTTTCCATCCCGGTTCTCCTTTTGCATAATCTTTATCCCGCAAGGGGATAACTATATAATACCTCACAATATTGTGAATTACAATATGTTCATCAAAAATCTATACTAAAGAGAGTAACTGTCGTTACGTTTCAGGCCCCAGCCTGAAATGTAACGAATTTGGCGATGCTTCGCATGCAAAATCGCCAAATTCATGGCTCATGTACGTTTTTGGCACGTAGCCCGCAGTAAATGCTGGCTACTGTGTGAAAAGTAACTAACTGTCGTTACTTTTCACACCCACGAAAGAGGTGAAACTATGACGCACAACGAATACGGCTATCTTGAAATGAATATCGAAAAACTGTTGCATGAACGCGGCATCAGTAAAAATGCATTGTGCAAGGCAATGGATATCCCAAGATCAAATCTAAACCGTTATTGCAGAAATGACTTTGAGCGCATTGATGCCACTTTCGTCTGCAAACTGCTGCATTTTTTTGACTGCACAATTGAAGAATTGATCACATACAACGTTAATGATGAAAAAAACTAGGCTGTTTTCTCTTATTTTGTTGACTTACCACCAGATCTAACACCAGTTCCGTTCGATTCTCCAGCACTATGTAAAGCATCCATGTGCCTTCTTTCAGCGCGCTGCAATGCTCCGGATCCTCACAGACCAAATCCATATAGTCTGCCTGATATAACTCTAAAAGTGCAAGCAGCAGGTCTGCCTGCGGATAATTACGTCCGGTTTCATACTTATAAATCGCCTGAACGGAACCCAGTCCCAGATATTCACGTACATACTCTACGGACAGCCGCTTTCTCTCACGAAGCTTTCTCAGATTTCTGCCAATGAGCGCTGCATCATATACCCGTTTATGCTTTAATTGCCCTAATAGCGATTCCAATAGCCACTCCTTCCGTTCCATATCTTTTTCGTAACTGTTCAGTACCCTCACAGTTACGCTTTTTCTAAATTATAACATACGGAAATCAACTTGTCATTGACGGCGTGGTTTAAAATTATGCCAAAATCAGCCTGTCGTTACAATTCACACGTCAGCCAGCTGACCTGTGAATTGCAACGAATTTGGCGATGCTTCGCATGCAAAATCGCCAAATTCATGACTCATGTACGTTTATGGCACGTAGCCCGCAGTAAATGCTGGCTACTGTGTGAAAAGTAACAGCCTGCCACATAAGCTTGCAACAGGCTGATACAACTCCTACGATATTTATTTTCACTATACTCCCTGCGTCCATCTCCGGAACTCCTCATCCGTACATTTCACATAATGGCTGCCACAGACGAGATGATCTGTTCCCTTGTTGTAATCAATACCGGATGTCTTATAATCATAACTTTCCGCTACACGCTGCTTCTCCATGATCGGATTGGGTGCCGGAATCGCAGAGAGAAGGCTTCTCGTGTAGGGATGCACCGGATTGCTGAAGATCTCCTCTGTAGTTCCGGTTTCAAGCAGATGCCCCAGATGAAGCACGCCAATACGGTCAGAGATATATTTTACCATAGACAGATCATGGGCAATAAAGAGATATGCCGTGCCGGTCTCCTGCTGAATATCCTTCATCAGATTCACGACCTGTGCCTGAATCGACACATCCAGCGCAGAAATACACTCGTCCGCAATGATCAGCTTCGGATTCATAATGAGCGCCCGGGCGATTCCTACACGCTGTCTCTGCCCGCCAGAAAACTGGTGCGGATAACGGCTTGCATGCTCCGGCGCAAGGCCTACCTTTGCCAGAATATCCTGTATTTTCTCCATGCGCTCCGCGCGATTCATATACATATGATGAATATCCAGACCTTCTCCTATGATATCCCCGATTTTCTTTCTTGGATTTAAGGATGCCATCGGATCCTGAAAGATCATCTGCATCTGCGTGCGCAACATATGATTATCATGTGTACTCAGCCTGCCACCGATCTCTGTACCGTTGAACTGAATGTTTCCCGCGGTAGGATCATACAGGCGGATGATACTTCTCCCGATTGTAGATTTTCCGGAACCGGATTCTCCCACCAGACCATAGGTTTCACCAGGATAAATCTGGAAGCTGACATTCTCCACTGCATGAACGGTAAAACTCTTGCTCACCTTAAAGTACTGCTTTAATCCATCTACTGCCAGAAGCGGTTTTACACTATAATCCACTGCCATGCCCATTCGCCTCCTTCTTCATTTTCTCAATCCTGTTTTTCAGTTCCTGCGGCATCTCGGCTTTCGGAGCCCGGGGGTCTAACAGCCAGGTTGCTGCATAATGCGTATCTGAAACTTGGAACATAGGCGGATCCACCTTTTCATCAATTTCCAGCGCGTATTTATTACGCGGCGCAAATGCATCGCCCGGCTTTTCATTTAACAGGTTTGGCGGAGAACCAGGAATCGTGTATAGACGCTCGTCATCCGTATCCAGATCCGGCATCGCTGAAAGCAGCCCCCAGGTATATGGGTGCTTCGGCTCATAGAAAATCTCGTTGATCGTACCTTTTTCTACGATTTTGCCTGCATACATGACATTTACATAATCTGCAACCTTTGCGACAACACCAAGGTCATGGGTGATATAGATGACAGAAATTCCTCGTTCCTTCTGAACGCGCTTGATCAGCTCAATGATCTTTGCCTGGATCGTCACATCCAAAGCAGTTGTCGGCTCATCACAGATCAATAGATCCGGATTGCATGCCAGCGCGATCGCAATTACTACACGCTGTCGCATTCCACCGGACAACTGATGTGGATAATTTTTCATTCGTTTTTCTGCATCCTCAATGCCGACTTCCTTTAAGAGCTGCACGGATTTGGCCCATGCCTCCTTTTTCGGTGTCTTAAAGTGCCAGATCATACCCTCCATGATCTGCTTTCCGATCGTCATCGTTGGATCAAGACTGGTCATCGGATCCTGAAATACCATTGCGATCCGCTTTCCATTAATGTGCTTACGGATCCATTTTTTATTCTTTTCCAGAATATTTACTGTTTCCGGCGAGCCATCTGCATGATGATAGGAAAACTCCACCGTTCCGTTTGTCACCGTAGCATTTGACGCAAGAATTCCCATGACAGCCTTCATTGTCACCGATTTTCCGGAACCTGACTCTCCTACGATTGCCACTGTCTCACCCTTGTACAGGTCAATATTCACACCCCGGATGGCATGAACCACACCGGCTGTTGTCTTAAAGGAAATATCCAGATCCTTGATTTTTAGTATTTTTTCTCTTTCATCTGACATACAAAAATCCCCTTTACATTTCTTTTAATTTCGGATCCAGTGCCTCACGTAATCCATCTGCCACAAGGTTGAAGCTCAGCATTAAAAGCGCCATAACAATGATGGGCGGAATAATCTGATAAGAATGTGTCGTAAAGCTGTTGAAACCATCTGAGATCAATGACCCAAGAGAACACTGGGGCACCGGAATTCCCAGTCCAACAAAACTTAAGAACGCTTCCGTAAAAATCGCGGTTGGAATGGAAAACATCACTTGCGTAATGATTGGTCCAATGATATTGGGCAATACTTCTTTAAATATAATAAAGAAGGAATTTGCCCCCAGTGTCCGGGAAGCAAGCACAAATTCCTGCTCCTTCAGCTTTAACATTTCTGCACGGGCGATACGGCTCATGCCAACCCACTCCGTCAGCATCAATGCAAAAATGATCGTCAGCATACCGGGCTTTAATACTAAAAGAAGCAGGGTTACGATGACAAGTCTGGGGATTCCATTTGCAATCTCCAGAAAACGCTGCATGAGCATATCCACTTTTCCCCCGAAATAACCAGAGATCAGGCCATAGCTCATACCGATGATCATATCAATCAGCGCCGCAGCTACCGCGATGATCAGCGAAACTCTTGCGCCGGACCAGGTACGTGTCCAGATGTCCCGGCCAAAATTATCACTTCCAAACCAGTAATACAGATCATTCATGCCTTTTTCCTGATAGTAATTGATCTCTGTCTTTCCAGTCGTTGTCTTCATCGTTTCTGTCCCATCGAAAATACCGAATTTTTCCAGAGCCTTTACCCGGGGCGCAAAGTTTTTCTGGCTCAGATACTGATCTGAGTAAGTAAAATCATTCATTCCCGGACCGATCACTGCAAAAACTGAAATGAGAATGATCAGGATCAGTCCGACCACCGCACTCGTCTTGCGGAAAAAGCGCACAAACACATCATGCCAGAATTTCTGTGCCACAAAATTCTCATCAATAGAGATATCACCGGCATTTTCTTTCCACCGAAAGTCCGTATCGACGGGTATGTAGGCAGCGCCCTCTGCTGCTGCAATTTTTTTCTTCATCCTGTCAATCCCCCTTTTTTGCAAGTCGGATTCTCGGGTCAATCATACCATACAAAATATCAACCGCGAGCATAATACCAATATACATTGCAGAATAAATAAAACTGAGTGCGATCACCACGTTGTAATCATTTGACTGTATCGCATTGACAAGCAGGCTTCCGACACCCGGAATAGAAAAAATTTTTTCCACCACAAGTGATCCGGTCATCAGATCTACGATCAGCGGTGCCAGAACGGTGATGATCGGGATCAGCGCATTCCGGAGCGCATGCCTGAAAATAAGTGCTGCACCGGAAACACCCTTGCTCTCCGCCAGCAACATGTAATCACTGCCAAGCACCTCCAGCATCTCACTTCTTGTAAAACGTGCAATGGATGCCATCGTAAACATGGAAAGTGACACACTGGGAAGCACACTGGATTTAAAAAGTGTGTCCGCGGAAAACAGCATCGGGAACCACCGCAGCTTAAATCCAAAAAAATAGCTGAGTGCCAGCGCAAAAACATAAGACGGGACGGAAACACCGATGACAGATATGACTGTCGCCAACGAGTCCCATATCGTATCATGTTTTAACGCTGCCAGTAGTCCCAAAAGCAGCCCTGTCAGTGCTCCGATCAAAACCGCACACCCTCCGATTCGAATCGAAATCGGGAGTCTGCTCTCGATCAATTGCAAAATGGGTGTATTCTTAGAAATGTTATAGCTGACACCCATATCACCGCGTACCATGTTTCCCACGTATTTTACAAACTGTACCGGGACTGGCTGATCCAGCCCGTATTTTTCAAATAGTACCGCTCTCTGGTCATCATTCAATTTTTCATCATTAAAGGGAGACCCCGGCATCAGATGCATCAATATAAACAAGACAAGCAAAATAGCCAGTAGTGTGAACAGTGAGGTACCAATTCTTTTTAAAGTATATTTTTTCACTTTATCCCCTCCCGGTTCTATCATCATTTTCTGTATCAAAAAGCCGCACCAAAGCGGATCACTTCAGTGCGGCCTTATCACCAAAATTACTCAGCTTTTACAGCATTCTTGTATACACGGTTCAGTGCAACCGGGTGATACTCAACGCCTGTTACCTTAGAGGAAAGCATCTCTGCATTACACTGTGTGTACAGTGGGAAGATGACTGCCTCATCCATGACGATCTGCTCTGCTTCATAAAGCTTTGCCCAGCGTCCTTCCGGATCTGTGCACAGATCTCCCGTTGTACATTCTGCGATGATCGCATCATAATCAGCGTTGCTCCAGAAACCATAATTATTAGAGTTATCTGTTACCCACATGCCAAGGTAAGTCATAGGATCTGCATAGTCGGGTCCCCAACGTGTCAGACCAATCTGGAAGTTTCCTTCCTGCATATCCTGTAATCTCTGCTTCTTCGGCTCAACAACAAGATTTAAAGTAAGTCCTGGAAGCGTGGTTTCCCACTGCTCCTTGAGCACCTGTGCCACCTTCTGCGGTGCATCGTCTGCATCCAGTACCATGTCAAGTGTGATCTCAGTTACTCCGAGCTCGTCCAAGCCCTTCTGCCAGTACTCTGCTGCCTTTGTTGCATCTGATACACAGGAATCTGCGAATTTCGTCTGATCCTCTGAGAAATCAGAGCCATCCGGACCGGTTGCAAACTGAGGAGGAACTGCTGTATAAGTAGGTGTAGAAC
>JALFNQ010000130.1 GCA_022773965.1 Lachnospiraceae bacterium
ATAAGGATTCCAAGAAGGGACCTGCATGGTCTAACTCACTGTTCGAGGATAATGCTGAGCATGGTCTTGGTATGGAAGTTGGACAGAAGTATCTCCGTGACATGGCGATCGAGTCTGCAAAGGATTGCGCTACCTCTGACAAGGCTCCGGCTGTGTTAAAGGCTGCATTCGATAAGTTCATGGAGACCAAGGATAACACCAAGGCAAACGTTGAGCCTACAAAGGCCCTGATCGCAGAGTTAGAGAAGGCAGCAGCAGCAGGATGTCCGGATGCACAGGCAGCAATCGACAAGAAGGATTACCTTGGAAAGAAATCTGTATGGATCTTCGGTGGTGACGGATGGGCATACGATATCGGATTCGGCGGACTGGATCATGTACTTGCTTCCGGTGAGAATGTAAACGTTATGGTATTCGATACCGAGATGTATTCTAACACCGGTGGACAGGCTTCTAAGGCTTCTAATATCGGTGAGGTTTGCCAGTTCGCTGCAGCTGGTAAGGAGATCGGCAAGAAGTCTCTGTCAGAGATCGCTATGAGCTATGGCTATGTATATGTAGCACAGATCGCTCTGGGTGCTAACCCTGCACAGGCTGTTAAGGCTATCGCTGAGGCTGAGGCATACAACGGACCTTCCCTGATCATCGGATACGCTCCTTGTGAGTTACACGGTATCGCTAAGGGTGGTATGAACCACTGCCAGGATGAGATGAAGAAGGCAGTAGCTTCCGGTTACTGGAACCTGTTCTCATTCAACCCTGCATTAAAGGCAGAGGGCAAGAACCCGTTCACCTTAACTTCTAAGGCTGGCGACGGCACCTACCAGGATTTCCTGAATAACGAGGCACGTTATACTCGTCTGATCAAGCCGTTCCCTGAGAGAGCTGAGAGACTGTTCAAGGAGTCTGAGGAAGCTGCAAAGGCTCGTTTCGAGCACTTACAGAAGCTGGTTGAGTTATACAAATAATTCGTACAGTTGAATTGAAACATTTGATCCCCCGTGGGCATTTGCCTGCGGGGGATTTTTAGTTGATTGCCATTTACAAATTGGCTATTCGGTGTTAGAATGATGATTAGGTGTAATAATATAGGATAGCTATACTGGGAGGGAAAAAATGCTTCAAATAGAGGAGTGGTTTCGCAGACCTCAGCGAAAGACAGAAAAAAAGGCAGCGCCTGTAGCAAGATCAGGGTCTGCGTTACATAGATCAGAGGAAAACCGGTCGCAGGCAGAGAAAAAAGCGGCATGTGTGTCAGAGGAACTGGCAGCAGAGATGGCAGCCGAGTTGACTCCGGCATCAAAACCGGTAGAGTTGAAGCCGACTGAGCTGATACCTGAGCCGAAAAAAGAGGCACCGGTTGCTGAGCAAATGCCGGCTGAGCAAAAAGAAGAGCATGTAGCTGTTGAGCCGGTGGAGGAGCCGCTGGAAGAAGTAACTGTATCAGAGACAGTGGAAGAAGTTGTCGAGCCTGAGATTACAGAGAAAGAGGAAAAAGAGCCAGAATCAGAGTCTTTGAAAAAGGTAGTTCTTATGCCGACAGAGCCAGAACAGGATTTTTCTAATGATTCTAATGTGCCGGAAGATGATGTACAGACTGCTCTTTCTGATGAGCAGGAGGATATGTTTGAGCCGGAGGATGCTACCGTCTGGAAGAGACGGGAGGTACAGAAGCAGCCGCCTGTTTCCTTACAGGATTCGGTAGCAGAGTCAGAGGAGTTGGAGCATATTTCTGAAGAGATTGGGAAGGATGTGTCCGGTATGATCGATACGGAGAAGGAGGATTTCCTGCTTCGCCAGATCGATGAGTTCCGGGAAAAAGCAAAGCAGCTGCAGCAGCTGATGCAGAGTCGTGAAAATAAGGCAAAGGAATTGCAGGGCGTCGTAGATCAGAGACAGGCAAAAGCCAGTGAGCTGGACAGCCTGATTCATGTACGTCGTGGAGAGGCTGAAAAGATCATGGACAATGTGACAGCGAGGATCGATGCGATGTCAGCTGGTGTCAGAAATGAGATGTCCGGTCTGTCTGATACCGTCAGCAAGGAAGTCAGTGGACTTTCTCAGAATCTCGCCCATGAGTTAAACCAGTCTACGGAGAAGACTCGTCAGGTGGTAGAGGCTGCGACCCAGAACATGATCGACCAGAATACACGAAGTCTGGAAGGTTTAAAGGAGCAATTGGAGCAGCTTGGTCATCTGGAGCAGATCGGTGAGCTGTCTACAGAGATGAACAGCCAGATTACGACGCTGAAAACTGATATTGCGGATAAGATCCATGCAGAGGATGTAAAGTGTTATCGCAATATTCAGGCTTCTATGGATGAGCAGAGCAAGCTCCTTTCAGAAGGAGATGAAAAGACACGTCAGCACATTCAGGAGCAGGTGGATAGTCTGAGTGTGCAGATGCGCAGTCAGTCAAGATTATTGAAAGTATCCCTTGTTTTTAGTATACTTGATTTCATTTCTGTAATTGGTATTTTGGTCTTTTTGATCTTGTTTTAAAATGATGTAAGGAGGGGATGGCGTATGACAGACAGAGAATTATTAGAGGCATTGTTTCATGACATGCAGACCATGAAGGATGACATGCAGACTATGAAGGATGATATTCAGGTCATGAAGGGGCAGATACAGACCCTTGATCAGAAGGTAACGAAGGTGGAACTGACTCTTGAAAATGACACGAATCGCAACATTCAGATTCTGGCTGAAAATCATATCAACCTTGTAGACAAACTGAATCAGGCAATACGTGTTCAGGACAAATCTATATTATATGAAGTGCAGGTATCAGGTCTTAAAATGAAGGTGGATCAGCTGGAAAGAGAAATTGCTGATATTAAGACAAAAATCGCATAGTTGACAGCGATTTAGAGGTATTTATGAGTTATAGTGAAACAAACAGTGTCTGGATTGTAGGTCATAAAAATCCGGACACTGATTCTATTTGCGCAGCGATCGCATACGCTGCATTAAAAAATCAGACTGAGCGGGAGCATTACGAGGCAAAACGAGCGGGGGCAATGAATGGCGAGACTGCATATGTGCTGGACTATTTTGGTGTTGAAGCACCGGAGCAGATCAGCGATGTGGGTGCACAGGTCAAGGATATCAATATCCGTCGCACTGCCGGTGTTCGTGCTGGTATCACATTGAAAAAGGCGTGGGAGCTTATGCAGACGGAGCGCGTGGTGACGCTTCCGATTGTTAATGAGTCTCGCAAGCTGGTGGGCTTGATTTCCAACAACGATATCGCGATGTGCTATATGGAGGTGTCCAATCAGGAGAGCCTTTCACAGGCAAGACCGCAGTATAAGAATATTATTGAGACGCTCAACGGTACATTGCTTACCGGAAATGAGCATGGTATTTTTATGCATGGCAAGGTAGAAGTGGCAGCCGGAAACAAGGAGCGCGTCGAAGAGTATATTGAAAAGGATGATCTGGTGATCCTTGGTGACCGCGAGGAGATGCAGCGGCGTTCGCTGGAATTAGATGTGAGCTGTATGATCATTTGCGGGGGCTCTCAGGTGTCAACAGAGATCCTGGAGATGGCAAAGCGTAGAGATTGTGTGCTGATCTCAACTCCTTATGATACATTTACGACCGCACGTCTGATCAACCAGAGCATGCCGATCAAGTCGATCATGACCAAAAAAGGACTTGTGACTTTTGAACTGGAGGACTATGTGGATTATATTCGTGATGTGATGTCCAAGGAACGTCATCGCGATTTCCCGGTTTTGGATGAAAATGGAGATTATGTGGGAATGATTTCCCGCAGAAATCTGTTAAATATGCAGAAAAAACGTGTGATCCTTGTTGATCACAATGAAAAAACACAGGCAGTGGATGGTATTTCCGGTGCGGAGATTTTAGAGATTATCGATCATCACAGACTGGGCAGTCTGGAAACGATGTCACCGGTATTTTTCCGCAATCAGCCGCTTGGCTCTACATCCTCGATTATCTGGAAGATGTATCAGGAGAAGGGTGTGGAGATCGATGAGAAAATTGCAGGTCTTTTATGTGCTGCGATCATCTCTGATACATTGATGTTCCGTTCTCCCACCTGTACACCTGATGACAAGGCAGCAGCCGAGCAGCTTGCCAAGATCGCAGGTATTGATATTCAGACATTTGCCAGCAATATGTTCCGTGCGGGCAGTGATTTCAGCAAGAAGAGTATCGAGGAGATCTGCTATCTTGATTTTAAGACATTTACGGCAGAAAAGATCACCTTTGGTGTCAGCCAGATCAGTGCGATGAGTGCATTGGATCTCGCGGATGTAAAGAAGCGGGTACAGGACTATCTGGATACGATGTTGTTAGAGCGCAAGCTGGATATGGTATTTGTGATGTTGACGAATATTGTGATGGAGCAGTCGGAGATTCTGTGTGCTGGAGAGGGTGCGCGCAAGTTGCTGGGAATGGGATTTCGCGATGCTGCTGAGGAGAACGAGGAAGTACTTCTTCGCGGCGTTGTTTCCCGTAAAAAGCAGTTTATCCCGGAATTGATTCGTGCAATGCAGGAGCAGTAGGATGAAGCAGAGACAGGGAGAAAGAAAAACGAGGGGAGAGCAGGACAAAAAGCTGCATTCAGCAGGAGGTCAGTATAAAAAACGAAAGCCGAAGGAAAAACGTGCATCTGTGCAAAGTAAGTGGTCTGAAAATGAAGATCGACAGATGATAGAGATTACAAAGCAGACCTGGCGGCCGGGAAATATGCTTTACCCGGTTCCGGCGGTCATGGTAAGTGTGGCTCGCCCCGGAGAAAAGCCAAATATCATTACTGTGGCGTGGGCCGGTACGATCAACTCTGATCCGGCGATGCTCTCGATTTCCGTGCGAAAGGAACGCTTTTCCCATGCAATCCTTTGTGATACGAAAGAATTTGTTGTCAACCTGGTAAATGAGCCGCTGGTGCATGCCTGTGATTACTGTGGTGTGCGCTCTGGAAGAGATGTTGATAAATTTTTGCAGATGAAGCTGACTCCGGTAGCAGTGGAGGGTGTGGATGCGCCGGCTATCGCTGAGAGCCCGGTCAGTCTTGCCTGTAAGGTGACACAGATCATTCCCCTTGGCACGCATGATATGTTTTTAGCCGAGATCGTCAGTGTGACGGTGGATGAGCGTTATATGGATGAAAAAGGGACGTTCCACTTGAATGATTCCGGACTGGTGGCATACTCGCATGGCAAGTATTTCAAGCTTGGCAAGGAGCTTGGCACATTTGGATTTAGTGTAAGAAAAAAGAAATAAAAATACGGGATTGTGCATTTGCACAATCCCGTATTTTTATAATTTAAGTCCTGCCAATAAGCTTCCAAGACTGGTAGTTGCCTGCTCATCAGAAGAATACTCGATGGCTTCTGCATTTTCCGCTTCTGTGTCTACCATTTCTTCCTGCAGTACTTTCATGGAGAGGCTGATCTTGTTGTCGTTTGTATTCAGGATCTTTGCCTGCACTTTTTCACCTTCTTTTAAGACTTCGCCGGGATGTTTGATACGCTTCTGGCAAATCTGAGAGATATGGACAAGTCCGCTTAAGCCGTCGCCGAGATTGATGAAAGCGCCGTAGGGCATAAGGCTCTCGACAGTTCCCTCTACGACAGAGCCGGGAACGAGCATAGAGATCTTGTGGTTGCGGGCTTCTTCCTGTTGCTTTTTGAGTACGACCTTTGCGGAGAGTACCAGTTTCTTTTTTTCAGCGTCAACAGTGATGACGGCAACATCGAGATCTTTGCCAAGCCAGGGATTGCAGTCCTCTACATAATCGAGACTCAGCTGGCTGGCAGGAATAAAACCGCGGATACCTTCCAGATAAGCAACGACACCGCTGGGTACGATGCCCTTTACGTGGACAGTATGTACGCTCTCGTCTTCAAGATAGCCTTTTAACACATCCCATGCAAGTACATTGTTAGCCTCTTTTTTGGAGAGAAGAATGTTGCCTTCACCATCGTCGGTGCGAATGACGGTTGCCTCTACAGTATCGCCCACCTGAACAGCCTCCTTAAGCATGCAGTCAGGGTCATCAGAGTAGTCCTCTGCCTTGATGATACCCGGTGCGTAGTAGCGCAGATCCAGAGTGACATCCTCCTCTGTCACGGCAATGACGGTTCCGGTCACGATATCACCCACGCCGATCTTGCGGAAGGAGGCATTGATCTCTGCTTCGTAGTCTTTCATTGATTCTGACATGATAATTACTCCTTTGTCTGTAAGAATAGATTTTTGGATTGGAACTGTGAAAATACAGAACAGTTCCGTGTTTTTGTATAATTTCAGATACATAGTATACCGTGGGCAAAGGTGCCCCACGATCAGATTTTATTGTTCGTCCATTATACGGGCATATTGGCTTATTTAAGCCCATTATACCACAGGAGAGATTCCATAGCAAGTTAGTAGGATTTGTTCTTGACAATAGGTTGAAATGGGGTATAATGTTAATATTCAAGGGCAGACAGAAAACTGTTTTAGCCTGAATGTGTATGAATATATCTATTAGAAAAGAGGCACACACCATGAAATATATTTATTTAGATAATGCTGCGACGACCCGCGTCGCACCAGAGGTGTTGGAGGCAATGACTCCTTATTTTACCGAGTATTATGGAAATCCTTCCAGCATCTATTCTTTTGCAGGAAAATCAAAGGATGCCATGGAAGAGGCGCGTGCTACGATCGCAGGCATTCTCGGGGCAAAGCCGGAGGAGATTTATTTTACCGGCGGCGGCAGCGAGTCTGACAACTGGGCACTTAAGGCAACCGCAGAAGCATATGCGGGTAAGGGAAAGCATATTATCACTTCTACGATCGAACATCATGCGATCTTACACACCTGTGAGTATTTGGAGAGGCATGGATATGAGGTTACCTATGTAGGTGTAGATGAGAACGGAATTATACGTCTTGACGAGCTTGAGCAGGCGATCCGTCCTGACACGATCCTGATTTCTGTGATGGCAGCCAACAATGAGATCGGTTCCATCCAGCCGCTCAAAGAGATTGGTGAGATCGCTCGCAAGCACGATGTGTTTTTCCACACGGATGCAGTGCAGGCATTTGCACATATTCCGCTCAATGTAGATGAGATGAATATTGATATGCTCTCTGCCAGCGGTCATAAGATCAATGGACCGAAGGGTATCGGCATCATGTATATCAGAAAGGGTGTAAAGATCGGTTCTTTCATACATGGAGGAGCACAGGAGCGTAAGCGTCGTGCGGGTACACATAACGTGCCCGGTATCATCGGTATGGCAAAGGCTGCCCAGATTGCGGATGAAAAGATGGAGGAGCGTATGGCCTATGAATGTAAGCTGCGTGATCATCTGATCGAGCGCGTGCTGGCGGAGATTCCTTACAGCCGTCTGAACGGTGACCGCACCAGACGACTGCCGAACAACGCAAACTTCTGTTTCCGTTTTATTGAGGGTGAGTCCATGCTGATCAAGCTGGATCAGAAAGGGATCTGTGGTTCCAGCGGAAGTGCATGTACTTCCGGTTCGCTGGATCCTTCCCACGTTCTTTTGGCAATTGGTCTGCCCCATGAGATCGCACATGGTTCTCTGCGGCTGACCATTTCTCAGGAGACCACGATGGAGGATATTGATTATACAGTGGACGAGCTGAAAAAGATCATAGAGCAGCTGCGTTCGATGTCGCCGTTGTATGAGGATTTCGTAAAGAAACAGAAATAATACATTTTAATTTTAGAGAGGAAATAATTATGTACAGCGAAAAAGTAATGGATCATTTTAACAATCCCCGCAATGTTGGTGAGATTGAGGATGCCAGCGGTGTGGGTACTGTCGGCAATGCCAAGTGCGGAGATATCATGCGTATGTATCTGGACATTGATGACAATGGCGTGATTCAGGATTGCAAGTTCAAGACCTTCGGCTGCGGCGCTGCAGTGGCAACCAGTAGTATGGCGACAGAGCTCGTAAAGGGAAAGACTGTTCAGGAGGCTCTTCAGGTGACTAATAAAGCCGTGATGGAGGCGTTAGATGGACTTCCTCCCGTGAAGGTGCACTGTTCTCTGCTGGCAGAGGAGGCAATCCATGCTGCACTTTGGGATTATGCCGAGAAGCATAACATCACGATCGAGGGGTTGGAGAAGCCGGTCAACGATATCAGTGAGAAGGAAGAGGAAGTAGAAGAAGATTACTAATCTTCAAAAATAGTTTTCAGACCATATAGCCGGGAGGACTGGCAGTTTATACGAAAAACAGCGTTGAAAAACGCTGTTTTTTTGTGCTTGGTTATGCGTTTAACCTATTGTGTTTTCAAGGGAAAACAGTTAGTCTGATGATAGCGGTCAGGAACGAATATCCATACAGGGATGCCGGATCCTGACGGGGGACACAGTGGGAGAAATGTAATTGTTCACACCTACGACATGCACCCCGCTGTGGGGCGTGGAGAGACCATGTAACGGGCCAATGCTTCCCTGCCATGCCGTCAGGCATCAATGTGGTCAACCAAGCGTCAACTTAATAAAAGGTGAGTGTCTCCCTAGCAGCGAACACCAGTGCCGAACCTGAATAAGGGGAGGCGGCAGAAAAAATGACGCACTTTAACAGAGCTTCGCTGTCGCAAAAGCTCCTGCT
>JALFNQ010000151.1 GCA_022773965.1 Lachnospiraceae bacterium
AGCAGAAGGTCGAATGATTTTTTTTGTAAAATGCGTAGAACTATGTTATACTAAAGGATATGAATATAAAAACTGAAATGATAAAAATAAATCCGCAGGTGATTGATTTGAAAGCGATTGCACGTGCGGGAGAAATCTTAAAAAAAGGTGGTCTGGTAGCATTTCCGACGGAAACGGTTTATGGACTGGGTGGTGATGCCACCAACCCGGATGCATCACATAAAATATACAGTGCCAAAGGCCGTCCGTCAGACAATCCGCTGATCGTACACATTACAAATATGAAGGCTTTGGAGGAGATGGTGGCGCAGGTGCCACAAACAGCCTATCTGTTAGCGGAGCGTTTTTGGCCGGGGCCGCTGACGATGATCTTTCAAAAAAATGATCGGATACCCTATGAGACAACGGGAGGGATGGATACAGTGGCTGTACGAATGCCTTCTGATCCGATCGCGCGGGCGCTCATAGATGCGTCTACCGGATATATTGCGGCACCCAGTGCCAACACTTCCGGGCGGCCCAGCCCGACTCAGGCAGAGCATGTTGCACAGGATCTGAGCGGAAAGATCGATATGATCATTGATGGCGGGCCTGTTGACATTGGTCTGGAGTCTACCATCGTGGATCTGACAGAGGAAGTACCGATGATCCTGAGGCCTGGTTATATTACTTTGGAGATGATGCAGGAGGTGCTGGGCGAGGTGCGTGTCGATCCGGGTTTGATCGCGGCAGATTCTGATCGCAAACCGAAGGCTCCGGGTATGAAGTACCGGCATTATGCGCCGAAGGCAGATCTTAAAGTCGTTGAGGGGAAAACAGAAAGGGTTGTCCAGACGATTAACCGTTTGTGCGCAGAGCTGATGGATCAGGAGAAACGCGTAGGTATCATTGCTACAGAAGAGACAAAGGCACTCTACAAGCAGGGAATCGTCATTAGTATTGGGGCAAGAGATGACGAGGAGGCGATCGCAAGACATCTGTATGGAAGTCTGCGGCAGTTTGATGAGCTGGGTGTAGATGCCATCTTTTCTGAGAGCTTTGAAACTGCGAAAATGGGACAGGCAATCATGAACCGGCTGCTAAAGGCAGCCGGGCATCAGGTATTGGAGGTATAGCAATATGTGGGACAAGGTAGTTTTTGTATGCAAGAGCGGCACCTGTCGGGCACCTATGGCAGCTGCGCTTTTGCGGGAGTGCAGTTTAAAACAGGAGATAGAGATCTTGTCACGGGGGCTGGTCGTGTTGTTTCCGGAGCCCTTGAACCAGAAGGCTTCAGCAGTGTTGATCAGCAATGGGATCAATCTGGAAGGATATATGTCGGAGCAGCTGTTGGCAGAGGATGTGGATGATCATACGCTGGTGCTTATAATGGAGGAAAAGCACATGTCGCAGGTGCTTGCGATCATTGGAGAGGATAAGCTGCCGCAGGTGCAGGTCTTGACAACGCTGGTAGGTGAGGAGCTTGAGATCATGGATCCCTACGGTGCACCGCTACCTTCCTATGGCTTATGCTTTGAATCCTTGTCAAAGACGATCAAAAAGTTGGCGGCGTGGCTAAATGAACAAGGGGAGGAATCAGATCATGAGTGACAAAAGAAGCGATTATATCAGCTGGGATGAATATTTTATGGGCGTGGCAATGCTTTCCGGTATGCGATCCAAGGATCCGAATACCCAGGTTGGAGCCTGCATCGTCAGTGAGGACAATAAGATTTTGTCGATGGGTTATAATGGATTTCCGACAGGGTGTTCCGATGATGAGTTTCCGTGGACCAGAGAAGGGGATCCGCTGGACAACAAATATCTGTATACGACCCATAGCGAGCTGAATGCGATCTTAAATTATCGTGGAGGCAGTCTGGAGGGTGCGAAGCTGTACGTGACGTTATTTCCCTGTAACGAGTGTGCGAAGGCGATCATCCAGAGCGGGATCAAGACTGTTGTGTATGATAGTGATAAATATGAGCATACGCCTTCTGTCATTGCATCCAAGCGAATGATGGATGCGGCAGGCGTGCGGTATTATAGATATTCACGAACAAATAGACAGATCATATTAAATGTATAGACACTTTTACTAAAAAAATGCTATAATGTCCGCGTGGGCAATGAGCAGTGCCAAAATAGCTGGAGGAAAATCGACTGCTTGCAGTCGAATTTTACAATAGCTGTTTTGATAGGGCGAAGACGCTCGAACGTGCACTGCGAGATAGAGAGAAGTATGAAAAATAACAGAGAAGTAGTGCAATCCTTCGCAATGGTTATGCAGTTCGGCATCAATATGCTGGTTCCGATCCTTGCCTGCACCTTGTTTGGCGCATGGCTGGGGGAGAAAGTGAATGTTTCATGGCTGGCAATTCCGTTTTTTGTGATGGGAGCGCTGGCAGGAATGCGAAATGTGTTCCTGTTTGCACGCAGAATCTATCAGCCGAAGGAGCATTCAAAAAAGGAACATTCTGAGAACGAATATCGTAATATAAAAGAAAAGGAATATTCAGATGTTAAAAAGACTCAATGAAGCATTACCGGGTCTGGTTTTGGGAATAATCATATATGGAATTTTGTTACAGCTGACAGGTGTGTGGCTGGTGGCTGATAAGCTTCGCTATTCCACGGGACTGTGGATCGGCATCGGCTGTGCGCTCTTTATGGCGATCCATATGGCGATGTCCATCGAGGATGCGGTGAGTATCGGCACGGAGGACGGCGCAAAGAAAAAGACGATTGCCTCGGCGATGTTCCGTTATATGATCGTGCTGCTCGTGCTTGTAGTCATGTGCTATTTCAATCTTGGCATGATACTTCCGGCGTTTTTCGGAGTGCTGGGGCTAAAATTTTCCGCTTATGCGCAGCCGTTGTTGGGACGGTTGTACGGGAAGAGGGATCATAACGACGATGCGTCAGGGAATGATGAAATCGTATGATGCAAATCTATTTTTCGGCTGTCTGTAGGTACAGCTGTGTAGAAAAGGAGGTGAAAGTTTGGAGTATGGAATTTTAATGGCCGCTGATTCAGAAGTGGATTTTATGATCCACGGTCTGTTTTCCTATAAATTTTTTGGACAGACAGTCTGGATAACGACCTCTCATATGTGTATCCTGTTAGTCATGCTTTTATTGCTGGCGTTTTCTGTCGCTGCGAATATAAAGATGAAGCATGCTACGGAAGTGCCCGATACGTTTCAGAATATTGTGGAGCTTGTTGTAGAAAAACTGGATGGCATGGTAGAGAATACGATGGGGCACAACGCGAAATATTTTGCAAACTACATTGGAACGATCTTTTGTTTCATTTTGCTCAGCAATATTTCCGGTTTGCTCGGACTGCGGCCGCCGACGGCAGATTATGGTACAACGCTTGCGCTGGCATTGATGACGTTTTCCATCATCACATTCCAGAAATTCAAGCATCAGCATGTGTCCGGTGTATTGAAGGGCCTGTGTGATCCCTGGCCGATCTGGGCGCCGATCAATCTGATCGGTGATGTGGCAGTTCCGGTTTCCATGTCTCTGCGTCTGTTTGCGAATGTGCTTTCCGGCGTGGTTATCGAGGCGCTGGTCTACACGCTCATTTCCAAGTTCGCAGTAATCTGGCCGGCAGCTTTGCATGTGTACTTCGATCTGTTCTCAGGAGCGATCCAGACATATGTATTCTGTATGTTGACGATGACATACGTTAATCAGGCCATCGAAGATGGTGAGTACTAAGCAATTTAGTAACTGTGAGGGCACTGAACAGTTACGCAATTTATATGAATTTAGGAGGAAATTATCATGGAGAATTTCACAGGTACAGATTTTATTTTAGGTTGTTCAGCAATCGGTGCCGGACTGGCAGTTATCGCCGGTATCGGACCTGGTATTGGACAGGGTATCGCAGCCGGACACGGTGCGTCTGCTGTAGGACGTAATCCCGGAGCAAAGGGTGATATTACGTCTACGATGTTACTTGGACAGGCAGTTGCCGAGACCACCGGTCTTTATGGTCTGGTCGTAGCACTTCTGTTAATGTTCGTAAAACCGTTAGCAAGATAGCATATCATATCAATATCAAGAAGGAGGTAACACTTCTAAGTTATGGAAAGATTATTTGATCTGGACATGCAGTTGGTACATGATGTGATATTGCTTGCAATTGCAGTATTTTTCCTGTTCCTCGCAATGAGTTACCTGCTCTTTAACCCGGTCCGAAAGATGCTCGAAGACCGTAAGTTAAAGATAAGGACCGAGCTGGATGATGCGGCGGCAGATAAAAATGACGCGGCGGAACTGAAGGCGCAGTATGAGGAAAAGCTGAAAGGTATTGATAAGGAAGCAGAAGCGATTCTTTCCGAGGCAAGGCAAAAGGCACTCCATAATGAAGCAAAGATTGTGGAGGAGGCGAAGGCAGAAGCTGCCCGCATCATTGCCCGGGCAAATGAGGAGGCGCTGCTTGAGAAGAAGCGTGTTGTTGATGAGATGAAGCAGGAGATGATCTCTGTGGCAGCAGCTATGGCAGCAAAGGTCATCAGCGCAAATATCGACATCAACATTCAGAACCAACTGGTCGATGAGACAATAAAGGAAATGGGTGATTCAACATGGCTAAGCTAGTATCCAAAACATACGGTGATGCATTGTTTGAATTAGCAGTGGAATCCAGCCAGTTAGATTCATTTTTGGAGGAGGCCAAGGGATTGCTTTCCGTCCTGGAGAGTAACGATGAGCTAAATCGACTGATGAATCATCCAAAGATCGTAAAAGAAGAGAAAATTGCGACGCTGGAAAATATTTTTAAGGGTCGTGTCAGGGATGAGCTGGTGGGCTTGCTTCGGATGTTAGTGGAAAAAGACCACTATAACGATACCACCGCTGTACTTGAATATTTTATAGAGCAGGCGAAGGAATACAAACATATCGGTACTGCTTATGTCACCACAGTGATGACACTGGGTGAGATCCAGAAAGCGAATCTGGTAGAGAAGCTTCTGGCAACCACAGATTATGTGGAATTTGAAATGCACTATGAGGTAGACCCTTCCCTTATTGGAGGAATGGTCATCCGTATCAAGGACCGGGTTGTTGACAGCAGCATCAAGAGCAAGCTGGCAAAGCTCAGTTCCGAATTATCAAAAATACAGTTGAAAGTAGGTGAATGCGCTCCATGAATTTGAGACCAGAGGAAATCAGTTCCGTGATCAAGGAGCAGATTGCCCGTTATGCATCAACACTGGAAGTGGCTGACGTTGGTACTGTTATTCAGGTGGCAGACGGTATTGCGCGTATCCATGGTCTGGAAAACGCGATGCAGGGCGAGCTTCTGGAATTTCCGGGCGAAGTATATGGAATGGTATTGAACCTTGAGGAGGACAACGTTGGTGCTGTATTACTGGGAGCCAACAAGAATATCAATGAGGGCGATACTGTAAAGACGACCGGCCGCGTGGTAGAGGTTCCTGTCGGTGACGCACTGATCGGACGTGTAGTCAATGCACTTGGACAGCCGATCGATGGAAAGGGACCCATTCAGACAGACAAATATCGTGCAATCGAGCGAGTAGCGAGCGGAGTTATTTCCAGAAAATCTGTAGATACTCCGTTACAGACCGGTATCAAGGCGATCGATTCCATGGTTCCCATCGGACGTGGACAGCGTGAGCTGATCATCGGTGACAGACAGACCGGTAAGACAGCGATCGCGATCGATACGATCATTAATCAAAAAGGACAGGGTGTAAAGTGTATTTATGTAGCTATCGGACAGAAGGCTTCTACCGTAGCTTCTATTGTAAATACCCTGGAGGAGTTCGGCGCAATGGCATATACCACTGTGGTAGCTTCCACTGCCAGTGAGCTGGCACCCTTACAGTATATTGCACCGTACGCAGGATGCGCCATCGGTGAGGAATGGATGGAGAACGGTGAGGACGTGCTGGTTGTGTATGACGACTTAAGTAAGCATGCAACCGCATACCGTACACTCTCCCTCCTTCTTCGCAGACCACCGGGACGTGAAGCATATCCGGGTGATGTCTTCTATCTGCACTCCAGACTTTTGGAGCGTGCAGCGCGACTGTCTGACAAGCTGGGCGGCGGTTCTTTGACTGCACTTCCGATCATTGAGACACAGGCGGGTGATGTATCTGCATATATTCCGACAAACGTTATTTCTATCACAGATGGTCAGATCTATCTGGAGACAGAGATGTTCAATGCCGGATTCCGTCCCGCGATCAATGCAGGCTTGTCTGTATCCCGTGTAGGTGGTTCCGCACAGATCAAGGCGATGAAGAAGATTGCCGCTCCGATCCGTACCGAGCTGGCCCAGTACACGGAGCTGGCAGCGTTCTCACAGTTTGGATCTGAACTGGATGACGCGACCAAGGAGACACTGGCACAGGGAACCCGTCTGCAGGAGATGTTAAAGCAGCCGCAGTACAAGCCCATGCCGGTAGAAAATCAGGTCATTATCATCTATGCGGCAACCAAGCGCTATCTGCTGGATATTCCGGTAGAAGATGTTCTGCGCTTTGAGGGTGAGCTCATTGAGTTTGTCTCTACAAAGTATCCGGAGATCCTGGAATCAATCCGTGAGACAAAGCAGATGGATGAGGAGACGGAGAAGAAGCTGATCCAGGCGATCGAAGAATGCAAAAAATCTTTTAATAAGTAGAAACAAAGGCGGTGAAAAATTATGGCTTCGATGAGAGACATCAAGCGCAGAAAAAGCAGCATACAGAGTACGCAGCAAATCACAAAAGCCATGAAATTAGTTTCTACCGTAAAGTTGCAGAAGGCAAAGCTTCATGCAGAGGCTACAGACCCGTATTTTAACCATATGTACCAGACGGTGACATCCATTCTGGCGAAATCAGGACAATTAAACCATCCGTATCTGACACGCGGTGCATCAGACAAGATTGCAGTGGTAGTTATTACCTCAAACCGCGGTCTGGCAGGCGGATATAATGCGAATGTTACCAAGCTTGTGACGAATAATCAGGAGCTTCTTCCGAAGGATAAGGTGGAGGTATTCTGTATCGGAAGCAAGGGACGCGAGACGTTAGAGCGTTACGGCTACCATATCAAGGAGGATCACTCCGCGATCATGGAGTCACCTACGTATGAGGATGCTGCAGCTGTCTGTGAGCGTGTGCTGGATGAGTTTACCAAAGGTGAGATTGGCGAGATTTATCTTGCCTATACTCATTTCAAAAATACGGTTGTGCATGTGCCAAAGCTGATGAAGCTGCTTCCGGTGGAGTTTTCCGAGGAGGAGATCTCTGTGGCAGATGATAAGCTGATTATGAACTATGAGCCGAATGTAGAGGATGCTCTGAATCTGATCATTCCCAAATACGTCACCAGTATTTTTTACGGTGCGTTAGTGGAGGCACTTGCCAGTGAAAACGGAGCCCGAATGCAGGCAATGGATTCAGCTACAAGTAATGCGGAAGACATGATAAGTGATTTGTCTTTGAAATACAATCGTGCGCGTCAGGGCTCGATCACACAGGAGTTGACCGAGATTATCGCAGGCGCGGAAGCGATATCATAACTATAACTATTAAAGGAGTGAAACGATGGCAGAAAATATTGGAAAAATCACTCAGATCATTGGTGCCGTTCTGGATATCAAGTTTCCTGAGGGAAAGATTCCGGAGATCAATGAGGCGATCGAGATCACCCGTAAAAACGGAGAGCGTCTGGTCGTTGAGGTCGCATCGCACCTGGGTGATGACACCGTAAAATGTATTGCCATGGGTCCCACCGATGGATTGGTGCGCGGCATGGATGCAAAAGCAACCGGCGCTCCGATCACTGTACCTGTAGGTGAGAATACACTGGGACGTATTTTTAACGTGCTCGGTGATCCCATAGATGAGCAGCCCGCTCCCACTGATGTGGAGTACATGCCCATCCATAGACCCGCTCCCAGCTTTGAGGAACAGGCGACATCTTCCGAGATGTTGGAGACCGGTATCAAGGTCGTAGACCTGCTCTGCCCTTATCAGAAGGGTGGAAAGATTGGTCTGTTCGGAGGTGCAGGAGTAGGAAAAACAGTATTGATCCAGGAGCTGATCCACAATATTGCCACAGAGCATGGTGGATACTCCGTATTTACCGGTGTAGGTGAGCGTACCCGTGAGGGTAATGACCTCTACTATGAGATGAAGGAATCAGGCGTTATCGATAAGACGACCATGGTATTCGGACAGATGAATGAGCCGCCCGGAGCACGTATGCGTGTCGGCTTAACAGGACTTACCATGGCAGAATATTTCCGTGACAAGGGTGGAAAGGATGTGTTGTTGTTCATCGACAACATTTTCCGTTTTACTCAGGCAGGATCAGAGGTATCCGCACTGCTGGGACGTATGCCTTCAGCTGTAGGTTATCAGCCTACATTACAGACAGAGATGGGTGCGCTGCAGGAGCGTATCACATCTACAAAGAACGGTTCTATCACTTCCGTACAGGCAGTTTATGTGCCTGCGGATGACTTGACAGACCCTGCGCCGGCGACTACCTTTGCGCATTTGGATGCGACCACCGTATTGGAGCGTTCCATCGCAGCACTGGGTATTTATCCGGCGGTAGATCCGCTGGCATCCACTTCCCGTATCCTCGATCCCCGTATCGTAGGAGAGGAGCATTTTAAGGTGGCCCGTGGTGTGCAGGAGATCTTACAGAAATATAAGGAATTGCAGGATATTATCGCGATCCTCGGTATGGACGAGCTGTCAGAGGATGACAAGGTTGTCGTAAACCGTGCCCGTAAGATCCAAAGATACCTGTCACAGCCGTTCCATGTAGCAACACAGTTCACCGGAATGGAAGGAAAATATGTACCCATTGCTGAGACGATCCGTGGCTTTAAGGAGATCCTGGAAGGAAAGCACGACGATATTCCTGAGGGACTGTTCCTGAATGCAGGTTCTATCGATGAAGTACGTGCCCGCATGAAATAGGGGGTAGCGTATGGCAGATGAAAGCAGATATTTTCAGGTAGAGATCATCACACCCGAGCGTGTCTTTTATACCGGAGAGGCGACCATGATCGAGTTCACCTCTGTGGAGGGAGATATGGGTGTGTACAAGAACCATATTCCGCTGACGACGGTTCTTGCTCCCGGTATCGTGACGATCACCGAGGAGGATGGACAGAAGAAAGCGGCAGTACACTCTGGTTTTGCAGAGATCCTCGGAGATAAGGTGACGCTCCTTGCAGAGATCGCCGAGTGGCCCGATGAGATCGACTGGGATCGTGCCGAGGCAGCCAAGCGGCGTGCCGAGGAACGTCTCGCAGCGAAGTCTGAGGATCTGGATGTGGTAAGAGCAGAGCTGGCACTACGCAGAGCGCTGGTGCGTATCAGCTTGCGGTAAAACAAATCAAAAAAGCTGTTCTCCGGGAGGGGAGCAGCTTTTTTGTCATATGGGAAACTTTGTCTCCTATATGACAAAAGCCTTCGGCAGGATGCGCACTCGCACGAAGATGTAATTTGTCGCAAGTGACTGCGCTCGGCGCAAGAATGTGACGAAGCACATTCTTTATAAATAATTGTCAAAAAAGGATATGTTTTGTAAGATAGGAAAGAAAAATTTTCGGATGAATGAAAAAAGTGTATGAAATCAAGGGGAAAAATGATAGAATACTTATTAGTGGTAATTTGCCGCGAATATTTTTAAAGTAAGGGGTTTACTTGTGAGAGAGAGACTGGGACTGAATACACTTACAAATGAAATACCGATTGGTGTGTACCGGAGCATGATTGATCCGGTTTTGATCTCAAAAACACACGGTGTCAGTGGAAAGCTGTCAATCGCAGCAGAACTGGAGCGCTATGATACGATTGGAGAAGATTGTGTAGCTGTCTGTGTCAATGATCTGGTGGCAGCCGGTGCAAAACCATTGTTTTTTTATGATACGATCTCCTGTGCGAGACCGAAGAAGGACAAGATCGAGGATCTTGAGGCGGGAGCACGGACTTCCTGTGAAGAGCTTGGGATTGCTTATGCAGGCAGCGAAATCATGGAATTGCCGGATATTTATCATTATGATCAATATGACATGGTAGGATTTGCAGTAGGCATTTTAGACCGGGGGATTGTGAGGGACAAGCAGACGGTCAAACAATCCGATGTGATCATGGGTTTGGCATCAGATGGTTTACATAATAACGGATATGTGGCGGCAAAGAAGAAGCTCTTTTTGACGAAAGCCAGTATGGAGTTTTACTATGAAAATCTGCAGAATACGCTGGGAAATCTCTTAATGCAGCCAACCCGTTGCTATCAGAAGGTTTTGGAGGCGATCTATCGGGAAGGAATCGCTATTAGTCATTGCGTTCAGGTCGCTCATGGAGGACTGGACGCGGCCATACGCAGGCTTTTGCCGGAAAATTGTGGGGCAGTGATCAAACAGCCGAAGCAGAATATACCGCCCTTGTATCTGATGCTGCATCAGGATGGAAATATGCCACTTGAACAGCTACGCACAATCTGCAATATGGGTATTGGTATGTTGTTTATTGTGTCAGAAGAGGACGCGGATCGAGTGAGTGACATTATTGATGAAGCGGGAGAACGTCCCGTGCCGCTTGGACTGATCGAAAAGCCGAGTGGAGAGATTCGTTATATATAAGGAAGGAAACAGGAACGAATGAGTTCACAGGACAAGTTAGAGAAAGTATTGCGTGACATCCATGTGCTTATTTCCCGCAGTGAGGTCTATGATACAGATCGTATCGTAGTCAACAAACAGGAGATGTTTGGCCTGATCGACCGTCTCAATGCCAGTATCTATGAGATTATGGAGGAGTATGAACTGACAAAACAGAGTCGTGACAAGGCGGAGCGCGAGCATAGAAAACAGGGCGACAAGATCATATGGGATGCCAGCCGAAAGGCAGAAGATATTTATGCGGCTTCTGTGATGTATACAGATGAAGCATTGAATCATATTCAGGCGATCATGGATGAGTCCACGGAACAGATTCGGGCAGTGCAGGATGCCATGATCAAGGATCTGGAGGAAAAAAAGCAGATTGTTCGCACAAATCAGCTGGAATTGAAATCACAATTGCAGGATCTGGTAGATACAGAAAAATATCTTTCCCTCATTGAAGAGCGCAACAAGGAGATCGAGAGGGAGAGAGAGAAGCATGGCAGACGATTTGGACAACCGAAGGAAAAGAGTCAGTTTGCAGATATAAAGACAGAGATCCGTGTCAATAAGGAATTTTTTCGCAATGCAGGGATAGAGCTGGGGGATGACGAGGATACAGCTTCGGAACAGGCATCTATAGATACCCGCACAGTGAGTGATGAGAAGTCCGGAGAGGAAACGGCTGCGCCGGAAGAAGTAGTTCTGGATCTGTCAGATGAAGATCCCTTAGAGAAAAAAGAGATGGAGATCGATCTTTCTGGTGTGCAATGGGATGTTGACGGTCTGAATGAACAAAAAAAAGATTCCGGGGAAGAGCAGCCTACGCATCATAGACGCCATTTCTTCAAACGTTAACAAAAAAAGGACTTTGGGGCAACAGGAAAAAAGCGGTTGCCCTTTTTGTTATTTCCATATAAAATAGTTTTAAAAATGTAAATCAAAATCAAGGGAGGAAGAAAGTATGAAATTATACGATGGCGGTGTCTATCTTGTAAATGAAAACGAGATCGTTGCAGACACCAGTGAAGCAGCGGCGATTTTGCAGAGCAAGACCGGAAGCGTCCCTGCAAAGGAGGAAGCAAAAAAAGGAACCCTTGCTTACAATATTTTAAAGGAGCACAATACCTCCGGAAATATGGATGCGCTCCAGATCAAATTTGATAAGCTCACCAGTCATGATATTACGTTTGTCGGTATTATTCAGACTGCACGTGCGTCAGGACTGGAGAAGTTCCCGATTCCTTATGTGCTGACAAATTGTCACAATTCCCTGTGTGCAGTTGGCGGAACGATCAATGAGGATGACCACATGTTTGGTCTGAGCTGCGCAAAGAAATATGGTGGCGTTTATGTGCCCCCTCATCAGGCAGTCATCCATCAGTATGCACGTGAGATGCTTGCCGGCGGCGGTAAGATGATCCTTGGATCTGATTCTCATACCCGTTATGGTGCTCTTGGAACGATGGCAATGGGCGAAGGTGGACCGGAGCTTGTAAAACAGCTTTTGTCACAGACCTATGACATCAAGATGCCCGGCGTTGTAGCTGTGTATTTAAAGGGCAGCTTAAAGCCCGGTGTCGGACCGCAGGATGTGGCGATCGCCATCATCGGTGAGGTGTTCGATAAGGGCTATGTAAAAAATAAAGTCATGGAGTTCGTAGGTCCCGGCGTTGCCAATTTAAGCGTGGACACACGAATCGGTATTGATGTCATGACCACAGAGACTACGTGTCTGTCCTCTATCTGGAGCACTGATGGAAAGGTGAAGGAGTGGTACGATATCCATGGCAGAAGCGAGGATTTCAAGGAACTGCATCCGGCGGCTGTCAGCTACTATGATGGTTGTATTGAGATTGATCTGGATGAGATTGAGCCGATGATCGCGATGCCTTTCCATCCCAGCAATGCCTATACGATCCGCGAACTGAATGCTAATCTGATGGACATCTTAGATGACTGTGAAAAGCGTGCAAAAGTCAGCTTCAACGGTGCGGTAGACCTGAATCTGAAGGAAAAAGTGCGCGATGGCAAGCTGTATGTGGATCAGGGTATCATTGCAGGCTGCGCAGGCGGCGGATTTGAAAACATCTGTGACGCTGCGGATATTTTAGCAGGAGCCAGCATCGGACCGGATGAGTTTACACTGAGTGTATATCCTGCAAGTATGCCGATCTACATGGAACTGGTGAAGAATGGTGCAGCTGCAAAGATCATGCAGACAGGCGCGATATTAAAGACCGCATTCTGCGGACCTTGCTTTGGTGCCGGAGATACACCTGCAAATAACGGATTTTCGATCCGTCACTCTACACGTAACTTCCCGAATCGTGAGGGATCAAAGGTGCAGAACGGACAGATCGCATCTGTAGCTTTGATGGATGCGCGTTCCATCGCAGCCACTGCAGCAAACAAGGGATATTTGACTGCAGCTACCGATTTCGATGTAAACTATACAAAACCGAAGTATTTCTTTGATAAGACGATTTATGAAAACCGCATTTATGACAGCAAGGGTATCGCGCATCCCGAGGAACCGATCAAGCTGGGACCCAACATCAAGGACTGGCCGGAAATGTCTGCACTAACCGAGAATCTGCTGTTAAAGGTCGTTTCTGAGATTCATGATCCGGTGACGACAACAGATGAGCTGATTCCTTCCGGTGAGACTTCTTCCTACCGCTCGAACCCGCTTGGACTGGCAGAATTCACACTGTCCCGTAAGGATCCTGACTATGTGCCCCGCGCAAAAGAGGTACAGAAAGCAGAGAAAGCGCGCATTTCAGGCGGACATCCCTGTCAGGAGCTTCCGGAGCTGAAGGATGTGATGAGTGTGGTAAAGACAAGATTCCCGGAAGCAAGTCATGAGAATTTTGGTATCGGAAGTACGATCTTTGCTGTAAAGCCCGGTGACGGATCTGCCCGTGAGCAGGCTGCATCCTGCCAGAAGGTTCTGGGCGGCTGGGCAAATATTGCCAATGAATATGCGACAAAGCGCTATCGCTCAAATCTGATCAACTGGGGTATGCTGCCGTTTATTATTCCTGAGGGCGAGCTACCCTTTGCCAACGGGGATTATATCTGGGTTCCGGGTATTCGTAAGGCAGTTGAACAAAAGGCTGATGTGATCACTGCGTATGTAGTAAAGGATGGAGAATTAAAGGAGTTTACAATGACTCTGGGAGATCTGACTGACGATGAGCGTGAGATCATCTTAAAGGGATGCCTGATCAATTATAACCGTGTTTCATAAAAAGTTTACGCAGTACTCTAAAGGAGACGGATCATTATGGAAGAAGACAAAGAAAAGAAATCTGTCAAACGTTCAGATTGGGACATTCGTCCCTATCTGGCGATCGGTGCACTGATCTTTCTGGTATTTTGCTGCTGTATTGCTGTATTTACGGTGATATTTAAGTATGCAGCGCTAAAAAAAGCGTGCGCTGTGATGATCAGTGTGTTGCAGCCGGTTCTGATCGGTGCGGTGCTGGGCTATCTGTTTAATCCCCTGCTACGACGGATTGACGGCGGACTGTGCCAGCTGATTCTTCCGGAAGTAAAAAATAAGGAAAAGGCAAAGCATGTGATCCGTACGGTATCCAGCATTCTTACTTTGCTCATTTTCCTGACATTGTTTGGACTGATCATTTATATGATCGTTCCGGCACTGATCGAAAGTATTGTCAATCTGGTCAATACGATGTCTGCAAATGTAGAACATTTTATTGCATGGTATAATGAGCTGTCTATACCGGGGAAAGGCTCTGGCGAGTGGGAGAGTTACCTGCTCATGGCGGCAGATTATCTGGAAGAGTGGTTTAATAATACGCTACTTCCCCAGTTACAGGACTTCACGCAGTGGCAGGATTATCTGACCAGTATCACAGCCAGTGCGATCAGCATTCTGGTCGCGCTGAAAAACGTGGTGATCGGTCTGATCGTATCCATCTATGTACTCATGGAAAAAGAGCGGTTTGAGGGACAGGCGAAGAAGATCGCCTTTGCAATACTGCCCATCAAGCAGGCAAATTCGCTGATTCAGATCGTGCACAAGGTAGATGAGATTTTTGGTGGATTTATTATAGGAAAGATCATTGATTCCATTATTATCGGCATTATCTGTTTTATCGGATGTTCGATTTTGCGTATGCCGTATACACTGCTCGTCAGTGTGATCATAGGTATCACGAATATCATACCGTTTTTTGGCCCCTTTATCGGAGCGGTTCCGTGTCTCATTATTGTGACTATCACAGATCCACTGCACGGACTGTATCTGCTGATCTTTATCCTGATCCTGCAGCAGGTGGACGGAAATATCATCGGCCCTAAGATTTTGGGAGATTCCACCGGACTGTCTTCTTTCTGGGTGATCTTTGCGATCATGGTAGGAGGCGGCTTGTTCGGTTTTGCAGGTATGCTGTTCGGAGTGCCTACATTTGCAGTTATTTACTACTTAATTCAGCGATTGATCGCATATTTGCTGGGACGCAAGGGATTACCGTCAAAATCTCTGGATTATACAGTGGTAACGCATGTGGATCCGACTACAAAGGATTTGTGTACCGGAGACTGGAAACGCAATGAGACGTTCCATTTTGCGAAAAAAAAGAAGAAGAAAACGCAAAAAAAATAGAGTAGGAGCAGCAGGAAAAGTATGTGTTTTCTGCTGCTTTTATTTTTGACATGAAAGGCGACCTATGGTAAGATAAAGTGTAAGTATACCTATTTGGAAAAAGGTTACTATTCAGAACAGATCGGAGCGGAACAGTTCCGAAAAGGGTAACACTGCAGTACGAGGTGGAGATTTTGGATAAGTACGAATATAAGCTAAAATTAGAGGAGATAGAAACATTAGCCGGTGAGAAAAACTATGCGGCTGCTGCAGAGATTGCTGACAGCATTAACTGGCGCAAGGTGCGCAATGTGAATTCGCTGATGTTGGTGGGAGAGATTTATCAGCAGACAGGTCGCTATGAGGACAGCAAGGAGCTGCTGCTTATGGCATATGACCGTTCACCGATCGGAAAAAAGATCATTTACCGGCTGGCGGAGATCGCCATCGAGGCGGGACAGTTTGATGAGGCGCAGGAGTATTATGATGAGTTTGTGGAGATCGCGCCCCACGATACACTTAAATATGTGCTGCGTTACCGCCTGAGTCAGGCGAAGGGAGAACCGATCACTTCCCAGATTGCGATCTTAAGTGAACTGAAGGAACAGGAGTATACGGAAGAATGGGCATTTGAGCTGGCGTATCTCTTTCATCAGGCGGGGATGACGGACAAATGTATCGAGGCCTGTGATGAGCTGATCCTGTGGTTTGGAGACGGACCATATGTAGAGAAGGCGTTGGAGCTAAAGATGCTTTATCAGCCCCTCAGTCCGGATCAGGAAGAGAAATACAAGCAGTTTCGTAAGAAGAGGGACGGCATCATTGAGGTTCGACCCGATGAATATCTGGAATCCGGTGAGATCATAAACAATCCGATCAGGATTCCGGAAGTACATGTGAATGCAGACCGTTTTAACACGCAGAATCTGCAGGAAGAGCTGGCGCGCGGTATGCAGCAGATCATGGAGGCTACTGAGAAGGAGACCGTTCATGATACCATGGACTCGATCAAGAAAATGGTGGAGGAGATTCCTTATCTGCAGCCGCTTTTGGCGGAGGAAGGGACAGATACACAAGAGCAGGAACCTTTAGAATACGAGACAGACGAAGAGATAGATGGTTCTATCAATTTGAATTTTCAGGAAATTCTGGAAGAAGAGTATGATGGACAGATTTCACTTGCATTGCCCCCTGGAGGCGCAAGTGAGCCTCAGGTCAGCGGTCAGATGACGATCGAGGATGTGCTGGCTGATTGGGAGAAGACGAGGCGGGCAGCAGAGGCTGTGATAGATGATGCCACGCAGCGTAAGCTGGCATCGGCAAAAAAGCGTGCATTACAGCAGACCGGAGATCTGATGGAGCGGTTGGCAGCAGTCATTCCGCACCTGGATGCGGGTGCCACGACAAAAGATCTCGTGGAGCAGACATACGGAGAGGTGACGCCGGAGTCCGTGGAACGTACTTCGCGCGCACTGGCGAATGCGAATGAATGTTTGCAGAGAGAAATTGACCGATTGCAGGGAGAACAGGCGATAGCAGCTGCTGAGCCGGTAGTGGAATCCGGATCGGAGATGGCAGCGGTCGAACCGGCACAGGAACCTGAGCCAGCGATGGCGGCTGCTGAGCCGGTGCAGGAATCTGAACCAGAGATGGCGGCTGTTGAATCGGTACAGAATTCTGAATCAGTGATGGCGCATGAGGAGCCGGTAACGGAGCCTGAACTGGCAATGAAAGAAGTCCTGAAAACCGATGAGATGGAAGCTGGTCCGGCTAAAAAGCAGCGGAAGAAGTTTGATGAGATCGACCAGGCACTTGCAGCAGAGCTTGAGGCAGAGGGACTGCAAATGTATCAGGATCCGAAGCCAAAGAGAAGTAATGTGAAGGGTAAGCCGAAGAAGTCCGGTGTTCGGCGGGAGCTCAGCCATCCGGCTGATACACATGTAAAAAAAGCATTTCCGGATATTTCAGGAATTTTGTCCACAACGGCATTTACCGGTGCCGAAACTGCTGTAAGTACAGCGGATCTGGCGCTGGAGCTGATGCGGGAAACGGCTCCTGAACAGCCTGTAAACGATACATCATCGACAGAGGGGATAGATACGATCGATCAGGTACTTTCTGATTGGGAAGCCATGAAAGATCCCACGACACCTTTGCCGGAGATCAGTATGGATCTGTTTGAAGACCCTGTGGAACCGCCGCTAAAGAAAGCGGATACCTTTAATGGCATCAAGAAGCTGGATGCGGAGATGTCAAAGCGTTTCTCCTATTTTGCAAAGGTGGATGGCATGGAGGCACAGATTTGCCGTGCGTTGACCGGCTGTGGGGCATATCTGGCCGGTGTCAATCATGACAGGTTTGGCAATCTGATCATCGAGGGTGCGTCCGGCTGCGGAAAGACCATGCTGGCGACGAATCTTGTAAAGACACTTCAGCAGATGGTCGATAAACCCGGCAAGCAGATTGGAAAGATCAATGGGGATGCTTTAAACCACAAGGATATTCCTGCATTGATGGGTAAGATCAGTGGAGGTTGTCTGATCATTGAGCATGTTGGTGAACTCACGCGAGACACGGAGAGTAAGCTATCCGCATATTTAGAACAGCATCCGGCAGAACTGTTAGTGATCCTGGAGGATGACAAGGACAATATCGTAAAAGCACTCAGCAGGCATGAGGGCTTTGCGGCGAAGTTCGGTGAGCGGATTACGATTCCTTATTTCACAAATGATGAGCTTGTTGAATTTGCAAGGACTTATGCGCAGGAAAACGGCTACGGAATCGATGCAATGGCAGTGCTGGCGCTCTATACTCGCATTAGTAACATTCAAAAGCTTGATCAGGCGACAACGTTGGTAGAAGTGAAGGAGATCGTGGATGAGGCGATTGACCGGGTAGAAAAGGGCAGTTTAAAGAAGATGTTTGGTATCCTGACATCCAAACGCTATGATGAGAACAATTATGTCGTTCTTCGGGAGAAAGATTTCGAAGAGTGATAAAAAAATAAACGATAGGGAGATAGTGGTATGGGAAATTTTACAGAACTGGATATGTATCTTTTTGGACAGGCAACACATTATGACATCTATAAAAAGATGGGTGCGCACTTAACAACGGTCAAGCGCAAGCATGGTGTGATGTTTGATGTATGGGCACCGGCAGCAAAGCGTGTATGGGTATTCGGTACATTCAATAACTGGGACGAGACCAGCCATGAGATGGAACGTCTGGAGCCCACGGAACGTGGTATTTATGAATTGTTTGTACCCGGTGTCAAGCAGGGGGATATGTATAAATACATTATCGAGACGGCGGATGGAAAGCTGCTTTATAAGGCTGATCCATTTGCGAATCAGGCAGAGTTGCGCCCGGGAACGGCGTCCGTTGTAGCGGATATTGACCATTTCAAGTGGACAGATGCCAGCTGGATGAAGGAGCGCGCAAAAAAAGATGTGTTCAAAGAGCCAATGGCAATTTTGGAAGTACATCCGGGTTCCTGGATGCGTCATCCTGACCGGGAGGATGAGGGCTTTTATACCTATCGTGAGTTTGCAGAATCAATTATCAGATATGTGAAGGAAATGGGCTATACACATGTAGAGCTGATGGGAATTTCCGAGTATCCCTATGACGGTTCCTGGGGATATCAGGTGACAGGCTATTACGCACCGACCTCCCGTTACGGATCGCCGGAGGATTTTGCATATCTTGTTGATCAGCTTCACAAAAATGGCATCGGAGTTATTCTTGACTGGGTACCTGCGCATTTCCCGAGAGATGCCCATGGGCTGGCAAATTTTGACGGAACCTGTCTGTACGAGTATGCAGATCCGAGAATGGGTGAGCATCCGGATTGGGGCACAAAGATCTTTGACTATGGAAAAAATGAGGTAAAGAATTTCCTGATCGGAAGTGCACTGATGTGGGTAGAGAATTATCATGTGGATGGTCTGCGTGTGGATGCGGTTGCTTCCATGCTGTATCTTGACTATGGCAAGCAGGATGGACAGTGGCTTGCAAATAAATATGGAGAGAATAAAAACCTTGAGGCGATTGAGTTTTTCCGCCATATCAATACATTGATCACCGGACGGAACAAGGGAGCGATCATGGTGGCTGAGGAGTCTACCGCATGGCCGATGGTGACCGGAAAGGCTGAGGACGGTGGTCTGAATTTCTCCATGAAGTGGAATATGGGATGGATGCATGATTTCCTCGATTACATGAAGCTGGATCCCTATTTCCGCAAAGATAACCATTACAAGATGACCTTCGCCATGAGTTATAATGAGAGTGAAAAATACATTCTTGTACTTTCGCATGATGAGGTCGTTCATCTGAAGTGTTCAATGATCAATAAAATGCCGGGGCTGGAGGGTGACAAGTTTGCAAACCTGCGTCTGGCGTATACATATTTTATGATGCATCCGGGCAAAAAGCTTTTGTTTATGGGACAGGATTTTGCCCAGCTGCGTGAGTGGAGCGAAGAGCGCGAGCTGGACTGGTACCTGTTAGCAGAAAGGCCGCATCAGCAGATCCATGATTATATGAAGGAGCTGCTTCATATGTATCATAAATATCCGGCAATGTATGAGCTGGATCATGAGTGGGGCGGATTTGAGTGGATCAATGCGGACGATACGGAGCGCAGCATTTACAGCTTTATCCGTAAGTCCTCTGACGGAAAACAGTGCCTGATCTGCGTGCTCAATTTTACACCTGTGGCAAGACCCGATTACCGTGTCGGCGTACCGCAGGCAGGCGGTTACAAGCTGGTTTTGAATTCTGACGAGGTTCGCTTCGGTGGAACGGGAGCTGAGATACCCAGGCGGTTCCGTGCGAAAAAGGGTGAGTGGGACGGACAGCCCTATTCGATCGGATATCCACTGCCGCCCTTTGGAGCAGCTGTTTTTTCCTTTGATTATAAAGAAGAAAAGCAGGAGAAAGTGAAAAAGAAATAGATCTGTGTTAGAGTCACCTTATAGGTGGCTCTAATTTTTTTTCATAGATTGTCCGAAATATGTATTAGTCAGGAGATTGGAAAGTGGTCAGAATATGGCTGCAAGGACGAAAAAAAGGAGAAGCTACATGCAGATTGAGCAGTTAGAACAAAAAGGATTTTTTCGGCAGGCACAAGTGACCGGGGGACAGGAAAGAGAGCCGGTTATCCGGGAGACTTCAAAGTATGCGAATAGAGCTGATGTAGTAACAGGATCGGCACCGGTGACACAGACGGTGACTTATACAAAGCCGGAGCAGGAAAATAGTGATATCTTTGAAGAAATCAAGGATAGCGCTGCCACAAAGGATGCCGTACAGATGAAAAATGAGATGGTCGTAGGGGCAAATACAACGACTACACAAAGTGCGCAGGCATTGGAGGAAGACGGTTTTTCGCTACCGGATACGGATATTCATTCGATTGTGACAGAGACGGATAAGATACAGATGCAGCTGGCAAAGGCAGGAAAGGACACCAGCTATTTTACCGGAGAGCTGACAGATGAGCAGATCGAAGAAATTGCAGGCTCTGCGGCACTGGCTGCACAATATGAAAGCGCCCTTCAACAGGCAGATGCGCTGACATCACTCAGTGAGGGCGCGATAAAATATATGCTGGACAATGATTTAGAGCCGACGATCGATCATCTCTACCGGGCACAGTTTAACGGAACCTATGCATCTGTGGCGCAGCCGGACGCATCATTGAACCAGCCGCAGATCGTAGAGCAGATGGAAAAAGTCATTGCGGCAGCGGGGATGGAGCTGTCCGAACAAAATATCACGTCCTGTAAATGGCTGGCAGCGAACGATATTTCAGTCACGACTGAGCATTTGCGTAGTCTGTGTGCACTGCAGGAGCTGTCATTTCCGCTGGCGCAGGAGGACGTGCTGTGTGCCATGGAGGCGGCAGTCGCAGAGGGAAAAACACCTGCAGATGCGTGCCTGGACAAACATGCATCGCTGACAGCCCGTGCGGAGGACGCAGCAGAAGTCATCGCACAGGCAACTGATCAGGAGCTGGCATATCTACTGGGTGAGGGGCAGGAGCTGACGATCGCAAATCTGCGTGAAGCCCACAATCTGATGGAAAAAGGGGTCGTAGACGGGGAGCAGGAGCTGACCGCCTTTGACGGAAAGGATCTGTCACTTCTTGAGGCCCGCAGAATGCTGGAAGAGACCCGGCTGGCAATGACAACAGAGGCGAATTACGGACTTTTAAAACGGGGAATGGAGATAGAGATCAAACCCCTTGTCCAGCTGGTTGAGGAACTGAAAATGCAGGAACAGAGCTACTATAAACAGCTGCTGGAAGCAGATGGAAGTGAGGCGACTGCAGATCAGATCACACTTTTTCAGGAAACCATAGAGGCAGCAGAGGCGTTAAAAACCATGCCCGCCTACGCACTGGGCATGGAGCGCTACGATGGCACGGCAAAGGGTCTTTGCGAGTCCGGTGCACAGCTGCAGGCAAAAATGGAGGCTGCCGGAGAATCTTATGAGACATTGATGACAGCACCCCGCGCAGATATGGGAGATTCTATTCAGAAGGCGTTTCGCAATGTGGATGCTATTTTGCGGGAGACTGGGCTGGAGCCCACCTCAGAAAATGCCCGTGCGGTGCGGATATTAGCGTACAATCAGCTGGAGATCAATGAACAGAACGTGCTGGAAATGAAGCTTGCAGACCGCCAGGTGCAGGAGGCATTTGACAGCCTGAAACCGGCAGTCGTCCGCGAAATGATCCGTGAGGGCATCAATCCGCTGCAAATGCAGATGAGTGAGCTGAATGAACAGGCAAAGCAGATCCGTGCCCAGATCGGCGGTGCAGATGATCTGACAAAATTTAGTGAATATTTGTGGAAAATAGAGCAAAATCATGAGATTTCTGTGGAAGAACGAGATTCTTTTATAGGAATTTACCGCCTGATCCATCAGGTGGAACTGGGCGATGGTGCAGCGATCGGAGCGCTTGTGCAGCAGGGAGCGCCACTGACGATGGAAAATCTGCTACAGGCGGTGCGCAGCAGCAAAAAGAGTGGCATGGATTACAAAGTAGATGATGATTTTGGCGGAGTAAAAGGTACGATTAGTGGCGTATCTATTACAGATCAGATCAATGCAGCGTATCAGACACAATGTGTGCAGGCCATTCAGCAGCTTGCGCAGGAGCCGGAACAGTTTGACCAGCTTTTGTCTGGTGAGGACTGGAAGCAGCAGACACCGGAGCAGCTACTGGAGCAGCTTCAGAAAGTACCAGTGGATCAGAAAGCGGATGAGGACTACGACAGGATACGGATGCAGGATCTGAACGCGGCAGCAGCGGCACAGACGGAAGTGTACGAAATGCTGGAGACCTATGAGATACCGGCAACAGTGAGCCACGTGCTGGCGTTGCAGCAGATGATGGCAAATCCCAGTGATGCCTTTCGCCGGCTTTTTGGTCTGACGGATCAAATACAGGAATCAGATGAAAAGCAGGCGCTAATGGCTGAGATCGCACGGATCAAGGATGAGATCTTAGATCAGCTGGGAGAGAATATGCAGGCACCGGAAGAGCTGGCGAAGGCGCAGCAGACGCTTGCCGAGGTGGCAGAGCACTGCGGCCAGACTGTGATGTACGAAGGAATGACAAGGCTTGACATCCGGCAATTGCAGATGATGACTACCCAGCTGCATCTCTCTGCCAGCATGGCAAAGGAGGAGCGTTATCAGATCCCGGTTCTCACCGGTGATGGGGTGATGGGAATGAATCTGCGTATTATCCGCGGTTCAGAAAAAAAGAGAAGTGTGCGCCTGACCATGGAGAGTGCTGCTTACGGAAAAGTGGCTGCCCAGCTGCAGGTACAGGCAGGCGGGATCAAGGGCTATCTCGCAGCGGATTCGAGAGCAGGTGTGGATCAGCTGCAGAGGGAGCAGCCGCGTTTTTTGGAGCTGCTTGGAGAATTGGGCGGTGATGCAGCAGAAAATGAGGTTCATGTGATCTTCAGTGAACATCTGGATCTGACCCGGTTTGAGCTTGCCGGCGGCAGGAGTGAGAACCCCCGGGATGAAGCAGATCGCAAGATACAGACGAAAGAGCTGTATGGAATGGCAGAAAAAATGATTCAATTTTTCCGGGAAGGGATTGCTAAAGAGGGCTAAGCGACCGATATACCATATGTGAAATGTTTGAGCAGTGACAGGGAAAGTTACTGTATATGAGATCGCAGGGAAGCGCACAAGGAAAAAAGGCATTAGGACTTCATTATCCGGGTAAGTGATGGTGATACCTTATGCCAGGAGGTGCGAAAATGAAAGTAAATCAAAATGTATCAGCAGTTATTTCAAATGCTCATCTTCATCGGACAGAGAATCGTCTGACTGCGTCCATTGAGCGTTTATCTTCCGGATATAAGATCAACAAGGCAAAGGACAATCCGGCGGGAATGGCCATCAGCAATAAGATGCGGGCGCAGATCATGGCGCTGGATCAGTCCAGCAAAAATGCAGCGGATGGAACGAGTGTCATGCAGACCGCGGACGGGGCGCTCAGTGAGACCCATTCCATGCTGCAGCGTATGCGTGAACTGGCTGTGCAGGCGGCGACTGATTCCATGACAACGGTTGATAAGGAAGCATGTCAGAATGAGATTGACGCGTTAAAAGAAGAGATTGACCGTATCGCGACAGATACGGAGTTTAATGGGAAAAGGATTCTGGACGGTTCGCAGGACTATCGCGTGTATCCAAGTGTAAACGGAGAGCTGGCAGGCACTTATATCCGGAATTTTCAGACCTCGGATGGGGTATCTGCAGAAAACTATATTTTTGATATCACCCAGTCACCGGAGCAGGCACAGACACAGATTACAGTAGAAGCGGGAAAAGAAGGAACTGTGGAGATCAACGGGTGTACGGTGGAGATCCTAAAGACGGACTCAGCGGAGGATATTTACACGAAGCTGAAGGAAACCGGGGAACTGGGCAGTGTAAAGGTGGAAAAAGATGGAACCGATACCTATAAGCTGACGACCTTTGAGTATGGAAAAGGTGCAAAAATTTCAGCATTTGATGTTAATGGATCTGAGATTACCGCAGAGGGTAAGGATACGGTCATCTCATTGATCCGTGATACCGATCCAAAGGGTAATACTACCAATGTCACATATGGGGAGGGATTTTCCGAGACGGCAACTTATTTATCAGATGGAAAAAAGGTGACGATCCGTGATGTGAATGGTTTTGAGATGATCTTTGAGGTAGACCCTGAAATGGAGGACGGTCAGCTGCTGGAAAAAGCAAGTGAAGCGAATAAATTGCGTGTTGATGTGGAAATGACAAATATCGGCAGCATGACGCTGCAGATCGGTGCCCATGAGAACCAGATCATTGATCTGAGGATACCGGCTGTTACATGTGAATCTCTGTATATTGATGATCTGAATGTAGTGCGTAAGGGATGTGCAGATCGGGCTTTAACAGCGTTGGATGATGCGATCGCACAGGTCAGCGAGGTGCGCTCCCGTATCGGAGCCTATCAGAACCGGCTGGACTATGCAGTCAAAAGTCTGGATGGAACCGAGGAGAACATGGAGGCGGCTATTTCGCGTATTATGGATACGGATATGGCAGAAGAGATGGCTACGTATTCTAATATGAATGTCCTGGATCAGGCGGCCATTTCAGTACTGACACAGGCAAATGATCTGCCGCAGCAGGTATTACAGCTGTTACAGTAACGCCTACAGGGAATTCGTCAGGGAGACAGACAATATGACAGATGAAAAGAAAAAAGAGTTTACCCGCAGGCTGTCACAGTGTAATTCCAGCGAGATGATCGTTATTCAGTATGATATCTTTTTTGCCTATCTGGATGATGCGGTCGCAGCCTTTGAGGAAGGCGGGGAGCCTTTTAAGCAGGCGATCCACCATGCAGATGCGGTGCTGGAGCGGTTGCAGGACTCTTTAAATTTTAAATACGAGCTCGCCGGGCAGCTGTATCCGCTGTATAATTACAGTCGCAGACAGCTGGCGCTGGCACAGGCAACTCATAAAAAAAAGCCGATTTCAAATGCGCGCAATGTGATGAATAAGCTCTATGACGCATTTGTGCAGATCGCTGCAGAGGACCGGTCAGAGCCGGTCATGCACAATACACAGACCGTGTATGCAGGATATACATACGGAAGAAACTCACTAAACGAGTCAACGGTTGATGGTTCACAGGAAAAGCGTGGATTTTGGGCATAAGAAACAGAATAAGAGTACTTCATGAGGCGCTGAGTGATTCAGCGCCCATTTTTTGTCGATTCTTTTACGGAGTTTAGTAAATATCGATAGCGCAGCTGGGCCGAGTTTAGCTGATAAATGTATGCATCGATCAGATCTGGTTCCGTCACATTGGAAAAAGTAGCATATACATGGTCAAGTTCTTTTTTGGTGCGTTCCAGATCGTCCAGTAAAACGGTGTAGTGCGCATCATTTTTTTGCGTTTGTGAATGATGGAATAAATGCAGCATGTCATCACGTCCTTTTTATTTTCGTAACTGTTCAGTACCTTTTTTTTATTATAAGCAGCTCCCTGACAAGTTATGCAAAATTAGGCATATTTTACAAAAATCGGAGTAAATTGGTACAAAGCAGAGGGGAGGTATTTATGAATACATCTACAGGAATGCTACTAATCCTGGCTGCATGCGTACTCGTGCTGGTGATCGGTGTTCTGCGCCGGAAAGCGGCATTTTTACTGCATTTTCTGGTGCGTATGCTCGTTGGTGGAATGGCGGTCTATTTTATAAACGAGGGTCTGGCGTCAGCCGGGATCGGTTTGTCGGTGGGGCTGAATCTGTTTAATCTTTGTGTGATCGGATGCCTTGGAACAGGGGGTTTAGGCATGCTTTATGCAATTTTACTGTACATGAACCTGTAGTATCGCGAAAAAAATTTTTTTCGTGATACTACATGGACAAAAAAACAATACTCGCATATAATTTCCATACAATCTATCTGATCTATTTGCAAATAATTTTCATGTAAGATTTACGAAGCAGTAATGTCATTTCAAGAGTAATTTCAAAAAACAAATTCCAAGAAGCAGACAGCATCTGGTAAATGCGAAAAGGGGGTGTGAGGGATACAGACAAGGTTATCTATTTTAGATGAAGAGATCGGACCGGGATTAAGCACTTATTTGTTGCAGCATCCCTATGGCCTGCAACCGGTATTATGTAAAAGCTGGGAGGAGCTTCAGGGGGCAAATGCACAGTTGGCGCTGGTGGGCACGGGTTTCTGGGAAGAGACACTGGCAACACAGTTAAAAAAGAACGGTACACTTCTCATGCGATTAGATGAAGCATATCTGTCTCCCTACCAGCCGGCAGACAGCCTGATGAAAGAGGTTTACCGAATGGCGCTGGAGCAGCAGCTTTCTTTGCCGGGGGCATTGTCGGCACTGCATAACAAAGAAATAGTTGTGGTCTGTTCACCACATGGCTATGATCTTCAAACAGGCTTTGCTGTAGTCTACAGCCTCATACGCACGGAACAGGTGCGAACACTCTATCTTGATTTTTCCTATTATAGCGGATTTTTTGATACGGTGGCAGAAGATGTCGGTGATCTGTTTTATGAATTACATAAACAGACTGTGCCAATGGGAACGATCCTGGCAACAATGACACAAAAATTCGGACCGTTGGATTATCTGCCGCCGGTTCGTATGCAGATGGATTTAGATGATTTGACAGGAGAAGACTTTACAGGGCTTTTGCAGCGGATACTGCAGGAATGTGAATATGATCTGGTGGTGCTTAATATGCCTGTCAGGCCGCGATTCCTTCGGGCGGTATATGCTTGCTGCAGCCACATGTACAGTCTCCAGCGGGAGGGTATTTTGTATGAACGGTCACAGACCCGCCTGTTGGAGGATCTGAGATTGGAGAGCGGACAAACAGAGCTGTCCAATCTGCAGGTCGTTCCGATGCCGGCCATCAGCGGCAGTTTCTCCATGGACGAGTCCATGTATCATGAGCTGTTGTTTGGTGAGATGGCAGCTTTTATCAGGCGATTGTTGGAAGAAAAGTGAGTAGTAAAACAAATGAATGGAATTTTGGATGATCAGAGGGGGGATGTGATATTCCGACTTATGTAGAAGAGATCAGGAGCCGTGTGTTAGATCAAATGGATATATCCCGGGAGATACCGGATGAGGAATTGTGGGCCATGATCGATGAGGCGATTGCGGATCGGGGAACGAAGCGGCCGTCGCTGCTTATGCGGGAGGCCGCCAGAGAGCAGGTTTTTCATGCGCTGCGGGGACTGGACGTATTGCAGGAATTGATTGAAGATCCTCAGATCACGGAAATCATGGTAAATGGGTATCGAAACATTTTTTATGAGAAAAACGGACAGCTGTTACAGTGGGACAAGCAGTTTTCGTCAAATGAAAAGCTGGAGGATGTCATTCAGTCTATTGTGGCGGCGGGTAATCGTATGGTTAACGAGGCGGCTCCGATCGTGGATACCAGGCTGCCGGACGGTTCACGTGTCAATGTGGTGCTTGCACCGATCGCAATTGACGGGTCGGTGATCACGATCCGAAAATTTCCGGCGCATCCCATGCAGATGCAGGATTTGCTTGACATGGGTTCCCTTTCGCCTGAGATTGCAGAGGAACTGGGAAGGCTGGTACAAGCTGGCTACAATATGTTTGTTTCCGGGGGAACCGGATCGGGTAAAACAACGTTTCTAAATGCCCTCTCAGGTTGTATACCTGAGGGTGAACGGGTGATCACGATTGAAGATTCGGCAGAGCTTCAATTGAATGGAATACCCAATCTGGTGCGGCTGGAAACGCGTGTGGCAAACATGGAAAGTGTGTCTGAAATACCGATCCGACAACTGATCCGCACAGCGCTTCGCATGCGTCCGGACAGAATTATCGTGGGTGAATGCCGTGGGGCAGAGGCTTTGGATATGTTACAGGCGATGAATACAGGGCATCTAGTCCGAGCATCTTACCAGAGGTTTTACCGATATTCACTTATGACTATAGGGAGCTTAACAAACACCGAGAAACAAGGGGTTCATGCCTGTTTGTAAATAGTGAATATATTGAAGCAAGTGTACTCACCTGCTTAAGAAAAACTATCTAATGCAAGTATATATGTAATATGTGTAAAGGTAAAGCAGTAATTACATATCTATGGTTTTCACCAAACAAATCCTGATAAATAAAATTGAATAGGAGTGATGACAATGAGAATACAAAAGTCCAGTATTGTCCTTGATGACAATTTAAAAAATGTATTAGTCAAGGATTTTA
>JALFNQ010000189.1 GCA_022773965.1 Lachnospiraceae bacterium
GAATATATGATCGGAATGTTAAATGCTGCCGGTTATACGATTACGGATGATGAAAATGATGCAGATGTGATTGTTGTCAATTCCTGCTGCTTTATCGGCGATGCAAAGGAGGAAAGCATCCAGACGATCCTGAACATGGCACGTCTAAAGGAGACAGGAAAGCTAAAATCGCTGATCGTTACCGGTTGTCTGGCACAGCGGTATCAGGACGAGGTATTACAGGAAATACCGGAGGTAGATGCTGTACTTGGAACAAACGCCTACGATGCCATCGTTGAGGCTGTTGAAAACAGTTTAAAGGGAAGTGTTTACAAAAATTATCACGCCCTTGAAGGGCTTCCGGATATGCATGATAAAAAGCGTCTTGTGACAACCGGCGGACATTACGCCTATCTGAAGATTGCAGAAGGATGCGATAAACATTGTACCTACTGCATTATTCCTTCGATTCGCGGAGCGTACCGCAGTGTTCCGATGGAGGAACTGATCGCCCAGGCAAAAGAACTGGCAGCACAGGGTGTGAAAGAGCTGATCCTGGTTGCTCAGGAGACTACTGTTTACGGAAAAGATCTCTATGGTGAAAAGTCGCTTTACCGCCTTCTGGATGAATTGAATCAAATTGATGGTCTGTACTGGATCCGTATTATGTACTGTTACCCGGAAGAGATCGATGAACAGCTGATCGCTGCCATCAAGCGCAATGATAAGGTTGTGCATTATCTGGATATGCCGATCCAGCATATCAATGATGATATTTTAAAGCGCATGGGCAGGCGAACCACCGGAGCAGAGCTGGCAGACAAGATCGAGCTTTTACGTCGGGAGATTCCGGATATCTGCCTGCGGACAACGCTGATCTGCGGATTCCCGGGTGAAACGCAGGAAGCACATGAAGAACTGCTGGAATTTTTGAACTGGGCAGAGTTTGACCGTCTGGGGGCATTTCCCTACTCGCCTGAGGAACATACACCAGCAGCGGAATTTGACGGACAGCTGGATGAGGAGACGAAGCTCACCTGGCGGGATGATGTCATGGAGCTCCAGCAGGAGATTTCCTTTGATGTCAATGAATCCATGAAGGGCAGAGAACTGTGGGCCTTTGTGGAGGGAAAAGTCGCTGATGAGAACGCCTATGTAGCGCGCACGTATAAAGATGCGCCTGGCGTGGACGGCTATATTTTTATACACACGGATCAGGAACTGATGTCCGGTGATTTTGTGAAGGTGCGCGTAACAGGTGCCTTAGATTATGATCTGATGGGGGAAATCATATGAAGATGAATTTACCAAACAAACTGACAATCATGCGTGTACTTTTGATTCCGTTTTTTGTATTTTTTATGCTTGTTCCGGTTGTGCCGTACAACAACTACATTGCCGTAGCGATTTTTATCATCGCAAGCCTGACCGATCTGGCTGATGGAAAAATTGCAAGAAAATACAATCTGGTGACAAATTTCGGCAAATTTATGGATCCGCTTGCTGATAAACTGTTGGTATGTTCTGCTATGATCTGTCTGGTGGCAACCGGACAGCTGGCAGCGTGGATGGTCATCGTGATCATCAGCAGAGAATTTATCATCAGCGGGTTTCGTCTGGTAGCGGCAGATAACGGTGTTGTGATCGCGGCCAGCTACTGGGGCAAATTTAAGACCACTTTTCAGATGTTAATGATCATTGTTCTGATCTTGGATCTTTCAGGAAGATTTTTTGAGCTTCTTGGTGTGATCCTTACATGGGTAGCGCTGATCCTTACAGTTGTTTCCCTGTGTGACTATCTGATCAAGAATAAGGATGTCTTAAAGGAGCAGAAATAAATGGAAATGATAAAAGATGGCATCGGGTATGAGTTTGAGGTTGCAAAGCTTTTAGAGCAAAAAAAACTGCACGTAACAACTGCGGAATCCTGTACCGGCGGGCTGATCGCAGGTACACTGGTCAATGTTCCGGGCATTTCCGCGTGGTTTGGTGAGGGCTATGTGACCTACTCAAATCAGGCGAAGGAAAAGCTGTTAGGTGTTTCTCATGAGACGCTGGAAGTGCACGGTGCAGTTAGTGCCGAGACTGCTGAAGAGATGGCAGAAGGGGCCGCGAAGGCGGCAGGAGCAGATGTAGCTGTCGTATCGACCGGAATCGCGGGACCTGATGGCGGAACGGCTGAAAAACCAGTAGGTCTTGTCTATATTGGGTGTTTCTGTAAGGGGACTATTCGTGTGGAAAAGCATATTTTTGAAGGAGACCGGGCACAGGTGCGTACGCAATCCGTACAGGCAGCCCTGCTTCTCTTAAAGACGATGCTTGAAAAAGTCGATGCATAAACGATCGACGAGCGTTTATTATATTTTTCTGAGGTAAATGATTATGAGAATTATTGCAGGAAAGGCGAGACGGCTTCCGCTTCGCACACTTCCGGGAAAGGATACAAGACCGACAACGGACCGCATCAAGGAGACATTATTTAATATGCTTGCTCCGGAGCTGGAAGGTGCTTATTTTCTGGATTTGTTTGCAGGCAGCGGACAGATCGGACTGGAGGCGGTCAGCAGAGGCAGTGCCTATTGTGTTCTGATTGACAATAACCGAAAGGCGTGTGAGGTCATTCAGGACAATATGGATTTCACAAAGCTGGGTGACCAATGCATGCTGATGAATACAGATTGTATGAGTGCACTGCGTCAGCTGGAAGGAAAATACCGGTTTGATCTGATCTTTATGGATCCGCCATACAATCAAAATCTGGAAGCAGAGATTTTACAGTATTTGTCACATTCCGGGCTAGTGAAACCGGGTGCCTGTATGATCGTGGAAGCGGATGACCATACTGATTTTTCCTATGTGCGTGAGCTCGGCTACACGATTCAAAAGGAAAAGATATACAAAACGAATAAGCATGTTTTTCTCACTCTGGATGAGGAGGAAGTAACTGTATAAAAGGCTTTAGAAAAGGCTTTAGAAAGAGGCTATTATGAAGAGAGCAATTTATCCTGGAAGCTTTGATCCGGTGACAAATGGTCATATGGATATTATTCGCCGTTCTGCCAATATTGTAGACGAGCTGTATGTAGGTGTACTGAATAACAGTGCAAAAAATTCATTGTTTTCTGCCAGTGAACGTGTTAGTATGTTAGAGGAGATGACCGCCGATCTGGACAATGTCCATATTATATCCTTTGACGGATTGTTAGTGGATTTTGCCAGAAAGATACAGGCCACGATCATTATTCGCGGGCTTCGTGCGGTGACAGATTTTGAATATGAGCTTCAGATTGCGCAGACCAATCACGTGGAATATGAGGAAATCGAGACGATTTTCCTTACGACCAGTCTGCAGTATTCTTATCTCAGCTCAACAATCGTTAAGGAATTCGCGGCTTATGGAGGGGATATTTCACATTTTGTACCGCCACAGCTGATTGACCGTATTTACCAGAAATATGGCATAGAAAAAGGAGAGCAGTATCATGAACAGTAAAATTGAGCAGACCATTGAAGAATTAGAACAGTACATAGACACTTGTAAGCCACAGGCGTTTTCACCAAATAAGATCATTGTAAACAAAGACCAGATGGAAGAACTGCTGACGGAGCTTCGTCTGCGCACACCGGAAGAAATTAAGCGCTATCAGAAGATGATCAGCAATAAAGAGGCGATTTTAGCAGATGCACAGGCAAAAGCTGATGCGATCATCGCCCAGGCAGAGGTAACACATTCCGAGCTGGTCAGCGAACATCAGATCATGCAGCAGGCATATGCTCAGGCAAATGAGGTTGTCATGATCGCGACCAAGCAGGCACAGGAGATTTTGGATAAGGCGACAAATGATGCCAACAGTATCCGGATGGGTGCTATCAGCTACACCGATGAGCTCCTGAAAAATCTGGAGGCGATTCTGACCGGAACGATCGAGGGTTCAAAGGCGCGCTATGAAAATTTTATGTCAGGACTGAACAGTTCTTTGCAGGTTGTTCTGGCAAACCGCGCAGAATTAATGCCCCAGGCAGAGCCGGATCTGGCATCAGAAGAACCGGTGTCTGCGAGAACGGAACAGCAGGCAGCGGCTGCAGATGCTAGTGATTCCACACAGGAGTCATAGGCTTTTTCGTTCATATTTCACAGTAACGAACAGGATATCAGTGCCAGCAGCGCGGTGATACCGGCGATGACCAGACGTCCCTGTATGTATTTCACAAGGGAGAGACCGGATGCTTTTTGCCCGGCGCGTATAATGGATGCAGTCTGCGCAATCCCGGAGCATCCGCCAAAGGCCGTGGCGAAAAGAATTGCAATGTATTTGAGACGCGTATCGGTGAAAAAATCATCGAGCGCACTGACTGCACCTGTGACTTCCAGTATTCCGGCAATGGTCGTGTAAAGTGCCGGAAATGCAGACAGAAAATGTCTGCACATCGCTGTCATGATCGAAAAGAGCATGACGTAAGCACCAAGCTTTAGCATGGTTTCAAAACTGTTCATAATACCGGCATCAAGGACTGCAACGTTTATCTGCAGCCCTGATGTCGATTTTTTGGCTTCACAGGCTTTTTTGCTATTTGACTGCTTGCCGACAGATAGCCGGTGCAGGCGTAAAAGACCATATAAAAACGACGGACCATAGAATATCAGATATGTAACAGGGATCAGCTGGGGCATTTTTAGTGTCTCAGAGAGAATGTATCCCCCGACAAAAGCCGGACTCATCTGATTGGAGATGATAAACAGTGTGGATGCTTCTTTTGCTGAGAGATGTCCGTGTTCAAAGAGATCTGCCGTCAGCTTACAGCCCATGGGAAAGCCGAACAGCGTGCCGGCAAATAATACAAAATACGAGTGCCGGATATGCAGTTTATTTGCAATGGCATCCAGATATCCGCTTCTTATGAGCAGCTGTGTGAGGATCATAAAGGGAAGCAGGCTTGGAAGCAACCGGTTTGCCCACAGCATGAGACCAAGACGGGCACCTTCGATGGCAACGGTGGGCTCACTTAGAAGGAATAACAGCAACATGGCAAGCATATAAAAAAATACATATTTTTTTGTGATAGATTGTTGAAGGATTCTTTTTCTCATATTACTAAAATCTATGTCAGGCAGGAATCGAATATGAAAAAAAGAATGTGGCTGTTTCTGATGGTGATCGTACTTGCATTCATCGATGTGATCTGCATCGATCATCTGCATGCTTTTATGGCAATGACGTCAGAGGATTCTAAGAACAATACTTCCGGGGAAAAGGATCCTTGCGGACAGGAGAAAACGGATACTTCGTATACCTCCGGTGGTGTACCGCCGGAGGAGATTGCCTCTGTGATCCGTGAAGAATTAGTCTTATTTCCCATTCCGGAGTCCGGGTTACATACTGATTATCGAGCGGTTTTTGAGGATTCCTGGATGTCGGAACGCACCTTTGGCGGGGCACGCGGGCATGAGGGAACAGATATCATGCTTGATCCCGATAAACGAGGATTGTTTCCGGTACTTTCCATGACAGATGGCACGGTAGAAAAAATGGGTTGGCTGCCGCAGGGTGGTTACCGGCTGGGCATTCGCAGCCCCGGCGGTATTTACTACTATTATGCGCATTTGAATGACTATGCACAAGATCTGGAAACCGGATGTATCGTTGTGGCAGGACAGCTTTTAGGCTTTGCCGGAGACAGTGGTTACAGTAACATTGAAGGAACGGTGGGCAATTTTCCGGTGCATTTGCATGTGGGAATTTATTATCATGATGACCAGGGAGAAGAGACAGCCATCAACCCATATCCGTTTCTGCGATTGTTAAAAAAGGTGAGCATCCCATTCTGAGACAGCAAAGTGGGAGCGTTTATATCCACTCAGCGTCCCCTCAGTCTTGAGGAGCCTGAACACTTTGCGCGCTGGTATTTTGGATAGAATATAAAAATTTTGAGAGGAAGGATTATGAGTCTGATCAGATTGGATAAATATTTGGCGGATATGCAGGTTGGTACCCGAAGTGAGGTGAAAAAGCTGATCCGGGCAGGTAAAGTACAGCTTGGTGGACATATTTGCAAAAATGCGGACGAAAAATTTGACCCTGAACAGGTGGCGGTCATGGTGGATCATGTGTCTGTCGGCTATGCAGCATACGAATATTTTATGCTGAATAAACCAAAGGGCTGTGTATCAGCAACAGAGGATCCCCGTTACCCAACGGTGCTGGACTATATTACAGAGCATAAGCGAAAGGACCTGTTTCCGGTGGGCAGACTTGATCTGGACACGGAAGGACTGCTTGTGATCACCAATGACGGAGCGCTTGCCCATGAGCTTTTAAGTCCGTCAAAGCATATTCCAAAAACTTATGAGGCAAAGATAGACGGGATTGTGACAGAGACAGATGTGGAGCGATTTGCCCAGGGGATAGATATCGGAGAAAAGAAGCCCACCAGGCCGGCGGATCTGGTCATTTTAAAGGCGAATGTGATCTCACATGTAAGGATCACGATCTGTGAAGGGAAATTTCACCAGATCAAGAGAATGTTTGCCGCAGTCGGGAAGCCGGTTCTGGAGTTGAAACGCATCTCAATGGGGGCGTTACAGTTGGATGAAGGGCTGGCGACTGGGGAGTACCGCCCCTTGACAGAAGAAGAAATTGGATATTTACGACAGAGAGGATAACATATCATGCTGGATGGAGTGAAAGGAATTATTTTTGATCTGGATGGAACGATGGTGGATTCCATGTGGATGTGGCGCGGGATTGACGAGGAATTTATGGCGGCCCGCGGACTGGAAATGACAGATGATCTGGAGCTTGCGATCGAAGGGATGAGTTTCCGGGAAACGGCAGAGTATTTTGTGCGCACGTATCCTTTGACGGAGAGCGTGGAGGAGCTGATGGATATCTGGGTACAGATGGCGATCGACAAATATCAGCATGAAGTGCCCGTGAAGCCCGGTCTCATGCATTTTCTGGATGAGATGAAAGCACATGGGATCCGCATGGGGATCGCTACCAGCAACGCGCGCATTTTGCTGGATGCTGTTGCCGGTGCGCATGGTTTTTATGATTACATGGACGGTGTGCTCACTGCAAATGAAGTGAAGCGTGGAAAACCGGCTCCTGACGTATTCCTTGCAGTTTCGGACAAGATCGGTGTTGCACCTGCTGACTGTCTGGTTTTTGAGGATATTCCACAGGGTATCCGTGCCGGGATTGCCGCCGGGATGAAAGTGTGTGCCGTTTCCGATGAGTATTCCCGGGCGCAGGAGAACGAGAAACGTGCCCTCGCCCACTATTATATCGATTCCTACGAACAGGTGCTGGATGGCACTTACGAGGTTACTTCCAGTAGACGGCAATCACTGCGGGCTACGTGCCCAAAACGTACATGAGCCATGAATTTGGCGATTTTGCATGCGA
>JALFNQ010000236.1 GCA_022773965.1 Lachnospiraceae bacterium
TGGCTACGTCGATTGACGACAACGATGCAGATGAAAAATCAGACAAGTCAAGGTGTCAGTTATTTATTATTCGGTGTACTAGGAACGTGAAAAAATCCCTGACGGTTGATGAGACTGTCAGGGATTTTTGTGATCCGGAACAATTTACTCCTGTACAAAGTGTTTTTCGAGCCGACCCAGAAGAAAATATAAGAGCATCGCGATCACACAAAGGATCAGGATGGATAAGATGACCCAGTCCAGTTTGAACACCTGGCTGCCGTAAATGATCATATAGCCCAGCCCCTGCTTGGAGCCGATAAACTCCCCGATGATAACACCCACCAGACACAGACCGATGTTGACCTTCATGATGGAGAACAGATTCGGGATGTTGGAGGGCAGGACAACTTTGAACAGTACGTGGGCGGTATTGCCGTGAAGCGCGCGGATGAGCTTGATCTTATCGGGAGAGGTCTCCATAAATCCGGTGTACAGGTTTAAGATTGAACCGAAGATCGCCACGGACATACCAGTCAGGATGATCGTCTTGTAGTTGGCGCCGAGCCAGACGATCAGCAGAGGGGCCAGTGCGGACTTCGGCAGACTGTTCAGAACAACGAGATAGGGCTCTAAAATTCTGGACAGCGGTTTGTTCAGCCACAGCAGCACCGTGAGGAGCAGCGTGACGGCGATCACCAGTGCAAAACTCACCAGTGTTTCTAAAAGTGTAATGCCGATGTGTCCGGTGAGATCGCCGCTTGCCAGCAGGTTTTTTGCGCAATGGAGCAGCTTGGAGGGGCTGCTGAAAATAAAGGAATCGATCCAGCCCAGTGATGCGCTCACCTCCCACAGCACGAGAAACGTGATCAGGATGGTGTACTGAAAGACGCGGATCAGGACTTTTGTATGTTTTTGTCTGCGGACATAGAGGTCCTGCGCAGAAAGATGATTATGGGACAAGCTGATTCATCTCCTTCCAAAGTTCACTGAAATAATGCTTGAATTCGTCCGTTTCCCGGCGCTCGATCGAGCTTAGGGCAGGGTCGAATTCCAGATTGATCGTGCGCACGACAGTGCCGGGGCGTGCAGACAGGATGAGGATACGATCCCCCATGCTGATCGCTTCGGACAGATCGTGAGTTACGAGAATGGCAGATTTTTCTTCCTTGCGGATAATGCTGCCGATATCCTCTGCGACGTTTAAACGCGTCTGGTAATCCAGTGCGGAAAACGGTTCATCGAGCAGAAGCAGCGCGGGCTTTGTCACCAGTGTGCGGATGAGGGCGGCGCGCTGGCGCATGCCTCCGGACAGTTCACCCGGACGTTTGTGGCGAAAATCGTACAGACCGTATTTCTGCAAAAGCTCTGTGGCGTATGCACGGGTTTCGGGCGTCAGCGTATGCTGGATCTCCAGACCCAGCAGGATATTTTTTTCAATCGTGCGCCAGCCGAACAGGTGATCCTTTTGCAGCATATATCCAACGGAATCCCGCTCACCGTCAATTTCGCCGCTTTCCGGGCGGATCAGTCCGAAAATCAGATCCAGAAGCGTGGATTTTCCACAACCGCTTGGGCCAACGATGACGAGGAATTCCTTTTCTCCAACACTGAAAGTGACATTTTCGAGGGCAGGGACTTCTCCATCCATGGAGTGATAGGAGTAGTCCACCTGCCGGAATTCTAATATATTTCTCATATCTTTATTTAAACTCCATATTAGCCTGGTTTCATATATACAATTATTTTATGTGGCTGTGAGAGCTTGGTGAAGCATTACAGATCAGGAAATAGCAGGTCACTTTTCATACAGTGGCCGGTATTTACGTTACTTTTCACACAGTAGCCAGCATTTACTGCATGCTACGTGCCAAAAGACGTATGGTGTTTGACTTAGAGATAAAAGGAACGTATAATGTAGTGGATAGGGATGTATACGAAATTGTTATATAATGAGTGACGAATGCCGGTTTTTCACATGAGATCAAACATTTTACAGAAAACTATGTAAGCTATGGCTTGCGTACCCATAATTCCAGAGTGTGCTCTGTATGCGATATTTTCACATCCGAGGATTATGGATTTATTCCGTATGCGGCAGTTGATTCCGGCAACTCGACCGTAGCCAGCATTTTACGAAAGATGAATGATCTTGGTTTTGAGGATGAGGTCAGAATGATGTTTGTGATAGATGCTGTCATCATGAACGCCAATCGCCATAAAAATAATTTTGGATTTATTATTGATAACCGGACACTTGGGACTTTGCGTACAAGGATCATTGCTGTGTGATAGGATATGTAATATCAACGAGGAGGTATGAATTGATATGAATTATGTAAATAGTCATAATACAGAATTATGGAACTTTGATGTGTTCCCGGATGTATTACAAAATTCATTATTTCTTAATCCCAATAGAATACATCCTTTAAAGCAGCGAGAGGTTAGTCATCTGGTACAACTGGCTGTAACTGACCCTAAAATCAATCAAATCATAATATTCGGAAGTACAACTGAATTTCGGTGTTCATCTTACAGTGATATTGATTTATTTATTGAAAGAGAAGATGAACAATGTATTGTACCAAATGAGTTTTATGACAGTAATAGTGAGTTGGATATTCATTATAGTAAAAATTTGGGAGACAAGCTTAGAAAAATTTTATTTGATTCCGGTGTTTTAGTATATAGGAGGATCTAAAATGTGTGATATGCGATATTTTAAATCTGCAAGACATAAGTTTGATGCTGCTATAGTTTTATTAAAAGACTACGAATATGATGAACTATTTCTTAATGATGCAGCTTATTATTTGCAGCAATGCATAGAAATGACCTTAAAGGCATATCTAGTACACCGAATAATAAATAACTGACACCTTGACTTGTCTGATTTTTCATCTGCATCGTTGTCGTCAATCGACGTAGCCACCGCTACGCCTCATTCCTCCGCCTTGCATATGAAACAATCATCCTGCGTCAATGTATCA
>JALFNQ010000143.1 GCA_022773965.1 Lachnospiraceae bacterium
CATTTACTGCGGGCTACGTGCCATAAACGTACATGAGCCATGAATTTGGCGATTTTGCATGCGAAGCATCGCCAAATTCGTTGCAATTCACAGGTCAGCTGGCTGACGTGTGAAAAGTAACCTATCATGAGCGAGATCAAGGAGTGTGCAAAAGAAGTGCATTGACTGTGTCAGACCGTATGGGTATAATGAAAAAAAGAGGAATTATAATGTTTGTATGGGGGAGTTTTCAACTCCCTTGTTTGTTCTACACATATGGGAGAATGTACAATGAAAGTGATCATGACAAGTTCTATAGGCGGCGCAATAAAGAAAAATGGCAAACGGCTGCCGGCACCGTTGTTTTGGTACAATGGCTTTTTGGAAAAACTTCAAAGCGAGTGGGTGGATCATTCTAAGGTTATGATTATCGCAGCCTCGCCCGATGATCATGAAAAGAATGATGAAGTTTGTAAATGTTTGAAACAATCGTTTCCGATGAGCGGGTTAAGCGTTTCGCAGATGGAGATATGTGATCATAGAAATGTACATCTGGTGGAAAAAATCGGGGAGATGGATGTTTTATTATTAGCCGGAGGACATGTCCCTACGCAAAATGCTTTCCTGGCTGAAATTGGATTGAAAGAGAAATTGGCTGATTTTGATGGACTGCTCATTGCATGGAGTGCGGGTTCTATGAACTGCGCAGATATCGTGTATGCCGGACCCGAACTGGACGGTGAAGCAATAGATCCGGATTACAAACGGTGGATTCCGGGTCTTGGTCTTACAGATGTAAATATTTTACCTCATTTTCAACGGTTAAAGGATGAATGGCTGGATGGTTTTCGTCTGATCGAGGATATCACCTTTGAAGACAGCATGGGACATGAGATCATTGCCATAAATGATGGCACTTATATATCGATCGAGGATGGGGTGCAGAAACTTTTCGGAGAAGCATACCGGATAAAGGACGGAACGATCGAAATGATCTGTCAGCATGGCGGGTCAATAAACCTTATGACACGCTCTTGATCTATAAAGAACACACATTTACCTATAAAATGTGCCTATCAGATACATCAGTTTTTTTCTATAATATGCATATGCAGCATCGCTGCATGTGCATTTTTAGTCAGGGGGATAGAACGCATGAAGAAGATCAAAAAAGTAATAGGTATTTTATTGGTAATGGTACTTATCGTGCTGGCAGGGGCGATCATGATCTTTCGAAATGAGATAAGAACACTTGCATCATTCAAAAAAGTCGATGATTACGGAATGTATCAAATGACATATTATGGAGATTACGGGCTGGATGAGCTTTTACAACAGGGTTTTTCATCGGACAAAGAATTAGAAGATTTTATCATTCGCAGACTGACACACGGAATTCCCGTGGATATTGATGTGACCGGCGGCGGGTGTACGTCATTTGTATATACGGATGAAAAAGGTGACACGATTTATGGAAGAAATTTTGATTTTACCTACTCGCCCTCGTTGCAGGTATTTACATATCCGGAAAATGCTTACGCTTCGGTGTCTACTGTGAATCTGGCTTTTGCCGGATATGGGGAAGATTTTCTCCCTGACACGATACGGAATCGTTTTCTTACGCTGGCAGCGCCGTTCTTAACATTTGACGGTATGAATGAGAAGGGTGTAGCGGTCTCTTCTCTTGCAGTTCCGGAGTATGATACAGGAAATCAAGGTAAAAAGATGGTGAATACGTCTGTTATCATGAGATTGGTATTAGATAAGGCTGCAAATGTGGATGAGGCAATCGAGCTGATGAAACAGTATGACATTTATTTTTCTGGAGATATACCCTGTCATTTCCTTTTGGCAGATCGCAGTGGAAAATCCGTGATCATCGAGTACTATGACGGTGGTCTGCAGGTTGTGGAGCCAACGCAGGAATGTCAGGTTGCAACTAATTTTATTGCATATCACGGTCTGAATATCGGAGAGGGATTTACGGAATTTGACCGATATGATATGGCAATGAATACCATTCTCGAAAGTGGCTGCAATCTGTCGGAGAAAGAAGCAATGGAATTGCTGGCTAAGGTTGGTGTGATGGATGGCGCGACAGATAAATTACAGTGGTCCGTTGTCTACAATTTATCTGAACTCAGTGGGAAGATATTTGCCCATCGAAAAACAGAAAATGTGGTTACATTTGTGTTGAACAGGTAAAAACATGTTTTTCGGTGCAATTTTTTTGAAAACTGTAACAAATCATAAATAAAAAGCATGAATGGATAGAGAACTGAAAAACAAAAGGGAAGGAGGCGAAGGAATGCAGTCCATGGATGAGATTTATCAGACATATGCCAGGACAGTCTATAAATACCTGTTGTCAAAGACGCGCAGTGAAGACATTGCGGAAGAATTAACGCAGGAGACATTCTATCAGGCAGTCCGGTGTATTCACCGGTTTGATGGAAGCTGTAAGCTGTCTACGTGGCTTTGCGCGATTGCAAAAAATCAGTTGCGGGCATATCAAAGAAAGCATCCGGTCAAAGAATCGATCGATGATTATGAAGATCTGACCGGAACAAGTGTAGAAGCGGAGATCTTCAGTCAGATCGAACGAGTCGATCTGATGAAAAAACTGCATTTCTGCCCGGAACCTTATCGGGAAATCCTGTATCTTCGGATTTTCGGAAATCTATCCTTTCGCGAGATCGGTGAGATTATGGGAAGGACGGAAAACTGGGCCAGAGTGAACTTTTATCGAGCCAAGGAAAAACTAAAAGCAGCTGTTTGGGAAGATCGGAGTGGTGAAGGAACTGAACAGTTAAGACCCAAAAAAGGAGATGGAAGAGCATGAGTAAAATTCCGTGTGAGATCATACAGGATCTGTTGCCGTCTTATATTGATGAGCTCACCAGTGATGTTACTAACAGAGAAGTGGAAGCACATATGACGGAGTGCGAACAATGCAGAAATGTATTTGAGCAGATGAAGGCGCCAGATATTGAAACAACGGAAACAGAAGAAAAAGAGATTGACTTTTTGAAAAAAACGAAAAAGAAACATCGAAGAAATTTGATACTTAGCGCAGCGGTTGTCTGGGCGATCGCCATACTGTTTTTTGGTGCAAGATATTATTTGGACGGACAATATATGAATACCGATTATCTTTCGTACAATCTTGATGTTTCGGGGAGCGAACTGTCTGTTGTGGTAAACAGTACTTCGGATCAGGGGATCCAGAAGGTAGAGATCAATGAAGCGGAGGGTGTGGTAGAAATATCTGTCCACTGTGTGCCAAAGAGTATTTTCTATCAGACAACAGCAGAGGAAAGCTATACAGCATCAGAGACGATCCGTCAGGTCTGGATCGGAGACCGGATCATCTGGGCAAACGGAGAGATGATCTCACCGCTGACATCCGGTCTGTACGCAGTCTATAATCCCTACATTGGAAATATGCCCTCCAATGGAAAAATCGTCAATGTACTGAATATGACTGCCTATACCGGAGGCTTTACCAATGAACTCCAGACATCAGAGGAGCCCTATTCCTGGAAAATGATCTTTCAGAATGATTTTTCAGCAGACAGGCAGGCGGCGTTGGAAGAAAGACTGAAGCGGTATGCTTACATTTATCTTGCAGAGGTTGGAAACCTGGGTGAAGTGATCTATGACTATCATGTGGACGGCGAACCAAAGACGCTTTCCGTTACAAGCAGCGAAGCGTCCGAATATGCAGGTGTAGATATCAAATCAGTCGGAACAGACATTAACCGGCTGGAGCAGCTCATCCGAAAGACAGGACTGTCCAATGTAGTACTGGGTGGTGCGTCCGTGGAGTCCAATGCGCAGGCTGATTTTTCGAATAGAGAACAAACGGAGAAAGTACTGGAATTTACAGTCATCAATTACGCAGAAGATGCGGTTTATGGAATGGGGTTAAAAGTAGACTGCGGAAAAGTATCCGGACATCAGTCTATGTGTGAGGCAAATGGAGCGGCATTGCAGAGTGGATTAAATGTAAATTTCCAGCTGATACCGGAAGACTTTGCATCAGAGATCGAAGATGGTGCTACGGCAACGATCCGACTGAGCGTTGTGGATCAGGACGGAAAGGAACACGAGGTACAGGGAGCGGTGTACGTGGACTTGTTCTGGGGAAACAAGTACAGGCTTAACCTTTCCGGAAATGCCAGGGATGGGTATTTTTTGGGACAGTAAGGAAGCCATACTTTGCCACAATATCATTTGTATTTTATAGAAAAAACCGTTATACTACTGATAAGAACGTGGTATAGCGGTTTTTTTGCTGACATGCAGTCGAAAGAAACTGGAGGCGTAGGAGGTGTTTTTGTGGTAAAAACGGTTGCGATCGGAATACAGAATTTTGAGAAACTGATACAAGATGGTTATTTTTATATTGATAAAACAGATTTTATTCGAGAGTGGTGGGAAAGCGGAGATGATGTGACCTTGATCACCAGACCCCGGCGGTTTGGAAAGACATTGAATATGAGTATGCTGGAAACGTTCTTTTCGGTAAAGTATGCAGAGCGCGGAGATCTGTTTGAGGGACTTTCTATCTGGAAAGACGAGAAATATCACACGTTGCAGGGAACGTATCCGGTGATCTTTCTTTCCTTTGCGAATGTAAAGGAACAGGATTATGGGACAACACGAAAGAAAATATGCCAGATCCTGACAAAGCTGTATGCAGAACATGCCTATTTATTGGATAGTGGACTGCTATATGAAACGGATATTTCCTATTTTAAGAGGGTTTCGGAGAACATGGATGACAGTGATGCATCGCTGGCGCTTTATCAGCTTTCCGATTTTCTGTACCGTTATTACGGAAAAAAAGCGATCATTCTTTTAGATGAATATGATACACCCATGCAGGAGGCATATGTGGATGGGTATTGGGATGAGCTGGTGGGCTTTACGAGAAATCTGTTTAATTCCACCTTTAAGACGAATCCGTATCTGGAACGGGCAGTGATGACCGGTATCACGCGGGTAAGCAAGGAGTCCATTTTTTCTGATCTGAACAATCTCAAGGTTGTGACTACAACCTCTGATGCATATGCGACTGCATTTGGCTTTACTGAGCAGGAAGTATTTGATGCGTTGGATCAGTATGGGTATGATGAGCGGAAAGCAGATGTGAAAGAATGGTATGACGGCTTTATTTTTGGAGAACACAAGGATATCTATAATCCGTGGTCAATCCTCAATTTTTTGGATACGGGTGAACTGGCGACCTATTGGGCGAATACCAGCAGCAACAGTCTGGTGGGAAAGCTTGTCCGGGAGAGTGACGAGGAGATCAAGGGAATGTTTGAGAGCCTTTTAAAGAGGGAGCACATCTATTGTCCGATTGACGAGCAGATCGTGTTCAACCAGCTGGATGAGAATCCGGATGCGATCTGGAGTCTGCTGCTGGCAAGCGGTTATCTGAAGGTGCTTTCTGTAGGGGAAAAAGAGGCAGGAAAAGATCAGATCTATGAAGTAGCACTGACAAATACGGAAGTTCTCGACATGTTTTACAGCATGGTGCGGGGCTGGTTTAAACGGTCAGGAAGAAATTACAATGGTTTTATCAAGGCACTGCTTGCGGATAACCTGAAGGAAATGAACATTTATATGAATCAGGTGGCGCTGCAGACCTTCAGTTATTTTGATGCCGGAACAAGACCTTCTGAGACGGGTCAGCCGGAAAACTTTTACCATGGGTTTGTGTTGGGACTTTTGGTGGAACTGAGTGGAGCATACACAGTGACTTCTAACCGGGAAAGCGGATATGGTAGATACGATGTGGTGATCGAGCCATTGGAGCGGCATAAAAATGCCTATATCTTTGAGTTTAAGGTGCATGATGCAGAGGAAGAAAAAACGCTTGCTGATACAGTGGCATCCGCTCATCAGCAGATCAAAGAAAAGCAGTATGAGGCTTTGCTGATCGCAAAAGGAATCACGGAGGAGAATATCAGAAAGTATGGTTTCGCATTTGAGGGGAAAAAGGTGCTGATCGGGTGATATGGTGCTTTAAAATTGACACATTTTGTTGAAAAAAATGCCTATCCGCAGGGCGGATTCACTGGTAGAATATCAGTAAGAACCGGAGCTGTGAAGGTACGGAACAGCTCCGAAAATACAATAACAAATACGAATTCATTGGAGGAGGAAAAGAGATGGAAAAGAAGTCCATTCGAGAGATTGTTTCTATTGTATTTAAAGCACTGACACTGGCTATGGGTGTAGCCGTTGTGGTATTGTCCTGCATGGGCAGTCTGGATGAGCAGACCGCTATCACTTTGCTTGGCATCGGACTTGCCGGCGCGGGTGTGACAATGCTGGAGAAACGGTAATGGTAGAGAAATATATTACGTCTGAGCGTGGAAGTACCTATTATTGGATTGAAAGATGTGATTCACCGTTTTATCTTGTTTTTCTCCCGGGACTTACGGACAGCATCCTACTGATACAATGATTCAGTCTTATATTGACAGACAGGAAATGTATCTGTATATGGATGAGAAGAATATTGCAGGAATGACTGCGATCACAATGTATCAGGGTGCGGATTATCATGAAATTCCTTGGAGTCAGAATTTGAATGATGATGAGGTGGCTTCTCTGCATCTTCTTACAGTAACGCCTGAATATCAGGGCAAAGGTGTGTCAAAAAAGATGATGGAAGCAATCGTTTCGCTGGTAATGGAGAAAGGAAAGAAAGCGATCCGTCTGGATACGCTGGTATCAAACATTCCGGCTCAGCATATGTATGAAAAACGTGGGTTTGCGTATCGGGGAAAGCAGAATCTTTATGCAGAGAATGCCGGTTGGACGGATTTTTTGTATTATGAATTATCATTGAATCATGAGACGGGGGAGGTGTGATATTATGGATGACAGGAAGAAAAGGCTTAGGATTGCAGCTATCTGCTATTTTCTGGGATCAGCAGGATTCTATATAGGGGCAGTCATTGGATTTATTTCGGGTGGAAGCATGGCTGCGATAGATTTATTACTCGGTTCCGCTTTGCTTTGTATTGGAGCAGCAACACTTCATCGGATAAATAATGAAGAACAGGATAAGTAATATGCATATCGGAATTTAGGGGAGGTACATAAGAATGAGAAATATGATTGCATACTGCGGGTTGGATTGTGAAAAATGTGACGCATATCTTGCAACAATCAATGATGATCAGGAACTGCGCGAAAAAACTGCAAAACTATGGACTGAGTTAAATAATACTCCTATTTTGCCTGAACATATCAACTGTGAAGGTTGCCGTATGGATGGGATAAAAACTGTATTCTGCGATCGTCTTTGTGATATTCGTCAGTGTGCATTAAAAAAAGGCGTGACAACATGTGGTGATTGTCCGGACATAGATCATTGTCAGACTGTTGGGATGATAATCTCCACGAATCCTGAGGCGTTAAAAAATCTGAGGGGATAATCTCTATGGATGTGAAGTTAGTAAGAAAAGGTATTGATGATATTTTTGATGTTCAGATTTCTGATGGAATGATCATATTGATGAAACCATTCAGACATAAATCATTGGAGTTTGAAAGAAATCCAAAACAGGGAGCCGATTGCTAGAAAGCAGTCGGCTCCCTGTTTGTCATTGTTTACTTACCTTATTGCTGTATTATCCGCAGATTCTCTCAAACAGCTTTCGGCAGGCGTTTTTGCACTTGTGGCCAAAGCTGTTGCGCATGACGCGGAAGATGCCCCACATGCCGGATTCGACATCCCACCTCAAGCTGCCGGAGCGGTACAGATAGTCGCCCGGGCAGGCACTGCCGTCCATCAGTTCCATATCGAAGGTGTCTCCGATGCTGACGGCACCCTGCAGGGGAATGATGCGGGAGAGAGGGTCATCTGGCTGCTGGCGCCATTCATGGTCGTGGATGGTGAAGCCAACATTGCGCGGTTTATCCGCAGGCATCATCGTGCGGAAGATGACCCGTTCACCCGGATATGCAGTAAAAACAGGGGTTGCGGGGTCACCGTGTACGCGGCTGCTGAACACCTTTGAGCGCCGTTTATCTTTTTTCAGGCGGTTGGCAAAGCGTTCCGAGCGGTAGTTGTAGCCTTTTTCACCGGTGTCCTCATCATCGACCTCCTCGCCGTCATCGGTTGCAGTTTTTATAAGCTCACCATCTTTATCCAGCATGCGGATACCGTTTTGAATGAGCACGACACATTCTCGGAAAGGGTCGGTTCCGGGAGCGGTGATTACTGCTTCCTCTTCAAATGCAGCCTTTGTCAGCGAGCAGTTTTTGTACCATTTTGCTCCCGGCGGTTCGATGAGGATGGCACCGAACAGGCCGTGATAGCGGTGGTTTCGCATGTCGCCGAAGGACTGAAGGATACATGCGCCATATTCCTGATCTGCAAACCACAGGTATTTTTTGCTCTCGCCAACTCCTACGGTCTGCTCTCTGTTGTTGTATCCCACATTGATACCGGAATCGCAGACCGGATCATAGTGGAGAAATTGCGGGTTGAGAGACACACGCATGGATGGCTTGTGCTTCATGTCCAGTGGAACCTTCGGATAGTCAAAATAGGGAACAGGCTTTTTCGGGTTAAACAGGTTGTGCAGTGTGACCTCGATCCACTCTCCGGCGTTGGCGCGCAGGATCAGGGGCTTTGGCTTGTAGCCTTCATGTTTGCAGCGGTCAAGATCCTCGAGCGGAATGAACATCAGTCCGTCAGGATCATGGTCGCCGTGGCGTTCTAACTCTTCTTTCAGTACAAAAAAACGTCCCTGCGGATCGTGCCAGCCATAGCGGTTGTAGGTGAGTTTTGCCTGGACAACAGCGATCTCAAATACCTTGACAGGAGTGTCTGTATCATGTGGACAGCAGTGTTTTTCATCTGTGAGGGGTGAACAATTGTGTTTTTCGTCTGCGTAATGTGGACAATCGTGTTTTTCATCTTCGTGACACGGATCATCGTGCTTTTTGTCTGTATGACACGGACAGGTATCGGTGTAGAGTGCGCCAAGTTCAAAATTTTTTACAAAGTTCTCGCGCTCCAGACCCGTGGGCTCAATCTTATTTTCGCCATTCGCATCCAGGATGCCAAGCGGTGGCTGCAGCGGCGCTTCGCCGAAGGTACCATTGATAAAGTTCGGATAACCCGGGTGCCGTTTGTCTTTTTTTGGCGGTGCTTTCCGGTCTTTCAGTGGCAGTAACGGAGGAATGACTGTTCCGTCCGGCAGGCGTCCGGTGCCATCTTCCAGACGGTCATAGATCCGCCACAGCGTCCACATGCCCTCATGAAAATGTGGATAGAGGTGGCAGTGGAAGATGGCGTCGCCGATCATTCCGTTCAGGCTGCCTGCGCCGTGGAGAATGTCAAGAGTATAGCATTCCTGCGGGCTGATGGAGATGGAATCGATGATCGTCGAATTTTGGTTGTCGCCCTCCAGTCGCCACTGGTGGTTGTGAAGGTGAAAAATGTGGGTTTCCTTGATACCGCCGTGGATCAGGCGGATCTTGGAGGGATCGCCCACATATGCCTTTAAGATTGGAGGCGCGGGATCACCGTATACCCAGGAGCTCATGGAGATGTCCTCAGCAGAATCTGCCGGGTCGTGGGACAGCGGCAGCCGGTTTCTCATGGGCTCGGAGCGGTAGCTGATGCCAGTAGTGGCAGAGGGAAGATGGGTGTGGTGATCCATCGGCTGATTGCCGTCCTTATCCTTGATTTCCAACTCATCGTGGAAAAATACGGCGTATTCGCGGAATGCCGGGCGTGTGGGGTGATAGATGTCTGCGAACAGACCACTCTCCAGCTCTTTGCCGTTTTCGGGGTTTAGCCAGCGCGACTGTGGTGCTTCCACGATGATCGCTCCAAACAGCCCGTGTATATTGGTGCTGTCCTCGCTGCTTGCAGGATCAGCCATGTCGTGGAAAATATAGACACCCTCTCGTTTGGCATACCACGTGTAGGTGATCCGGTGGCGGGTGGTGGAATCCTTGTTAAAGCCGACACTTGCACCGTCTGAGGTCTGAACATCGTACGCCATACTCTGCACGTGGATGGACAACGGGCGATCCAGAGAGTGGGAGAAGTTAACGACAACTGTGTCGCCCTTGTTTGCACGGATAACAAGGGGCTTTACCTCGTCACATGGCTGGGGGATTTCCTGTTCAAAGTTTTGCATGGCACATTTGCGGACATGCTCTGCATCTTTTTTCAGTACATATATAAGACCGTTCGGGTCGTGATCGCCGTATTTGTTATATACGATGGGGACTTCAATCGCTTCAATTTCATAGAAGCGTTTTTTTCGGGAGTTGGATAACAGCATAATTCCATGGTGATTTCCTCCTGATGATAATGAATGGTCTCATCGCTTGCGGTTTAGAGACGTGATAATACGTTACATTTGCCTTACACTTGATTCGAGTCTGTCAAAATGCGGATATAGTGATTTGCCTCGCGCAGCACGTGGTCTGCAAGGAGCGGAATGATGATGGAGGCAATCTTGTTGTTCAGGATGCCTTGTGCACCTGGGTGGCTGCGGTACCTGTCACCGTTCAGCGACCATCGTCACCAGATGCTGCGAGGAAGCAGGGATGAGCTGCGTGGTCATTGCTGCACTTCCGCCCATTGCCCGTCAGCAGGGAGCACCCCGCATCACGGCACCTCATGTGCCGATCGGATCCAATGCCGGAGAGCCCAACAATATTCCGATGCAGACCGCTATTGTCAAGGAATCCCTGGAGTGGGTGCGCGACTGTCCGAGTTATAATCAGACAAAGGTATTACCGTATGAATATCGGCATAACGTGTAATTCATGAAGATTTCACATGCTACCCATGCAAATATGTAAGTTTACAAATGATAACGGTTGTGATTAAATACAACCATGTTTCAAGGGCATACTACAACAGAACAATACAGAGCAGACACAGGCGTCAATTAGACAACAGTCTGCTCTGTTTTTTTACTTAAATAAAGCCCTTGAAATATGAAGATCTAATTAAGGAGGACATGAAGTATGAAGAAGAAAGTGATTTCCGTGTTACTGACAACCGTGATGAGTGCAGCGCTTTTAGCAGGCTGCGGCAGCAGCGAGGCAGATGCGCCTGCAGCAGAGACTGAGGAGACAGAAGAACCTGCAGAAGAAGAAACGGCAGCAGAAGAAACGGAGGAAGCTCCGGCAGAGGAAGCAGCGGAGGAGACCGCAGATGTACCTGCATGTAAGGATGCACTGGCAGGTGTGTCACTGGTAGTCGGAACATCCGGAACCTATGCTCCATTTTCTTACTTTGCAGAGGATGGAACAACACTTCAGGGTTATGATGTAGATTTCCTGAATGCATTACAGGAAGTGCTGGGATTTGAAATTGAAGGTGGAGAGATCCAGGATATGGATTATGGCCCGCTGGGCACTTCTTTAAGCCAGGGTCAGCTGGATATCGGTGCTGCAGCGCTTTGTGCAACCGATGAGAGAAAGAAGAGCATGAATTTCACAAATGTTTATTACGATGCAGGTATCATTGTTGCAGTGGCAGAGGACAATGAGACGATCACAAGTGTGGATGACCTGACCGGTGGCGAATATACCGTAGCATTACAGACCGGAACGATCGCTTACGAGTATGGTGTTGCAAACCTTCCTGAGGACTGTATTCAGGCATATGACTCACAGGCATTGGCGTATAAGGCTGTTGAGGATGGCCAGGCAGATGCAACGATCTATGATCTTCCGGGAACTGCATACTCCATCAAGACCGGTGAGGTTCATTTGAAGATCGTGGGTGATGAGTTCTACACAGGTCAGGCACCTTATGCATTAGCACTTTCATTTAACGTCTGTGAGAAGTATCCGGATATCATTGATAACTTTAATGATGCAATTGCATATTTATCAGAGAATGGCAAATTGGATGAGATCAAGGCAAAGTGGTGTGAGTAACTCAATCAAATAATAGATACGCGGGGCTGTGAGATCTTCTCACAGCTCCAAATATAAGAGGAGTGATTAGATGAGCATAGAATTTTTATCAAGTATTATTCCGATGTTGTTTCGGGGCCTGAAATTAACGATGCTGATCGCAGTTGTTGGCATTCTTCTCGGATTTGTACTGGGCTCCATCAGCGGTTATGCACTGCAGTGTAAAAATAAGGTTGCACGCACGATCGCAAATGTATATATCTGGATCATCCGCGGTACGCCGCTGGTCGTACAGGCATTGTATGTATTCTTTGCAGTGCCGGCACTGGCCACGATGATCACAAAAGAGCGTTTTACGATTGATAGTACCGTTGCAGGTATTATCGTCATTACGCTGAATGCAGGTGCATTTATTTCCGCAATCGTAAAGGGTGCGCTGGAAGGCGTGGATATTGGACAGAAGGAAGCAGGCATGGCATTAGGCCTGACAAAAGGACAGATCTTATTACATATCGTAATACCGCCCGCCTTTAAATCGATGATTCCCGGTTTGTTTAACCAGTTTATTATATCAGTCAAGGATACCGCACTGTTATCTATTATCTCAGTAGATGATATCACAAGACAGACACAGAATTATGTAGCACGTACCTACAATACACTTCCGGCATACACAGCCTGCGCAGTATTTTACCTGCTGCTGTTGTCACTTTTGATGGTACTGCAGAAATTTGTAGAGAACAGAATTAAGAGATAGGGGGATGGAGCGATGAGTGAAGCATTAATAAAAGTTGATCATCTGGTAAAATCCTTCGGTGATCTTGCAGTTTTAAAGGATATTAACGTAGAGGTGGAAGAGGGCGAGGTCGTCTGCATCATCGGACCCTCCGGTTCCGGAAAAAGTACGCTGCTGCGGTGTATCAACCAGATGGAAGTACCAACTGGCGGCGCGATCTATTATAAGGGAGAAGACCTTTGCAGCAAGGATGCGGATATTCGCAAATTCCGTGAGGAAGTGGGCATGGTTTTTCAGAAATTTAACCTGTTTCCGCTAAAGACCGTGCTGGGCAATATTACGTTGGCACCGGTGCTTACAAAGAAAAAGAATAAGTCTGAGGCAGAGCATACTGCCATGGAGCTGCTCAAAAAAGTAGGTCTGGAAAGCAAGGCCCATGCGAGGCCGGATATGCTATCCGGAGGTCAGCAGCAGCGTGTGGCGATCGCAAGGGCGCTGGCAATGGAGCCTGCGGCACTGCTTTTTGATGAGCCAACGTCCGCATTGGATCCTGAGCTGGTGGGCGAGGTATTAAACGTTATGCGCGACCTTGCAAAGGACGGCATGACGATGGTGATCGTGACCCATGAGATGGCTTTTGCAAGAGATGTGGCTGATCGCGTCATTTTTATGGCAGATGGTTATGTGGTGGAGGAAGGAACGCCGGAAGAAGTGTTTGGCAATCCGAAGGAAGAGCGTACAAAGTCTTTCTTATCAAGATTTTTACAATCGTAACTGCTTTGCAGGTGCGATGCCAAAATCCATTTTGAAATTGCTATGCAATGGGATTTTGGCACACCTGAATCATGTTCTCATGGTCTCAGCAGTAAATGCTTCGACCTGATTCATAAAATGGAAAGGGGATATTTATCATGAAAAAATTCGTAGTGACGATCACAAGAGAGTTCGGAAGTCTGGGACGCCCTATTGCGAAGCGTCTGGCAGAACTTTTAAATGTAGAATATTATGACAGGGATATTGTGGAGGCAGCAGCAAAAGAGATGCATCTTCCGGTGTCCGTCATCAGTGCAGAAGAAGAGAAAAAATCCAGCTTTTTCAAGATGGTATTGCCGCTTGGTTCTGAGTCTATGGAGAAAAAGCAGAAGATTTTCGACACCCAGGCAAAGATCATTCGTGATCTGGCTGCAAAGGAGTCATGTATTATCGTAGGACGCTGTGCAGATTATGTACTGCAGGATGAGCCGGATGCCATTCATGTATATATTTACTCTTCTTATGCGGACCGTCTGGCGAACTGTGTAGGAACGCTGGGCATGAAAAAGGATGAGGCACGCCGGATGATCGCAGAGGTAGACAAGGCGCGTATGGCTTATCACAAATATTTTGCAAATTATGCACCGGGAGATCCGGCACATAAGCATATCATCATCAACAGTGAGCTTTTGGATGTAGAAGGAACCGCACAGGCGCTGGCAGCGATTGTCCGAGTAAAAGCCGGAGAGGGGGTGTCATGATGGCACCTCCGAATAGAAAACATTATGCATATCATATTAAGACGATCGACTCCCACACCATGGGTGAGCCTACCAGAATCGTTTATGACGGGTTTCCGGAGCTTCCCGGTGAGACGATGATGGAAAAAAAGAATTATCTGATGGAGCATTACGACTATTTGCGCTCGGCGCTCATGCTGGAGCCCCGGGGCCATCGGGATATGTTTGGAGCACTTTTGACTGCGCCGATCCACGAGGAAGCAGACTACGGTGTTATTTTTTTGGACAGTGGGGGTTGCCTTAATATGTGTGGGCATGGTAGTATAGGTACGGCTTCCATGCTGGTAGAGACTGGGATGGTCTCTGTTACGGAACCATATACGGAAGTGGTTCTGGATGCGCCGTCAGGCATTATCCGCACAAAAGTACATGTGGTAGACGGAGAGGCAGTGGAAGTCAGCATTCTGAATGTGCCGGCTTTCTTATATAAAGAAGGTTTGGAGATCGAGACAGAGGAATGGGGCAGGATCACCTATGATATTTCCTTTGGAGGCTCCTTTTTTGCACTGGTAGATGCGGATGCCATCGGGCTTTCTCTGCAGATGGAAAATGCGGATACGATCACCAGACTTGGAATGGAACTGCGGGAATCGATCAATGAAACGGTGGAGATCCGTCATCCCTATCTGGATATTACGACCGTGGATCTGGTGGAGTTTTATTCCAGAAATTCCAGACATGGTGCGACGATGAAAAACTGTGTGATCTTCGGTGATGCGCAGGTGGATCGTTCTCCTTGTGGAACCGGAACAAGTGCAAAACTGGCCGCACTCCATGCAAAAGGTGAGCTGGGGCTGGGTGAGCCATTCATTTATGAGAGTATTACAGGTTCACTGTTTCGTGGTGAAGCCGTGCAGGAGGTTGAGATCGGGGAACAAAAGGGCATTATTCCACAGATTACAGGAAGTGCCTACATCACCGGGTTGAATGAATGGATCATTGATGATCAGGATCCAATGAAATATGGATTTTTACTGGGACAGATCACAGATGAGACGGAGAGTGAGCGAAGCCGGATCGTCAAGGCGGCTTGGGAGCTGTTTCGGGAAAAGGGATACGAGGAGACAACGATTGCCGATGTGATCGCTCGTGCTGGTGTGACAGAGGAGAGCTTTTATAGGAATTTCTCACAGAAGGATGAACTGGAGCATACGCTGGGGGATCTCTTTGATGAAAAATATGCACAGCTGATGGTATCCATGAATCCAAAGCTAACACATTATGAGAAACTTTTGTATTTAAACCGGGAATTGTTTGAGATGATCGAGACCCAGGTCCCGATCCGGCTGGTGGAACATGTCTATGTAGGCATGCCAAAGGAGCGGCAGGAGCTTTTAAATAAAAATCGTTTTTATTATCAGCTGATCACCCAGATTATCAGAGAAGGACAGCAGAAGGGTGAATTTAGCCGGGAGGAAACGGCGGAGTCACTGGCTGATACCTATGCTTCCTTAGAACGTGGTCTGATTTACGACTGGTGTGTCAAAGGAGGAACGGAAAGCCTGAGTGCGAAGGGGCAGAAGATCCTTTCCATCTTTTTGCGCGAGGCTACCGCAAGATCATGCAGGCACGCAAAGTAACTGCGGTCTGACATATTACAAGTATTGAAGGAAAGAAAAATGAAGAAATTTGCACCATTATTGATCTTAATTGCAGGAGTTTTGTGGGGAAGCATGGGACTGTTTGTGCGCACGCTGAATGGACAGGGACTTGCTTCTATGGAGATCGTTGGTCTTCGCGCAGCGGTTACAACAGTGGCATTGTTTTTATTTTTGCTCCTGTTTGACCGGAAATTGTTTCACATACGACTGAAAGATCTGTGGTGTTTTCTTGGAACCGGAATTTGCAGTATCGTCTTTTTCAATTTTTGTTATTTTAAAGCTATCACGATGACCTCTCTGTCCGTGGCCGCGATCTTATTATATACGGCCCCGGCGATCGTGATGGTGCTATCCTATTTTTTATTTAGAGAGAAGCTGACAAAGCGGAAGCTGTTGGCGCTTGGAATGACATTTATTGGCTGCGTGCTGGTGACAGGTATTTTATCAGAGACCGGTTCGGTATCGGCGGGAGGAATCCTGGTGGGAATGGGAGCAGGGCTTGGCTATGCATTGTACTCCATTTTCAGCCGTTATGCACTTGAAAAAGGTTATGCGTCACTGACGATCACCTTTTACACGTTTCTGATCGCGGCGATTGCTTCCTGTTTTTTGACCGATATGGGAAAGGTGGCACAGGTGACAACAGACGGTGCAGGCAATCTGCTTTTCTGTCTAGCCTTCGGTGTTCTGTGTACGGTAGCTCCTTATCTGACTTACACGCTGGGGTTACAGTATGTGGAAAATGGAAAGGCGTCTATTATCGCATCCATTGAGCCGGTGACGGCAACGCTGCTGGGTGTGATCCTTTTTCATGAAAATCTGACGTTCAGCGGTGCGCTTGGTATCGTGCTGGTGCTGGTGGCATTGGTTTTATGTAATGACAGCAAAGCAAATGACGCATAATGGAATGAGATCATAGTCAGGTTGTATCGCAAAGAGATGCGGTATAGCCTGACTTGTATGTATAAAGAAAGGAAGAAAAAATGATTCAGGAACGATTAATAAAATTGAGAGAGGCGATGAAACAGGCAGATATTGACTGTTATATCATCCCGACCTGCGATTTTCATAACAGTGAGTATGTCAGTGAATTTTTCTGTGTGCGAAAGTATTTCAGCGGATTTACGGGCTCTGCCGGAACGCTGGTCATGTGGGCTGACGAGGCTGCATTGTTTACGGACGGCCGCTATTTTATTCAGGCAGCCGCACAGTTGTCCGGCAGCAGGATCACACTGATGAAAATGGGTGAGCCCGGTGTGCCGAAGCTAAAGGAATATGTGGAAAAGAACTTCAAAGAGGGTCAGAATATCGGTTTTGACGGGCGTGTCATGACCGCCAGTGACGGCATGGAATATGAAAAAATTGCCAGGAAAAAGGGTGGTCACGTGATCTATGACAGAGATCTGGCAGAGGCAGTCTGGACTGACCGGCCGACGCTGCCTGCCACAAAGGTATATCTTCTGGAGGAACGTTACAGCGGAGAGAGCACGGCTGATAAATTAAAAAGACTGCGCGAAAAGATGGAGCAGGAGCAGGCAGACATGCATATCCTGACAACGCTGGATGATATTGCGTGGCTGTTTAATCTTCGCGCGGATGACGTGGAGTGCTGCCCGGTGCTGCTGGCTTATGCATTGATCACGCAAACGGAAGTATATCTGTTCGCAAATGCAGAATCCTTTGGTGAAACGGAGCTGGCATATCTGGCTGAAAACAGGATTGATTTAAAGCCTTATGATTCCTTTTACGGTCATGTTGCAGACTATTGCAAAAATGATGCAAATGCAAAAATTTTGCTTTGCGAAAAAAGAATCAATTACCGTCTGAAAAAAGAGATCGGGGAGCAGGTCACACTTTTGGACAGACCGAACCCTACCACACTTATGAAGGCGATAAAAAACGATACAGAGCAGGAAAACCTGCGTAAGTCCCATCTGATGGATGCAGTGGCAGTGACAAAATTCATGTACTGGCTGAAAAAAAATGTCGGGAAGGTGCCGATGACGGAGATCAGTGTGGATGAAGAGCTGGAAAAGTGGCGCAGGAAAAATGCCTCTTTCATCGAGCCGAGCTTTCATACGATCAGTGCCTATGGAGCAAACGGAGCGATCGTCCACTACAGTGCTGCGCCCGACAGTTGTACGGACATTGCTGCAAAAGGCATGCTTATGATCGACAGCGGCGGTCATTACTATGAGGGAACGACTGATATCACGAGAACGTTTATCCTCGGGGAAATCACGGATCAGATGAAGCAGGATTATACATTGGTTGCCCGGGCATGGATACGACTGATGAATACGCGCTTTTTGTACGGCTGTACCGGAGCCAATCTGGACCTGGCTGCCAGAGAGGTGTTTTGGGAAAAAGGACTGGACTACAAGCACGGTACCGGACACGGCGTAGGCTATCTGCTCAATGTGCACGAGGATCCCAACAGCTTCCGATACAAGGTTTCCGATATGACTGAGAACTGGGTATTTGAGGAGGGCATGGTGACTACCGATGAGCCCGGCATTTATATTGAGGGAAGCCACGGTGTGCGCATTGAAAACGAACTACTCTGTCGCAAGGGTGAGGAAAATGAGTACGGTCAGTTTATGTATTTTGAGAATCTGACTTATGTGCCCATTGATCTGGATGGCATCGATCCCTCTGCCATGGAGCAGAAGGAAATTGGTTTGCTTAACCATTATCATCAGGATGTGTATGAGAAGCTGGAACCGTATTTTGAAGGTGAAGAGCTTGTATGGCTGAAAGAGGCGACAAGAGAAATTAAAAACTGACGACTGTTTAGAATTGCATTGTGTATCCGGCTGAGGGGCGTGGAGAGACCGGTAACAAAAAATGAAAAAACTTCTCTTTGATCCTTTGGGCAGTTCACTTTTTAACTCTTTTTTGGTAAGATAAAAAGAAAACGGTAGTTTTATCGTATAGGAAACGGTGTATTTCTATACGATAAAAGTCTCCGGCGGATTGCAGGAACGCAGAGTCGTTCCTGAATAAAGATGTGGATTTCAGCACAGGAGTTGTGATGCTGGCAGCGGGAAGGATATACGATGAGAGAATACGTGAGAACAAAGAATTTGCATGAGGGGGATGTGACAAGGGAAACGTTATACGATGATAAAATGCGGGTATTGCTTCGGTCTGGGAATAAGCTGACAAAACGAGCAATCGATATGATAAGTAAGCTTGGCTACAAAGGAATTTATATAGATAATCAGGAGAATTGCAGACGCGAGGACATTCCCCTGTCCGAACCGTTCCTTGACAATAAAACGATGTTGAGAATGGTTGCAGAAGCAAAGGAAATGCGTGCGAGGGTGTTGACTGATGGCAGTCAGATCGCAGAATTCGTACGTGTACTGACGGAGAATGTAGAGGATATTGTTGCGGTTATGAGGGAGCGCGCTGATCGTAATGATATGCTTTATGAAATGTATGACCTGCGAATCGCGTCAAATTGGATTTATTATCATTCCATTGCAACGAGTATTTTGTCCGCCGGAATTGCCATTGTTTTTGGTTTTACAGATGAAAAAGTAAAAAGTATTGCACTGGGAGGCATGCTTCATGATATGGGAAAAGCGTTTTTGGGCGGTGATCTGTACCAGAAATCAGATATCACAGAAGCGGAGCGTGAGAAGCTGCGTAATCATTCGGAGCTGATGTTCAGGTTGTTACAGCGCATGACTACGCTGCCTGTAGATACGACATATGCAGTCTGGCAGCATCACGAAAAATGTGATGGCAGCGGATATCCTATTGGGCTTACGAAGGATAAAATATATTTGTCTGCACAGATCGTAGCCCTTGCAAGCGCTTATGATAATATGACAAATATTTCACCCTATAACGATCATCCGATGACGGGAGCAGAGGCATTTGAATACCTCGCCGGCTCCGAGTCATACTCCGTGGAGTGTGTAAAAGCACTGCGCACCTTTGCCTGCATCTACAGTGTGGGAACGAAGGTGCTGTTATCAGACGGCCGTGTCGCGGTGGTCTTAAAAAATGTTCCCGGAATACCGGAACGGCCGTATCTGTTATGCGAGGGAAAAGTGCTTGATATGGCGAATGACCAGAGTCTGATGTCACTGGTTATCCGGCAGGAGATTTTGTAGGTGGTGAAAAAGAAAATATGCATAAAAACAAGAGGCAGTTATGCAATCGCAGAACTGTCTCTTGTTTTGCGTCATCTGCGTTTGTTAGTTGAAAAAGTGATCGTTTGATGCTATACTTGGAAAGTATAGTTATGTCTATTTGAAAACACAGTTGCCAGAGATGGCATGTAAATAGGAGGATCTAAAAAAATGGAAGCTTATAAGAAAGAGTTTATTAATTTTATGGTTGAATGCCAGGTATTAAAATTCGGTGATTTTACGTTGAAAAGTGGACGCAAATCGCCGTTTTTCATGAATGCAGGCGCTTATGTGACCGGTTCACAGCTCATGAAGCTGGGAGAGTATTATGCAACTGCGATCCATGAAAATTTCGGTGATGATTTTGATGTGCTGTTTGGACCGGCATATAAGGGTATTCCGATCAGTGTTGTGACAGCGGTTGCATACAGCAGGCTGTACGGAAAGGAGATCCGTTACTGCTCTGACAGAAAAGAAGAAAAGGATCACGGGGCAGATAAGGGAAGCTTTCTTGGCAGCAGCTTGAAGGATGGTGACAGAGTCATTATGATCGAGGACGTTACCACTTCCGGAAAATCCATGGAAGAGACTGTTCCAAAGGTAAGAGGCGCTGCCAATGTGGAGATTTTAGGACTCATGGTATCCTTAAACCGCATGGAGATCGGTCTTGGCGGGGAGAAGAGTGCGCTGGACGAGATTCAGGAAAAATACGGTTTTCAGGCCCGTGCGATCGTGTCTATGGCAGAGGTTGTAGAGGCACTTTATAACAAGCCGGTGAATGGGACCATTCTCATTGATAATGAATTAAAAGCACGAATTGATGAATACTATGAGCAGTATGGAGCAAAGGAAGTATAGGTATTCATGAAATATCAGCAGGAAGAAGATGGAACCTATATTGTCGGCTGGTGTCTGTTTATTATATATTTGTTGTCACTGGCATATTTCCTGTTTTTTGCGGAAGCCACCGGGCGCAACTTTACGGAGCGCATGTATCAATACAATCTTATACCGTTCCATGAGATCCGCCGCTTTGTGATCTACCGAAGACAGCTCGGATTTGCAGCGGTGACATTGAATCTGGTCGGAAATGTGTTGGCGTTTGTTCCCTTTGGTGTATTTCTGCCGTTGCTTGTAAAGCGTGTCCGGTCATTTGGGAAAACGGTGTTGTTCGGTTTTGAATTTTCACTGTTTGTAGAGGTGGTGCAGCTATTTAGCAAAGTGGGCAGCTTTGATGTAGATGATATTTTATTGAATACGCTGGGCGTATTGGGAGGATATGCGCTGTTTCGCCTGGTATACATGTGGCATTGGCATAACAAAAAGCAAACGAAACCGTGAAGGAATGAGATAGTTATAGAAAAAGATTTGAGTCATGAAACGAAAGAATAGAGACGTAAAGTTTACGAACAAGGGTTACTCCCGGGTGGGAATCACATCGCTGTTGTTGTCAGTGTTTTCATTGATCTGGCTGATCTACGCGGTCTCCCAGACATTTCAAAAAGGAGATGCCGCAGGAAATGTTCTGGGTGGTGTGGGAATGCTGGCATTGGTGCTGCAGATTTTTGCCATGGTGTTTGCCGTGCGTGCACTTCGGGAGGAAGATGTATTCAGAGGTATTCCAAAGGCGGCGGCTGTGTTTGCCGCCGTGCTGCTTTTTATATGGGTGGCTGTCTATGGACTTGGAATATATTTTGTATAATCAACGAGGAAGGAAATTTTAAAAGATGAGTTATCGCGAGGAATACCAGCAGGCAAATGAGGAAGTGCAGGAGCGCTACGAGCTGGTCATGAACCGGATCATGGAGCTTCGAAGTGAGCACAATGTAGAGGAGAAATATTGGCCCTATTTTCGCAGGCTTGCCGATATTTTTATGATGGTAGACCAGACATTAAAAAAGGAAGAAACAGGAGTACTGGATCACCGGTCTCTCTCAGAGTGTGAGGAGATGAGCTGGCAGTTTTATTATGAGCTGCAGGAGGGCAATTATGACAGGTGTTATGCAAATCCAACGGTAGCGGTAGAACAGCTGGGCGAAGAGTTTGGCCAGATACTCTGTTTTTTATATACTGAGCTTCGCGCAGCGATTCCCTATGCCTTTGAGGGAAGAAAACGTGATATCACGATCCTGTGTGAGTTGTTTGTACAGATCTATAACTGCTTTGAGTCGGAGGAAGGTGCTGATAAAAAAGAGATCGAGCAGATCATCTACTGGTTTTTCCACGATTACAGTGAGATTTTTGTGGAGCAGAGTGTGCGGGAGATGCTGGATCCTTCCCTGGATTTCTTTACAAAGATCGTGATGGAGTCGGATCTGACGGATCTGACTTATCTGTACCGCTATGGTGAGTATATCAGCAGCAGTGAGCTGCAGGTGGCAGAATATTTAAATTCTCTGTCGGAGGAGCAGATCCAGGCTATGGCGGACACCTATACAGAGGGTTACCGGATTGGATTTGAGGTGACTGGTAAAGACCTGAGAAAAAAAGGAACTGTAGATGTGCGTTATCCAATTGGCTTTGAGCGTATGGTGCGCGCGGCAATCAAAAATTTTGAAAAGATGGGGCTGCGTCCGGTGATTTATCGCGACAGCATTAATTCCATGGGAAATCGTGGAAATGGGAGAAAAGGCTGCTATGTGAAGTCTGTGAATCGTCAGTTTGATTACGATCACAAGTCTGACCGTGCATTTTATCTGGACAAGGCCTTTGTGGAGCGCAGACTGGAGGTTCTTCGTACTTCTTATGAAAAATATAAGGATCTGGCGGCTGTCTATGCCGGACCGGCAGTGATAGAAACATTTGGTGAGACACCCTTTGTACCGGAAAATAAGTCTGCCGCATTGAATTATACAGAAAAGCAGCAGGAGCTTAATGTATATAACGCCGGTGCAAGTGCACAGATCATGAACCAGTATATCAAGGGAGAGGAGCGAAGCTTCACGATCATCGCCTATCCGATTCCCGCCATCGGAAAAAATTTCAAGGAGATTTTTGCGCGGACGGTAGAGATCAATACACTGGATTATATGCTTTATCGCGATATGCAGCAAAAGATCATCAATGTGCTGGATCGGGCAGACCATGTGCACATTAAAGGAAAAGGGAAGAACCGCACAGATCTGACTGTCAAAATTCATCCTCTGAGTGATCCGTCAAGACAGACGGCATTTGAGAATTGTGTGGCAGATGTAAACATTCCTGTGGGAGAAGTGTTTACTTCTCCCGTGCTGACGGGAACGAATGGAATATTGCATGTAACAAAAGTTTTTTTGAATGAGCTGGGTTATGAAAATCTGACTTTGACCTTTGAGGATGGAATGGTGAAGGATTACAACTGCAGTAATTTTGCAAGTGCAGCGGAAAATCTGAAATTGATCCATGAGAATCTGCTCATGCATCACGACACACTGCCGATGGGTGAGTTTGCAATTGGAACGAACACGACGGCCTATCGCATGGCGCGGGATTTTGACATCGCCGATAAGCTTCCGATTTTGATCGCAGAAAAGACAGGACCGCATTTTGCGATTGGTGACACGTGTTATTCTCATGCGGAGGATACGCCTGTGTACAATCCTGATGGAAAGGAGATCATTGCCAGAGACAATGAGATCTCCATTTTGCGCAGGGAGGATGCGTCGAAGGCATATCTGAACTGTCATACCGACATCACCATTCCTTATGACGAGCTGGATTCCATCATTGTCGTCGAGGCGAACGGTACAGAGCATCCGATCATTCTGGATGGACGTTTTGTCGTGCCGGGCACGGAGGAACTGAACCGGCCGTTGGAGTGAGAGAAAAAAATAGTAAAAAGCACTTTCACATGAAAACAGTGTATGTTAGAATGATAGCGACTGCGGATAGAAAACGCGGTTTTCACGATCACGTATTTAATTATGAAACAACATAGATTACCATGGAAAAAGGAGAACAATTATGGCAAAAGTAGGAATCGTCATGGGCAGCGACTCGGATATGCCCGTTATGGCAAAGGCAGCAGACATTCTGGACAAGCTGGGTATCGACTATGAGATGAACATCATCTCTGCCCACAGGGAGCCGGAGGAGTTTTTTGAGTATGCAAAGACTGCGGAGGAGCGCGGCTACAAGGTCATCATCGCAGGCGCTGGCATGGCAGCTCATCTGCCGGGCATG